>NZ_CP040899.1:942170-1256227 GCF_006349365.1 Georgenia wutianyii
GCGGCGCGCACGAGGGAGCCGACGACGACGAGGAGCAGGAGCAGCGCGACGAGCGGCACCGTCCACGGGCGGGTGGACAGCAGGCCGCCGATCGGCCACGTGACGGCGAGGACCGCGCCCACCGCGAGCAGGGAGTCCACCCACCGTCCGCGGGCCACGGCGGCGGGCCAGTCGGCGGTCATCGCAGCCCCGCCGGGACGCCCGGCCGCAGCCCGTCCAGGCCGCGCGTGGCCACGGCCCAGGCAGCCGCGACGGTCTCGCCCTGGCGCACCGTGCGGGTGCGCCACCCGGCCGCGGTGAACAGGGGGGCGAGAGGGCCGTCGTCGGCGCGCGGGGAGGGCAGGACGTCGGCGAAGGACGGGGTGTCGAGGACGAGGGCCACCCCCAGGCTCCCGGGGGAGCGGACCGCGGGGAGCGTGAGGACCGTCTCGGGGTCGCGGTCGGCGACGACGGCGACGACGACGGCGCCCTCGGAGGTGAGCGCGTGCGCCTCGCGCACGTGGGTGGTGAGGTCGCGGGCGGTGGGCTCGACGACGGCGAGCTCGCGCAGGAGGGTGCCCAGCTGGGTGGCGGACGGGTCTCCCGCGCCGACGACGTGGACCGCGTAGCCGTCCTGCGCGAGGTGCACCGCGACCGACGCGACGGCGCGCACCGCCCACTCGAAGGCCTCCGCGGCGTGCCGGTACGCCGCGGCGCGCGGGTCGAGGAGGAGGACGGCGCGGCGGCGCGCCGGACGGTCCTCCTGGCGCACCATGAGCTCGCCACGGTGCGCGGTGGTCGGCCAGTGCACACGGCGCAGGTCGTCACCGTCCCGGTAGGCGCGGATGCTCACGTCGTCCTCCCCGTGGAGGGCGACCATGTGCGGCACCTGCCCCTCGCGGCCCACCCCGCCCCCGCGGACCCGGTCCGCGCCGAGGGGCTCGATGCGCGGCAGGACGAGGACCTGCCCGGCGCCGGGCAGCGCGAGGGTGGCGGTCGTCAGCCCGAACGGGTCGTGGCGCTCCAGCCGCAGCGGACCGAGCTTGTGGGCGCCGCGGAACGGTGAGGAGACCGTGTAGGTGACGAGGTGCCGCTCACCGGGGTCCATCCGCGGCAGGAGGAAGCGGTGGGGGGCGCCGAGCAGCGGGTCGACCTGCTCCTCGGCGACCTGGAGCGGGCTGAGCCGCTGGCCGCGCCCGCGGAAGGAGAGCTCGACGCGGGCCGGCTGGTCCGGGGCGACGAGCGCGGGGTCGACGAGCCGCTGGAAGGTCACCGGCGGCGCGGGACGCCACCCGACGAGGACGGCGAGCACCGGCAGGCAGACGAGGAGCACGCCCGCCCGGGTGATGTCCGGGAAGCCGAGCAGCGTGCCGAGCGCGACGACCACCACCCCCAGCGCGAGGAAGACCTGTCCTCGGCCGGTGAGGCGCGGTCGTCGGCTCATCGGACTCCCGCGGGGACGGGCACCTCGCGCAGCAGGTCGGTGAGGACCTGCTCGGCGGTGTCCCGGGCCAGCCGGGCGTCGTTGCTGAGGATGACCCGGTGGGCGAGGACGGGCACGGCGAGGCGCTGGACGTCGTCGGGCAGGACGTGCTCACGCCCGGCCAGGGCGGCGTGGGCGCGGGCGGCGCGCACGAGGTGGAGCGCGGCCCGGGGCGAGACGCCCAGCCGCAGCCGCGGGTGGTGGCGGGAGGCGACGGCGAGGTCGACGACGTACTGGAGCACGGCGGGGCTCGCGTAGAGCCGCCGGACCGCCTGGACGAGCCGCGCCACCGTCGCGGAGTCGGTCACCGGCTCGAGCTCGTCGAGCGGGTCGGTCTCCGAGTGCGAGCCGATCATCGCGAGCTCCGCCGCCGGGTCGGGGTAGCCCATCTCGATGCGCGCCATGAACCGGTCGCGCTGCGCCTCGGGCAGCGGGTAGGTGCCCTCCATCTCGATGGGGTTCTGGGTGGCCATGACCATGAACGGCTCCTCGAGCCGGTAGGTCGTGCCGTCGACGGTCACCTGCCCCTCGGCCATCGCCTCGAGCAGGGCGGACTGCGTCTTGGGGGAGGCCCGGTTGATCTCGTCCCCGACGACGATGTTGGCGAACACCGCACCGGGGCGGAACTCGAAGGTCCGCGCGTCCTGGTTGAAGACGCTCACGCCGGTGACGTCGCTGGGCAGCAGGTCCGGGGTGAACTGGACGCGCTGGACCGAGCAGTCGATGCTGCGCCCCAGCGCCTTGGCGAGCAGCGTCTTGCCGACGCCGGGCACGTCCTCGACGAGGAGGTGGCCCTGGGCCAGGAGCACGGTCACCGCCGTGCGCACGACGCGGTCCTTGCCCACGACGACAGCGGACATGGCCTCCTGGATCCGGGCGGCGACGACCTGGACCTCGTCGAGTTCGCTCACTCCCCGATCCTCCCCCATGGACAGCCGTCCTGCCGGGGGAACCGGGTGGCGGGTCAGCGGCCGGCGAGGTACTCCAGGCCGATCCTGCGCTCGACGGCGAGGACCTTGTCGACGGCGTCGGCGGCGGCCTTCTCGATCGGCTTCCCGAAGAGCGGGATCGAGGCGGTGACGTCGCCGGAGTAGGACTGGGCGGCGCCCTCGCCGGCGGGGGTGAGTGACATCCGGCCGTTGACCCGCACCGGGACGCCGGCGATGTCGAGCGCCAGGGTGCCGCTGCGGCTGCCGTCGGCCTGCGGGGCGCCCCACGCCTCGACGAGCCGCACGTCCAGGCTCTGCCCGACGAGCGAGCGGAAGCGCGAGGGCACCTGGTCGGTCGGCATCTTGCGGCGGGTGGTGACGGTGAACGCCTCGCCCTCACGCAGGATCTCGCACGAGGCGTCGAGGGCGCCGGACGCCTCGATCTTGCGGCGGACGAAGCCGTCGTCGGCGAGCATCGCGGCCACCGCTCGCACGTCGGCCGGGTAGTCGATCGTCGCGTCGAAGCGCACTGTGCATTCCTCCAGTCGGTGGGAGGTCCCAGCCTAGCCGCCGCGCCGCGCGGGCGCCGGGTTCGCGGCGGGCCGCGCTATACGCTGGCAGGGTGTCGACGCTCAGCGAACTCATCCAGGACAGGTCGCGGCTGGACCCGCACAGCATCGAGTGGCTCCACCAGCTCGTCGGTGACTGGCAGGTCGTCTCGGACCTCTCGTTCGCCGACCTCCTCCTGTGCATCCCGATGGGCGAGGAGGACTTCCTCATCGTCGCCCACTGCCGTCCCTCGACCGGGGCCACCGTCTACTACGAGGACGTCGTCGGCCGGCTCATCCCCGCGGGACGCCGCCGCCTGCTGCGCCAGGCGATGGAGCGCCAGGTCCCGGTCCGGGCGACCGAGCCGCGCTGGATCGGCTCCCACGCCGTGCGTGAGGACGCGATCCCCGTCGTCCACGAGGGCAGGACCATCGCCGTCGTCTCCCGCCAGGCGAACCTCGGCATCACCCGCACCTCCAGCCGGCTGGAGCTCAACTACGTCGAGGCCGCCGACGCGATCTGCGCGATGGTCGCCCGCGGGGAGTTCCCCCAGCCCGAGACCCCGTCGGGCTCGCGGCGCGGCGCCCCGCGCGTGGGGGACGGCCTGTTCCGCCTCGGCCTGGACGGCGAGGTGCTCTACGCCAGCCCGAACGCACTGTCGTGCTTCCACCGGCTCGGGATCATCGGTGACCTCACCGGAAAGGTGCTCGTCGAGGCCGTCACCGAGGTCATCGACGGCGAGGGCCCGGTCGACGAGTCGCTGCCCGTCGTCATGACCGGCAAGGCGGCATGGCGCTCGGAGATCGAGGCGCACGGCGTCGTCGTCTCCTTCCGCGCGATCCCCATCACGGAGAACGGTCAGCGGCGCGGGGCGGTGCTCCTGTGCCGCGACGTCACCGAGGTGCGCCGTCAGGAGCTCGAGCTGCTCACCAAGGACGCGACGATCCGCGAGATCCACCACCGGGTGAAGAACAACCTCCAGACCGTGGCCGCGGTGCTGCGTCTCCAGTCGCGCCGCTCGGGCAGCGAGGAGGTCCGCGAGGCCCTCGGCGAGGCGATCCGTCGCGTCTCGACGATCGCCCTCGTCCACGACATGCTCTCCCAGATCATCGACGAGATCGTCGACTTCGACGCCCTGTTCGTCCGGGTGCTGCGCCTGTCGGCGGACGTCGCGGCGGGCGAGGGGCAGGTGCGCACCGAGGTGTGCGGCAGCTTCGGTCAGGTGCCGGCCGACGACGCGACGGCGCTCGCCGTCGTGCTCACCGAGCTCGTCACCAACGCCGTCCAGCACGGGCTCGGGCCCGAGGGCGGCACCGTGGTCGTCACCGCGGACCGCGAGGGCGAGCAGCTCTCCGTCACCGTGCGCGACGACGGCAAGGGCATGGAGGAGGGCAGCGTCCTCGGTGGCCTCGGCACCCAGATCGTCTCCACGCTCGTGCGCGGGGAGCTCGGCGGGACCATCGAGTGGCTGCCGGCTCCCGGCGGCGGGACCGAGGTCGCCGTGCGGGCCCGGATCGCCGAGGCCCGCTGAGGCGGCTCGCCCGCCGCGTCCCGCTCAGTCGCCGTCGGGTGCCTGGCTGCGCTGCCGGCGCTCGCGCCCGCGGCGGCCGGTGCGGCTCCACAGGAACCACGCGACGGCGAGCACGATGCCCGCGATGACGACGAGCTGGAGGATGCCGGTGTACTCCTCCACCACGTGCCACCGCTCGCCGAGGTAGTACCCGGCGAGGACGAGGACCGTGTTCCAGATCGCCGAGCCCGCTGTCGTCAGCCCGAGGAAGACCGGGAGGCTCATCCGCTCGATGCCGGCGGGGATGGAGATGAGGCTGCGGAAGATCGGCAGCATCCGCCCGAAGAAGACGGCCTTGGTGCCGTGGCGCTGGAACCAGCGGTCGGTGGCGTCGACGTCGCGGGAGTCGACGAGCGGCAGCCGGTCGGCAATGGCCCGCAGCCGGCGCAGCCCGAGCGCGGCACCCAGCCCGTAGAGGGTGAGCGCGCCGACGACCGAGCCGGCGATCGTCCAGAGGATGACGCTGACGAGGCCGAGCTCACCCTGGCTGGCGGTGAAGCCGGCGAGCGGGAGGATGACCTCGCTGGGGATCGGCGGGAAGAGGTTCTCCAGGGCGATCGCGAGGGCCGCGCCGGGCCCGCCGAGGGTCTCCATGAGGGAGACCGCGTAGTCGGCGACCCCGGAGAAGAGGCCCCCGTCGTCGGCGGCGGACACCGAGGAAGCCCCCGGCGTCGCGAGGGACACCGGGGGCACGCTCAGTGCGGCGAGGGGAGTCAGGACGCGCGCCGGGCTCGGGCGGTGCGGCGCTTGAGAGCGCGCCGCTCGTCCTCGGACAGGCCGCCCCACACCCCGGCGTCCTGACCGTTCTCCAGGGCCCACTTGAGGCAGGTGTCCACGACGGGGCACCGGCGGCAGACCACCTTGGCCTCCTCGATCTGCAGGAGAGCGGGGCCGGTGTTGCCGATCGGGAAGAAGAGCTCGGGGTCCTCGGTCAGGCAAGCGGCGGTGTGGCGCCAGTCCATGAATGAAACTCCTTCTTGGGCGCGTGCGGACCGCCTGATGGAGCAAGGGGGGCGGTCCGGGAGAATGACTGTGCACCACCTTCACACGACGGCCCGTGCCGGGACAAGGGTTCGGCGGAGGTCAACCACCTCCCGGGGGGAGTGGCCTTCGTCACACGGATGTAGGACGTACGCTCAGGACCGTGACCTCCGACCGGCCCGTCCGTCCGCCCACCGCCCTTCTCAGCGCGCTGCTGCTCCTCCTCGTGGAGGTCGGGGCGCTCCTCGCGCTCACCGTCGGGATGCTCCTCGAGGTGGTCCGCGGGCAGAGCACCGGAGGGGCCGTCACCGCCGTGCTCGCCGCCCTGTTCCTCGGCCTGTGCGCCGTGCTGGTCGCCGCGGGCCGGGCGCTCTACCAGCGCCACCGGTGGGGCCGTGGGCCCGTCGTGACGTGGCAGCTGCTCCTCCTCGCCACCGGGGTGTCGCAGGCCGGCGCGCTGGAGTGGTGGGTCGTGACTCTCCTCGTCGCCTTCCCGGTGGCCGTGACGGTGGGGATCCTCCTGCCGCGCTCGGTGGAGTGGACCAGCAGCGCCACCCCGCCCCGCGCGGTCGCCTAGGACCGCCCGGGCAGGACGAGCACCGCGTCGCCCACCGGCCGCTCCCCGGCGGCGTCGGACGGGACGGTGAGCAGCCGGTCCCCGACGACCATCGCCGTCGACCCGCCGCCGTCGAGGTTGAGCGCCTCGCGCAGACCCAGCCCGACCGCGACGTCCGCGGCCTCCGGGATCGACAGGCCGAGCGCGTCGGTGCTGCGCCCGTCCGCGGTCACGAGGACGAGGCGGCCCTGGGCGTCCACGCCCGCGAGGGTGCGCGGGTTCCGCTTGTGCGCCCAGCCGTAGTAGAAGCTCGGGTTGTCCGGGTGGACCATGCCGTCGGCGGCGACGGTGACGTGCCGTGCGCCGTCGCGCACGAGCTCGGGTCCACCGTTGACGACGGCGGGGTAGCGGGTGGGGTGCACGGGTCGGCCCTCCTCGTCGTGCAGGGTCGTGCGGACGTCGAGCCGCCCGCCCTCCTCGACGAGTCCGCGCAGGACCGGGGCGAGGTCGCCGGTGGCCTGGACGGTGCGCCCGCCCTCCGGCACGGGGCCCCCGCGCTCCCCGCGGACCTCCACGACCCGGCCGCCCGCGTCGAGCACCACCTCGGTACCGGGGCCCGCGGGCGTGGTCGCGGCGTAGGTGCCGGTGAAGACGACGAGCTCGTCGGGGTCGGTGCACGTCGTGTCGTGCAGCGGCAGGGACGTCGGCAGGTCGTCGAGCCCGCCGCAGTTGCGCACGAGGCCCGGCACCCGGTTGACCCCGTCGAGCGGGAGACGGGTTCCGCCCGTGCGCAGCTCGCCCTCCCACGTGAGGCGCTCCACCTCGGTGCGCCGCGCGTCGGGTCGCAGCAGCAGCGCGGGCCGGTCCCCGACCGGCTCGCTGAGCAGCTCGCCGTCGACGACCGAAACCCCGGCCGGGTCGCCGGGCGCGCCGGCCCGCGGGTCGAGGACGAAGAACCCGCCGTTGACGGCCGCGAGGGCCCCGGAGAGGGCGGCGAGCTCGGAGGTCGTCTCGCGGCGCTCGACGTCCGGGCCGACCGACGCCGCGAGCTCGCCGCGGAAGTGGCGCGGGTCGACGGTGAGGACGTCGATCCGCCACGGCCCGCGGTCCTCCTCGCCGTCGGCGTCCCACGCGGTCGACAGGGTGGAGCCGCGGTGCCCGGCGGCGACGACCTGCTCCCGGGCCGCGTCCGCCGCGGCCCGGTCGGTGAACGAGCCGACGCGCACACGCCAGCCGAGGCTGCCGCCCGCGAAGTCCACGGTGGGCTGCGTGCGCACCTCCTCGGTGCGGGCGTCGAGCCCGGCGGCACGCAGCTCGGCGACGACCTCCTCGGCGCTCGCCCGGTCGCGCAGCGCGGTGGCGGGGGCGTCGGGGTCCGGTGAGCCGGAGCCCGCGGGCACCGAGACCTCGACCGTCCACGGGTAGGTCGCCTCGGCGTCCCCGCGGACGATCCGGGTGAGCGTGACCCCCGGGGCCACCGCCTCGGTGTGCCGGGTCTCCTGCAGGTCTGCCGCGCCGAGGGGGAGACCCGGCCCGTCGTCGGGCGCCGGCGCGGCGCCGGCGGCGAGGGGCAGGGCGAGCAGGGCGGCGGTCGCGAGGGCGGTGACACCGTGCGCACGGGGCATGGGAGGTCCTCCGGGGTCGGGGGCCGCTCGTCGCGGCCGGTGTGGCGCCAGTCTCACGGGGTGGGGGAGGGGCCGCCACAGCACGAACGGACCCCGCCGCGTCCAGGGACACGACGGGGTCCGTCGGTGCGTCGGCGCCGGCCCCTCCAGCCCGGCGGCGACGGGTCTAGTCGGCCGCGAGCGCGGCGACCGGCGGGGTGCGCACGGCGCTGCGGGCGGGCAGCACCGAGGCCGCGAACCCGGCGAGGAGCGCGACGACGACGATCGCGCCGAGGTACCCCCACGGCACGGCGAGCGCGAGCTCGCCTGAGCGGCCGAGGATGACCGCGGTGCCGGCCCAGCCGTAGAGCAGCCCGAGGACGGCCCCGATGAGCACCCCGGCCAGGGCGAGGAAGACGCCCTCGACGGCGAGCATCCGGCGCAGCTGGCCGCGGGTCAGGCCCATGGCCCGCAGCAGGGCCGACTCGCGGCGCCGCTCGATGACCGACAGGGACAGCGTGTTCGCCACGCCGATGAGCGCGATGACGACGGCCACGCCGAGCAGTCCGACGACGATCGCCAGCAACGTGTTGATGACCTGCTCAAAGATCTCGCGCTGGGCGGCCGGCCCGTCGACGTAGGGGGTGTCGTACCGCGCGTCGGGGTCCTGCGCCGTGGCCACCGCCTGGGCCTCGGTGAGACGGTCGGAGACCGTGGTGATCGTCGCGGCCTGGTCCTCGCCCGACAGGCGCGCCCACAGCTCGGTGACCGGCGCCTGCGGGTCGATCGCCTCGCGCAGGCTGAGCGGGGCGAAGGCGGTGTAACCGTTGCCCTGGACGACGAGGGTGAGGTCTGCGTCGCCCAGCGTCACCGTCTGCCCGTCGGTGAGGCCGACGTCGCGGGCCCAGCCGCTGCCGACGAGGAGCGTGTCCTCACCGAGCAGGTCGAGGAGCGAGCTGTCCCGCATGATCGACTCGGCGGCCGCGCGGTCGACGAGCGAGACCCCGGTCTCGATCTCCCCCTGCGGGGTCTGGAAGGTGGCCTGGGCCTCGGCGATGCCGAGCGTGGCCTCGACGTTCTCGGTGCGCTCGACCGTCTCGATCTGCGCGGGGGTGAGCCCGCCGGGAAGGCCGGTCTCCTGGTCCCAGGCGCTGGAGGAGACGACGAGGTCCACGGGGAACTGGCTGCGCAGCATCGAGTCGAGACTGGACCGGGCGCTCACCGCGCCCGTCGACATGAGCGCGACGAGCGTGACGCCGATGACGAGCGCGGTGGCGGTCGCCGCGGTACGGCGCGGGTTGCGCACGGCGTTGGCGGTGGCGATCCGCGCCGGGGTGCCGCCACCGGCCCGCCGGGCGAGCGCGCCCAGGCCACGGACGACCGTCGGGACGACGAAGACCATCCCGAGCATGACGCCGGCGAAGGAGACGAAGCCGCCGAGGATCCCCAGGGCGAGCCCGCCGAGCACGGCGGTCTCCTCGTCGATGGACTCGGCGCCGGCGAGGAACGGGGCCGCGGCCACCATGGCGCCGCCGCCCAGGACGAGGACGAGCGAGGCGACGACGCGCAGTCGGGAGGCGCCGCGCGGGTCCGGCGGCTCAGGGGGACGCAGCGCCGCGAGCGGGGAGACCACGGTCGCTGCCCGCGCGGGGGACAGCGCCGCCAGCACGGTGACGAGGGCACCGGTGACGATCGGGACGATGACGGCCGCCGCCGTGATCGTCACGTTGCTGGGCACCGGGAAGGGCAGCTCCTGGGCGTGCAGGACCCACAGGGCGCCCTGGGCGAGCGCGGTGCCGAGGACCAGCCCGGCGACACCGGCGACGATCCCGAGGATGAGCGCCTCGGTGAGCACCGAGCGGCGGATCTGGCGCTTGGTCGCGCCGACGGCCCGCAGGAGGGCCAGGGTGTGGGTGCGCTGGGCGACGAGCACCTGGAAGGTGTTGGTGATGACGATCGCGGCGACGAACATCGCCAGCGCGCCGAAGGCGAGGATGACCGCGGTGAGGGCGTAGGCCTGACCGGTGAGGTCCTGGAGCGTCTGCTGGGCGTACTCCTCGCCCGTCCGGACGGCGGCATTCGGCAGCTCCGCGGACACCGCGGCTGCGACGGCGGCCGGCTCCGCGCCGTCCGCCGCGCGGACGAGGATCTCGCTGAAGGCGAGCTCGCGGTCCGCCTGCACCACCCAGGCGTCGCGCTGGGCGGGGGTGACGAGCGCCGTGTTGCCCATGCCGACGAGCGCAGAGGGGTCCTGGAGGATGCCGGCGACGGTGAGCTCCGCGTCGACGAAGGGCATCGAGTCCTTCGCGCCAGGCGGGGGCGGCAGGTAGATCTCGGTCGACATCGTCAGTGCGTCACCGACCTCGACCTCGAGCCGGTCGGCGGAGGAGGCGGTGAGGGCGACCTCGCCCTGCGCCGTCGGGAGCGTGCCGTCGAGGACGGTGACGCCGGACAGGCCGGGGGAGCCGACGGCGTCGACGGCCGACCAGTCCTGGCGCCCACCGGCGACGATCGAGCCGAACATCGTCACCTGGCCGTCGGCGACGGAGACGCCGGGCAGGGCCCGGACCTCGTCGAGCTGCTCGGGGGTGAGCAGGTCGTCGCCGGACTGGACGACGACGTCCGCGTCTCCGATGTCGGCGGTGACCGCCGAGTACGTGGTGTCGCGGATGACCGCGGTGCCGAGGAGTGTCGCGGCGATGAAGGCCGTGCCGATCATGATCGCCAGGCCCGCGGCGAGCAGGCGCCCGGTGCTGCGGCGCATCTGGGTGAGGGTGAGTCTGAGCATCAGGCGTTCACCGTGCGCAGCGCGTCGAGACCGGCGAGGACCGACTCGGGGGTCGGGTTGTCGATCGAGCCGGCGATGCGGCCGTCGGCGAGGAGGACGACGCTGTCGGCGTAGGACGCCGCGACCGGGTCGTGGGTGACCATGACGATCGTCTGCCCGAGCTCGCGCACACTGGTGCGCAGGAAGGAGAGCACCTCGGCGCCGGAGCGGGAGTCGAGGTTGCCGGTCGGCTCGTCGGCGAAGACGACGTCGGGGCGGGTGATGAGGGCGCGGGCGATGGCGACGCGCTGCTGCTGGCCGCCGGACAGCTCGCTGGGCCGGTGGGTGAGCCGGTCCCGCAGGCCGAGCGTGTCGATGAGGGTGTCGAGCCACCCCTGGTCCGGGGCGGTGCCGGCGAGCTCGCACGGCAGGGTGATGTTCTGCAGGGCGGTGAACATCGGCAGGAGGTTGAAGGACTGGAATACGAAGCCCACCCGCTCACGGCGCAGCAGCGTGAGCTCGGTGTCGCCCAGGGCGGTGAGCTCGGTGTCCCCGAGGACGACCTGGCCGCCCGTGGCCGCGTCGAGCCCGGCGAGCAGGTGCATGAGGGTGGACTTGCCGGAGCCGGAAGGCCCCATGATCGCGGTGAACTCACCGGCGGTGAAGGCGACGTCGACGCCGCGGAGCGCGTGGACGGCGACGTCCCCGCTGCCGTAGACCTTGCTCAGGCCGCGTGCCTGGACCGCGGGTCGTCGGGGGGAGCTGCTCACAGGGATCCTCCTGGGTGGGGCGGCCACGGGCCGCGTCTGGTGATGTCACCGACGCTACGGGCGGCACCACGGTGCCTGCGTCCTGCCGGGGGCCTGTTCTCGGGTCATCCCGTGGTCGTACGCCACCACCCGCGGGTCCACCCCTGGGGCGGGCGGGCGCGCGCGGACGGGCTAGGAGCCCGGGGTGATGAGCCCGGTCTCGTAGGCGAGGACGACCGCCTGGACCCGGTCGCGGGCGCCGAGCTTGGAGAGCACCCGCCCGACGTGCGTCTTCACGGTGGCCTCGGCGACGAAGAGGTCGGCGGCGATCTCGGTGTTGCTGCGCCCGCGGGCCATGAGGACGAGGACCTCACGCTCGCGCTCGGTGAGCGCGTCGAGGATGGCAGGCGGGGCCTTCTGCTCGTCCGGGAGGACCTGGGCGAGGTGCTCGATGAGCCGCTTGGTGGACGACGGCGCGATGACGCCGTCGCCCGCGTGCACGGTGCGGATGGCCTGGAGCATGTCCTCCGGCGGGACGTCCTTGAGGAGGAAGCCGCTCGCTCCGACCTTGATCGCGCGCATGACGTACTCGTCGAGGTCGAAGGTCGTGAGGATGACGACCTTCGGGCCCGAGCCCTGCGCGGTGAGCTGCTCGGTGGCGGTGAGCCCGTCCATGCCGGCCATGCGCACGTCCATGAGGACGACGTCGGCGTCGTAGGCGCTGAGCATCCGCAGCGCCTGCGCGCCGTCGGAGGCCTCGGCGACCACCTCCATGTCCGGCTGGGAGTTGATGACGAGGGTGAAGCCGGCTCGCACGAGCTGCTGGTCGTCGACGAGGGCGACACGGATGGGGGTGTCTTCGGCGGGCATGGGCTCGGTGCTCACAGGACTCCGTTTCGTTGCTGCTGGGGCCATGATGCCGGAGCCAGCGGGGCGTTCGCGCCGTCGGGGGTGGGAGTGGGCTGAGCGGCGTGACGCCGGGCAGCGGGATCTCCGCCCGCACCCGGTAGCCACCCCCGGGCTTCGCGCCGGTCTCGAGCGTCCCGCCGAAGAGCATGACCCGCTCGCGCATGCCGAGCAGACCGTGCCCGGCGCCGTCGTTCGAGGCGGCCGCGCCTCGGCCGGTGTCCTCGACCTGGACGATGATGCGCTGCGGTGCCCACTGGAGCAGGACGGTGGCGCTCGCGGCCGGACCGCCGTGCTTGAGGACGTTGGTCAGCGCCTCCTGGCAGATCCGGTAGACGGTGAGCCCGAGGCCGGGGGGCAGCTGGCGGGCGTCGCCGACGCGGATGAGCGAGACGTCGAGCCCCGAGGAGCGCAGCTGCTCAACGAGGCCGTCGAGGTCGGCGTCGATGGGCTGGGGCATCGTCGCGCCGTGGGTCTCGTCCTCCCCGCCCGGCGCGCGCAGGACGCCGAGGATCTTGCGCATGTCGGCGAGGGCCGCGCGCCCGGTGTCGGCGATGGTCGTGAGCGCGCGGACGGCGGCGTCGGGGTCCGCCGCCGCCGCGTACCGCCCGCCGTCGGCCTGGGCGATGACGACCGACAGCGAGTGGGCGACGATGTCGTGCATCTCCCGGGCGATGCGTGAGCGCTCCGCGGCGGTGGCGATCTGGGCCTGCTGGTCGCGCTCGATCTCCAGCCGCTGGGCGCGCTCGGCGAGCGTCTCGGTGTGGGCGAGGCGGCTGCGGCGCACCAGCCCCATCGCCCACACGAAGAGGCACGCGGCCCCGATGAGGCCGCCGATGACGGCGATGAGAAGGAGGCTCTCGGGAGACAGGTCGAGCCAGAACCGACCAGTGAGGCCGGGACCGGACGTCCCGCTGATCCACGTCGCGAGGAGCAGGCCGCCGAAGATGGCCGAGACGAGGGCCGTGCGCCCCGCCCACACCGGCCCGTAGACGGTCACCGAGTAGAGCGCGACGAAGATGAGGACGTCGGCGACGATGAGCGGCGCGCCGCTCGCGAAGTGGACCAGCGCCGCCCCGTAGACGACGACGGCGGAGGGGACCGGCCGCGTGCGGCGCCAGAACAGCGCGGCCGGCATGGCGAGGGACGCCAGCGCCCCGAAGAACGCGCCGTACCCGGTGGTGGCGGTGCCGACCCCGCCGATGAGCGAGGGGATCGCGACGAAGACCGCGAGCAGGAGGACGACGAGCAGGTCCACGGTGCGGCTGGTGTCGCGCAGCTGCGGCTCGGGCAGGCGTGGTGGCGCGCCGTGCATGGTCGAGCCCTGTGACACCCAGGGCTGGGAGGACGCGGGCGGCGGGGGCGGTGGCGGGTAGGACCAGGGGGAGTCGGTGGGGGAGGTGCTCACCGTCAGTCCACGGGCTCGATGAGGTCGGGGGTGTCGACGCGGACGTTACCCACGCGCGGCCCCACCCGGTGGAACTGCAGCTGCGGCCGCTCCGCGCCGATGGCCGCCAGGGCCTCCTCGGGCGCGGTCACCGACGGGTCGAGCCACGGCGCCACGGCGTCGCCGCGCAGGACGACGGGCTCGCGGTCGTGGATGCCGGCGAGCTGGGAGCGGGCAGGCTGGGTGAGGATCGTCGTCGACAGCAGCCAGCGGGCGGGGTCGGAGTCGTCCTTGCTCGGGTCACGCCAGAACGCGTAGAGCCCCGCGAAGGCGAGTGGTGCGGCGTCGGCCCGGTGGATGAAGTGGGGCGTCTTGGAGCCGTCGGGCTCCTTGCGCCACTCGTAGTAGCCGTCGGCGGGCAGGATGCAGCGCCGGGCGCGCAGCGACTTGGCGAAGGCGCTCTTCTCCGCGACCGTCTCGATCCGGGCGTTGATCATCCGCACCCCGATCGAGGGGTCGTCCGCGAACGCCGGGACCAGGCCCCAGCGGGCGGAGTGCATCTGGCGCACGTGCCCGTCCGAGCGTTCCAGGACGACGCGCACCCGGTCGGTGGGGGCGACGTTGAACGACGGGTGGACGGCGGCGGCCTCCTCCGCGATCTCCTCGACGTCGAAGGCGTCGGCGAGCTCCTGCGCCTCCCGGAACGATGCATAGCGACCGCACATGACTCAAGGGTGCCAGGTGGGTCCCACACCGGGCGTCCGACCCCGGGCTGACCGGGGGTGGCACGCCCTCAGACCAGGGGTGGACCCGGTGGCCTCAGCCCAGGGCGTCGGGCCCCTGCTCGACGAGCGTGCGGAACTGCTCGGCGTCCAGGACCGGCAGCCCGAGCTCCTCGGCCTTGGCGAGCTTGGACCCGGCACCGGGGCCGGCGGCCACGTAGTCGGTCTTCCTGCTCACGCTCGTCGCGGCCTTGCCGCCCGCGGCGATGACCGCCTCCTTGGCACCCTCGCGGGTGTAGCCCTCGATCGAGCCGGTGATGACGACGGTGAGCCCTTCGAGCACGCCCCCGGTCTCCGCGGCGGCCCCGGGACCGGGGTGGCCGGGGATCGCGAAGCGGACGCCGGCGGCCGTCCACCGCTCGACGATCTCGCGGTGCCAGTCGACCTCGAACCAGTCGCGCACGGCGTCGGCGATGATCCCGCCGACGCCCTCGACGGCGGCCAGCTCGGCCTGCTCCGCCGCGCGGATCGCGTCGAGGGAGCCGAAGTGCGCGGCGAGCGCCCGCGCGGCGACGGGTCCGACGTGCCGGATGTTGAGGGCGACGAGCTGGCGCCACAGGTCCTTGGTCTTGGCGCGCTCCAGCTCCTCGAGGAGGACGAGCGCCTGCTTGGAGGGGTGGACGCGGCGGAAGTTCTTGCGCACCCCTGCCGCGCGGCGCTCGGCCGGTGTCGCGTCCTCGTAGCCCGGCGGGTAGGTGAGCTCCACCCGCTGGAACGGGCGGCGGCGCACGGGCTCGCCGTGCTCGTCCACCCGCGGCTCCCCGGTCTCGTTGTCGCGCACGACCACCTCGATGGGCACGAGCTCGTCGAGCTCGAGCTCGAAGAGGCCGGCCTCGGTGGTGAGCGGCGGCTGCGCCGGGCTCGTCGGCTGGGTGAGGGCGGCGGCGGTGACCTCGCCGAGCGCGTCGACGTCCAGGGCGCCGCGGGAGCCGATGTGCTCGACCCGTCCGCGCACCTGCGCCGGGCAGGAGCGGGCGTTGGGGCACCGCAGGTCGATGTCCCCCTCCTTCATCGGCCGCAACGGCGTGCCGCACTCGGGGCAGTCCTGCGGCATGACGAACTCGCGCTCGCTGCCGTCGCGGAGGTCGACGACCGGCCCGAGCACCTCGGGGATGACGTCACCGGCCTTGCGCAGGACGACCGTGTCCCCGATGAGCACGCCCTTGGCCCGCACGACCTCCTGGTTGTGCAGCGTCGCCTGGCGCACCGTGCTCCCCGCGACGTGCACCGGCTCCATGACGGCGTAGGGGGTGGCCCGCCCGGTGCGCCCGACGCCGACCTTGATGTCGAGCAGCCGGGTGTGGACCTCCTCGGGCGGGTACTTGTAGGCGATGGCCCAGCGCGGGGCTCGGCTCGTGCGGCCGAGCTCGGCGTGCAGGGCGAACTCGTCGACCTTGACCACGACGCCGTCGATCTCGTACTCGACCTCGTGGCGCTCGCGGCCGTACTGCTCGACGTAGGCGCCCACCTCCTCGACGCTGCCGAGGACCTTGGTGCGGGGGTTGGTCGGCAGGCCCCAGCCGGCGAGGAGCTCGTACACCTCGCTCTGCGCGTGGACCGGCGGGTCGCCCCAGGCGCCGAAGCCGTGGACGAACAGCGCCAGGGCGCGTAGCCGGGCGGTCCCGGCCTCGTGCTCGAGCCCGGTCTTCTTGTCGAGCCGCTGCCGCAGGCCGCCGCTGGCGGCGTTGCGCGGGTTGGCGAAGGCGGGGAAGCGGCGGGCGGCGCTCGCCTCGGCGCGGGACTCGTCGAAGGTGCCCCCGGTCGAGCGCTCCTGCCACCGGGTGCGGGCCTCCGCGACGGCGCGCTCACGGAGCTCGGCCTGCAGCTCGTTGAGCCGCTCGAACTCCGCGACGGGGATGAACAGCTCGCCCCGGACCTCGACGAGCGGAGGGTGCCCCTCGCCCGCGAGGCGGTCGGGCACGATGCCCAGGCGCTTGACGTTGCTCGTGACGTCCTCACCGACCCGGCCGTCCCCGCGCGTCGCGGCGGAGGTGAGGACGCCGTGCTCGTAGCGCAGCGACACAGCCAGTCCGTCGATCTTCAGCTCGGTGAGCCAGGCGACCGTGCGGCCGGCCGCCGCCTGGGTCTTGGCGCACCACTCGGCGAGCTCCTCCAGGGAGAAGACGTTGTCGAGGCTGAGCATCGGCTCGGCGTGCTCGATGGTCGGCAGGTCGCTGGTCCCGGCGGCACCCACCACCTGGGTGGGGGAGTCCTGGCTGCGCAGCAGGGGGTGCGCGCGCTCGATCTCCTCCAGGCGGTGCATCCACCCGTCGTACGTCGCGTCGTCGACGAGCGAGGTGTCCTTGCCGTAGTACGCCTCGCGGGCGCCGTCGATCTTCTCGGTGAGCGCGCGGGCCTCGTCCCTCGCCTCGTCGAGGCTCGCGGGGACCGGTTCGGTCTGTGCCACGCGGGCCAGTGTACGAAGGAGCGGGCCGCCTGCCTCGCGGTGGGGCCCGCGCCGGCTGAGAGACTGAGGGCCCGTGCGGGCACCACCCGCGCGGGTGCACCGACCCCCTCGAGGAGACCCCGTGACCGGCTTCGGACTGTCCGCCTACTTCCGTCACCTCGACGTCGCCGAGCAGGTCTGCGCGACCGCCCGCGAGGACGGGTTCACCACGCTCTTCGGCTCCCTCCACGTTCCCGAGGAGCCCGAGGGCGACTTCCGCGCGCGGATGCAGCGGGTCGGCGCGCTCGCCCAGGACAACGGGCTCGGCCTCGTCGTCGACATCTCCGGCCCGTCGCTCGCGGCCGTCGGCCTGGACGTGACGACGGCCGGGACGATGCGCGACTGGGGCGTCACGGCCCTGCGGGTGGACTACGGGCTGAGCGACGAGGAGATCGTCGCGCTGTCCCGCTCGATCCCGATCTGGTTCAACGCCTCCACGGCCACCCCGGGCGACTACGAGCGGCTCGTCGGGATGGGGATGCGCACCGAGGGGATCGGCATCTCGCACAACTTCTACCCCAAGGTGTGGACCGGGCTGTCGGAGGAGTTCCTCGACGCCCAGACCCGGATGTTCCACGGGCTCGGCCTGCCCGTCCAGGCGTGGGTGCCGGGCGACGGCCTGCGCCGCATCCCCCTCGGGTTCGGCCTGCCCACGCTCGAGCGGCACCGCGACACCCACCCGGTGGCCGCGGCCATCGACCTGCTCCGCCTCGGCGTCGACGACGTCTTCGTCGGAGACCCGTCGTTGTCCGAGCGCACCCGCCGCACGTGGCGGGCGTGGGCGGTCGAGGGGGTCGTCGAGCTCGAGGTCGAGCTCACCGCACCGGTGCCGCAGGCCGTGGCCGAGCGGCTCGCCGTCCAGGACCGCAACCGCACCGACGACGCCGCCGCGATGGTCCGCCTCGAGGGCGCCCGCGGGGCGCTCGCCGACGTCGCCGTCCCGGCGGGGCCGACCGTCGGGCGCGCCCTGGGCTCGGTGACCGTCGACAACGACGCCGCCGGTCGGTACAAGGGCGAGATCGCGATCCAGCGGCGCGACCTGCCGGCCGACCCGACGGTCAACGTCGTCGGCCACGTCGTCGCCGAGGACCGCGACCTGCTCGACCGGATCGGGCCCGGCCAGCCCGTCCGTCTCCGCCTGCGCTGACCCGGCAGGCTCGCCGGCCGGTCACTCCCGGCCCTCTCCGGTCCCGCCGGAGGCACCTGGTGCCCGACGGCGGGGCCGGCGGTCAGAGGGTGGTGACGAACTGGACGAGGAGGATCTTGACGATGATCCCCAGGGCGAACAGCGAGGCGTAGCCCGCCTCGACCCGCTCGTCGCTGACCCGGCCGCCGACGTAGGCGAGGATCGCCGGCTGGCCCACGAAGCCGGCCAGCGCCCCCGCCGTGCGCGGCGTGCTCTGCCCGAGCAGCCGGGCCATGACGACGAACGCCACGGCGGCGAGTCCGACGAGCAGGATGCCGACGAGCACGACCCGCAGCCCGAGCGGCGTGAACGCCTGCGCGGCGAACGCCTGCCCGGAGGACAGGCCGGTCGCCCCGAGGAAC
Organism: Georgenia wutianyii; assembly: GCF_006349365.1. Classification (NCBI taxonomy): domain Bacteria; kingdom Bacillati; phylum Actinomycetota; class Actinomycetes; order Allobogoriellales; family Allobogoriellaceae; genus Georgenia; species Georgenia wutianyii. The sequence goes on from NZ_CP040899.1 coordinate 960,407, forward strand.
AGCAGCAGGCCGAGCTGGCGGATGGTGAGGTTCGCGGCGTTGGGCAGCGTCCACACGATCGGACCGGTGCGGTCGAGCCGGCCGAGGACCATCCCGACGACGAGCGGGCCCGCCGCCGAGCCGAGCGCGAAGGCGGCCCCGCCGGGCAGCGGCACCGTGATGAGCCCGAGGAGCAGGCCGACGGCGATGCCGGTCATCGCCGACAGCGGGTCGATCTCGCTCACGCCGCGCTCGGAGTCCCCGAAGATCTCGGACAGCTCGGTGAGGCGCCCGCGCGGGAAGACCACCCGGACCCGGTCCCCGAGCTGGAGGACGAGGTCGTCGCCGGCGAGCAGGTCCCGGTCCCCGCGGCGCACCCGGGTGACGACGCCACCGAAGCGGCCGGGGATGTCGAGGTCGTGGACCGTGCGCCCGGCCACCTTCCGGTTCGACACGACGAACCGGCGGAAGTGGACGACCGAGCGGTCGTGTGCCAGGTGGCGGTGCACCCGCCGGCCGAGGTGCTCGACGGCGCGCTCGACCGCCTCGCGTGACCCGACGACGACGACGCGGTCGCCGGCCTGCAGGTCCTCGTCGGCGTCGACGACGCGGGTCGCCCCGTCCCGCTCGAGGTAGGACAGACGGACCTCGCCCTGCGCGACGCCGGGGATCGCCGACAGCGGCCCGGGGTGCTCGACCTCCGCGCTCACGTCGATGAGCCCGATGCCCGCTGTCGGGTCGGGGTCGCGCCGGGCCTGCCACGGCCGCGCGGTGACGACCGCGACGACGACGATCGAGACGAGGACGCCCATGGGGTAGGCGAGGGAGTACCCGACCGCGGGTTCCTGGGAGCCGGCCGCCGTCGTCGCCGCGGCCAGCGCCGGCGTCGAGGTCAGGGCCCCGGCGTAGGCCCCGCCGGCCATCGCCGCGGGGATCCCGGCCCACCGGGCGGCCAGGACGGCCACGCCCGCGACGACGACGAGCACGACGATCGATCCGGCCATGAGCGGCAGCTGGCCGCGCAGGTCGCGGAAGAAGGTGCCGCCGGCCGCCAGTCCGACGGTGTAGACGAACAGGGCCAGGCCCAGCGTCTGGACCAGGCCCAGCCCTTCCCCGAGGCGGGGGTCGAGTGCGCCGACCGCGAGCCCGACGAACAGCGCTCCGGCGGCGCCGAAGCGGACGGGCCCGAAGGGCACCGCCCCGAGGAGGGTGCCGAGGGCGACGACGAGCATCATCGTCAGGAGGGGAGCGGAAGCGAGGACGTCGAGCACGGTGGTACCTCAGAACAAGAAGCGAAGCGGGTGGAGCAGTCGTTCACCCACCCGGTTGAGGAACGGGCGACTCTCCCACTCCTCCAGGGTGAGCAGACGGGCGTTGGTGAGGTCGGTGGCGAAGACCTTCTCCATGTGCCGGGCGATGGCCTCGTCGTAGATCTCGAGGTTGATCTCGAAGTTGCCGACGAGGGACAGCCGGTCGATGTTCGTCGTTCCGATCGTCGTCCACCGGCCGTCGACCGTCGCCGTCTTCGCGTGGACCATCGCGCCCTGGTAGAGCCAGATCGTCACCCCTCCCTCCAGCATGCGCCGGTACAGGGTGCGCGCTGCCCAGTCGGCGAGCACGTGGTTGGACACCTCGGGGATGAGCACCCGCACGTCCACCCCGCGCCTGGCCGAGCGGAGCATCGCGCCGAGGAACTCGGTGTCGGGGATGAAGTAGCCCTGGGTGATGTAGATGTGGTGCTGCGCCCGGTCCATCGCCTTGATGTAGGCGCCGCGCACCGGGAAGAGCATCGAGGAGGGGGAGTTCTGCGTCGACTGGATGCGGGCGTCCCACGACAGCGCCCCGCGGTCCTCGAGCTCGGGGTGGTGGGGGCGGCGGTGCTCGTTCCAGAAGTCGACGAACGCGTTGTCCAGCTCCCACACCTGCGGACCGCGGACCTGCAGGTGGGTGTCGCGCCAGCTCGTCGCGTAGAGCTGGCCGATGTTGTAGCCGCCGACGAAGCCGCGCTCGCCGTCGACGACGAGGATCTTGCGGTGGTCCCGGCCGGACTTGCGGATGTTGAAGGTGATGAGCCCCGGGCGCCACAGCGGGAAGCGCATGACGTGCACCGAGTCGGGGAAGCGCTTGAACGACCGCGGGACGACGAGGTTGCCGAAGGAGTCGAAGATGACGAAGACCTGCACCCCGCGCTCGGCGGCACGGATCAGCTCGCGCTTGAACTCCCGGCCGACGGGGTCGTCCTTCCAGATGTAGGACTCGAAGAAGACGTAGTGCTTCGCCTCGCGGATCGCCTCGAGCATCGCGGCGTAGACGTCCTCGCCGTAGGTGTAGACCGTGAGCGCGGAGCCGGCGACGTCGATCGGCACGGGCTCGGTGAGGGGGAACTCCCCGCCGGGGGGCTCCCGTCGCTTGCGCAGCGAGTCCACCCCCCACACGGTCGCGGCGGCCGCGACCTGCGCGCATGCGAGGCCGAGGGCGCCCCAGGTGACGGCGCGTCGGACGCGCGGCCGCAGCCACCTGCGGGCGGTGCTCAGCTTCATGTACCAAACCTAGAGCAGCGAGGGGCTGCCCAGCCCCGGCGGCGCGGGGCGTGGCGTTAGACTCGATCTCCATGTCCACCATCAACGCAGCCGAGGTCGCGCGTGTGGCCGCCCTGGCCCGCATCGACCTCACGACCGAGGAGGTCGAGCGCCTCGCGGGGGAGCTCGGCGTCATCGCCGATGCCGTCGCCCAGGTGAGCGCCGCCGTCGGCCCCGACGTCCCGGCCACCAGCCACCCGATCCCGCTGACCAACGTCATGCGGCCCGACGTCGTCGAGGAGCCGCTGTCGGTCGACGCGGCGCTCTCCGGCGCGCCGGCCAGCCGGGACGGCCAGTTCCTGGTCCCGCAGATCCTCGGGGAGGACGCATGAACGAGCTGATCACCGCGACCGCGGCGGAGCTGTCCGAGCGGCTGCGCGCGAAGGAGGTCAGCTCGGTCGAGGTCACCCAGGCGCACCTCGAGCGCATCGCGCAGGTCGACGGCGCCGTGCACGCCTTCCTCCACGTCAACGGCGAGGAGGCGCTGGCCACCGCCCGCGACGTCGACGAGCGTCGGGCTCGCGGCGAGGAGCTCCACCCGCTCGCCGGCGTGCCCATCGCCGTCAAGGACGTCGTCGTCACCAAGGGACAGCCGACGACGGCCGCCTCGCGCATGCTCGAGGGCTGGGTGCCGCCGTACGACGCGACGATCGTCGAGCGGCTGCGCGCCGCGGGCCTGCCGATCCTCGGCAAGACGAACCTCGACGAGTTCGCCATGGGCTCCTCCACCGAGCACTCGGCGTTCGGCCCCACCCGCAACCCGTGGGACCTCGAGCGCATCCCCGGCGGCTCGGGCGGTGGCTCGGCCGCGGCCGTCTCCGCCTTCGAGGCGCCCCTGGCGATCGGCACGGACACCGGTGGCTCCATCCGCCAGCCCGCCGCCGTCACCGGCTCCGTGGGCACCAAGCCGACCTACGGCGGGGTCTCGCGCTACGGGCTCATCGCCCTCGCCTCGAGCCTCGACCAGGCCGGCCCGGTCTCGCGCACGGTGCTCGACTCGGCGCTGCTCCACGAGCTCATCGGCGGGCACGACCCGCGCGACTCGACCTCCCTGCCCGACCCCGTGGGTGACCTCGTCGCCGCGGCCGGCGCCGGCGACCTGCGCGGCGTGCGTCTGGGCGTCGTCCGTGAGCTCGGCGGCGAGGGCTACCAGCCCGGCGTCCAGGCGAGCTTCACCGCCGCCCTGGAGCTGCTCCGTCAGGCCGGGGCCGAGGTCGTCGAGGTGTCCTGCCCGAGCTTCGCCTACGCGCTCGCGGCGTACTACCTCATCCTCCCGGCCGAGGCCTCCTCCAACCTCGCGAAGTTCGACGGCATGCGCTACGGCCTCCGCGTGGAGCCCTCCGAGGGCCCCCTCACCGCCGAGCGCGTCATGGGCGCCACCCGCGGCGCCGGCTTCGGCGACGAGGTCAAGCGGCGCATCATCCTCGGCACGCACGCACTGTCGGCCGGGTACTTCGACGCCTACTACGGCAGCGCGCAGCAGGTGCGCACGCTCATCCAGCGCGACTTCGCCGCCGCGTTCGAGCAGGCCGACGTCCTCGTCTCACCGACCACCCCGACGACGGCCTTCCGTTTCGGGGAGAAGCTCGACGACCCGATGGCGATGTACCTCAACGACGTCGCGACCATCCCGGCGAACCTCGCCGGCATCCCCGGCATCTCGGTGCCCAGCGGCCTGAGCGACGACGGCCTGCCGGTCGGCTTCCAGGCGCTGGCCCCGGCCCGCGAGGACGCCCGGCTCTACCGGGTCGGAGCGGTCCTCGAGCGGCTGCTCGACGAGCAGCGCGGGCACCGGCTGCTGGCCGAGGCTCCGGCCCTGCCCACCACCGTCTCCGAGGAGGCCCAGCGATGACCGCGACCACCCCCGCGCTCGTCGACTTCGACGACGCCGTCACCCGCTACGACCCGGTCATCGGCATCGAGGTGCACGTCGAGCTGGGCACCGCGACGAAGATGTTCGACGGCGCCCCCAACGCCTTCGGCGGGGAGCCCAACTCCCTCACGACGCCGGTGTCCCTCGGGCTGCCCGGCGCGCTGCCGGTGGTCAACCGCACCGCCGTCGAGTACGCGATCCGCATCGGCCTGGCCCTCGGCTGCGAGATCGCCGAGACGTGCCGCTTCGCCCGGAAGAACTACTTCTACCCGGACCTCACGAAGAACTTCCAGACCTCCCAGTACGACGAGCCGATCGCCTTCGACGGCGCCATCGACGTCGAGCTCGAGGACGGCACGGTCGTCCCGATCGCGGTCGAGCGCGCCCACATGGAGGAGGACGCCGGCAAGAACACCCACGTCGGCGGCGCCGGGAACCGGATCCACGGGGCGGAGTACTCCCTCGTGGACTACAACCGTGCCGGGGTGCCGCTCGTCGAGATCGTCACCAAGCCGATCACCGGCACCGGCGCGCGGGCGCCGGAGGTGGCCCGCGCCTACGTGAGCACGCTGCGTGACCTGTTCCGGGCACTGGGCGTCTCCGAGGCCAAGATGGAGCGCGGCAACGTCCGCGCCGACATCAACGTCTCGCTGCGCCCGGGCCCCGACGCGCCGCTCGGCACGCGCACCGAGACGAAGAACGTCAACAGCTTCCGCTCGATCGAGCGCGCCGTGCGCTACGAGGTCTCGCGCCAGGCTGCCGTCCTCGACGCCGGCCAGGCCGTGGTCCAGGAGACCCGCCACTGGCACGAGGACACCGGCACGACGTCGCCCGGCCGGGTGAAGTCCGACGCCGAGGACTACCGGTACTTCCCCGAGCCGGACCTCGTCCCGCTCGCCCCGAGCCGGGAGTGGGTCGAGGAGATCCGCAGCTCGCTGCCCGAGATGCCGGCGCTGCGGCGTCGTCGTCTCCAGGGGGAGTGGGGCTACGCCGACGCCGAGATGCGCGACGTCGTCAACGCCGGGGCGGTGGACCTCATCGAGGCGACCGTCGCGGCCGGCACCGACCCGGGCGCGGCGCGCAAGTGGTGGATGGGCGAGCTCGCCCGCACCGCCAAGGCCGACGGCGTCGAGCTCGAGGAGCTGGCCGTGACCCCGGCGCAGATCGCCGAGCTGCAGTCGCTCGTCGACTCGGGCCGGATCAACGACAAGCTCGCCCGCCAGGTGCTCGCCGGCGTGCTCGCGGGGGAGGGCGGTCCGGAGGAGGTCGTCGTCGCCCGTGGCCTGGAGGTCGTCTCCGACGACGGTGCGCTCATCGCGGCCGTCGACGAGGCCCTCGCCGCCAACCCGGACGTCGCGGAGAAGATCCGTGGCGGCAAGGTGCAGGCGGCCGGCGCGATCGTCGGCGCGGTCATGAAGGCGACGCGCGGTCAGGCCGACGCCGCCCGCGTCCGCGAACTCATCATGGAGCGCGTCAGCGGCTGACGCCCCCTCACGCACAACCCCTCACGCGCGAGAGCCGGATCCTGCACGCAGGATCCGGCTCTCGCCGTACATGGCGCCCTCACCACCCGCACATGGGCGCCCCACCACCTGCCGAGCGCTGGATCGTGCACGCGCCCGAGCCGGCGACGTGGGTGGGGAAGGGAGGTGGTGCGAGAGGGACGCGGGACGGGAGGGACGCGGGACCCAGGACGGGCCCCCGCGACGGATCTCGTCCCCGCGACTGGTCACGCCCCGCCCAAAGACGCCGAGAGCTGGATCGTGCACGGTGCACGATCCAGCTCTCGGCGTCTGGACCGGGGGACGGGGGCTGTCAGGCGTCCTCGGTCTGGACGCCGGTGGCCTGGGCGTAGCTCTCGAGCGCGCCGGCCGTGAGGTGGGCGAGACCCGCCATGAAGGCGGTGTGCGCCTCGTCCACGACCCGTCCGAGCATCTCGGGAGCCCACTGGCCGAGGTGGTCGCGGTAGAAGTCCGCGCCCAGGCGGACGTACCGCTCCGCGTCCGCCTCGGAGCCCTGGTCCAGGGCGTCCAGCGCCCGCAGGCAGGACTGGGCGACGAACTCCAGCTCGAGGCCGATGTGGTCGTCCGGCTCCCGGTTGAGCTTGGGAGCCTGCAGCGACAGGGTGCGGTAGGCGTCGCGGACCTGGAGGGTGTGCGCGTCGAAGACGAGCCGCTCCTGGCCGCGGTGAACCGACTCGTAGGGCGCGACGCGGGCGACGGCAAGGGTGCCGTAGAGCCCGGCGTGGTCGGCGCGGACGGCTGCGGCGTCCTCCGCCACGGCCTCGGAGGACCGCAGGACCTGCAGGCCCTGAGTGGCGCCCTCCGTCCCGGGCAGCGGCCACTCGTCGAGCATCTGGCGGAACGTCGCCAGGGTGTCCTCGTCCGGCGGCTCCTGGTGGAAGCGCGCGAGGACGGTGAACCCTGCGGCGAGGGTGTCGAGCTGGGTGGGGTCGAGCACGGAGCCTCCTCAGGCTGGGGGGTGGTCCAGGGCCGCGGAACACAGTCTCTCGTGCTCGGTGAGAAAGCCGCGGAGCAGACCGGGCAGGGCCCGGTACAGGTGGGTGTGGGCATGCGCCTCGATGCCCTGGAGGACCAGCTCCACGACGGGGTCGAGGTGCTCGGTCCGGAAGCGCTCGGCGCGCTCCGCCGCGGCGCGCGCGGTCTCGAGGTCACCGGCGGCGCTGGCCCGCCCGACGAGGGTGGCCAGGTCGGCCAGGTAGGCCACCTGGTAGCCCAGGTGGTCGTCGACGGGGGTGGGCAGGCCGGTGAAGTTCGCACCCTCGTAGGTCGCCGCGAGCTCGCTCAGCAGCGCCGCCCGGTCGACGTCGGCGCGCCACGCCGACTCGTGCAGGGCGACGAGGGGCTGCCGGCCCCGGAAGAGCGTCACGTGCTCGCGGGCGAGCACCTCGTACGGGTCGGCCCCGAACCCCTCCAGCGCCGCAGCGCTGGAGGGGTCCGTGAGCGGCCACGTCCCGCGCATCTGCGGGGTCCCGAAGCTCTCGGCGAGCGCCTGGCTGGGCGCCGCCAGGAGCAGCCGGGACAGCACGAACCCGGCTGTCCCGGTGCGGACTCCGTGGTCGAGGAGATCCATCAGATGCCGACTCGGATCATGGAGTCGTAGTGCAGGGAGCGGCCCATGAGCTCGGCGATGAGGGCGAGGGTGAAGGCCGCGGTCATGAGGGTGGTGAGGTGGATGGGGTTCTCGCGTCGTGCCTGGCCGGCGGCGCGGTAGGTGAACAGGGCGAGGATGACCGCGGCGATGCCGAGCAGGATGAGTCGGATGGCGAAGAAGGTGCCGGAGAAGACGGCTGCGGCGGTGGTGGCGCCCTGGGTGGCGAGGTCTGCGATGTGCAGGGGGTAGGAGGCCAGGACCAGGACGCCGATGGTTGCCGAGGCGACGGCCAGGTACTGGACGGTGCGGGTGGTCAGGGTCCACTCGTCGGTGGTGGTGGGGGCGTTGATCTGGGCGACGCGGGTGCGGACCAGGGTGGCCAGCGCGCCGCCGGTGCCCTCACCGGTGCCCTCGCCGTTGCCCTCGCTGGTGCCCTCGCCGGTGGCCTCGGTGTCGGTGGTCTGGGGGCGGCGGCGGTTGCGGATCGTTGCGGTGAGCATGAGCGCGCAGCCGGCGGCCAGGGCGCCGAGCATGAGGGTGGTGGCGAAGAAGTGCAGCGGGACGATGGGGGTGTTCCAGGCCGGCACGGTCTGCAGGGAGTAGTAGATCTGGGACATCGACCAGATGAGGGCGATGCCGGTCAGCGCGGTGGCGGCGGCCACGAGCTGACGCACCCGGATGGTGCCGATCTTGAACCACTGCAGCAGGGCGAAGGCGAAGCCCAGGGCGGCGAACGCGATACCGAAGACGATCTCGCGGGAGAGCCAGGAGGTGCCGACGTTGCGGAAGACGTTGAGCGTGTTGGTGATGTCGTTCATGTGCAGCGTCGAGGCGGCCAGGCCCAGGACCATGGCCGGGCCGATGGCGTAGACGACCGGCTCGGTGAGTCGTTCGACGGTGCGCATGTCGTGGCGTCGGGAGGCGATGAGCTGGACGACGCCCAGGATGATGAAGGTGCCCACGCACATCTGGGCGATGACCGTGAACAGGATCATCGGGAGCTCGTGGACGTTCATCAGATCTCCTTCGGGTTGGCGATCTGCCCGCTGGCGTCGTTCCAGGGCTGGGCGTCGCGGTGGGGCGTGATCACCAGGCGCGGCTTGGTGAGGTTGGGGTCGGGCAGGGGCGCGATGGCGTCGACGTCGCCGTACTTCTCGCGCAGCTCCTCGATGGGGCCCCAGTCCAGGGCCCGGGAGGGGCAGGCGTCCACGCAGGCCGGGGCCTGGCCGGTCTCGCGGTAGTCGTAGCACAGGTCGCACTTGGACATGTGCCCGGTCTCCACGTTGAACTGCGGGGCGGAGTAGGGGCAGGCCCACTCGCAGTAGCGGCAGCCCACGCACTTGCCCTCGTCGACGAAGACGGTGCCGTCCTCACGCTGGGTCATCGCGGTGGTGGGGCACACCTGGACGCACACCGGGTCCTCGCAGTGGTTGCACGCGATGGAGGTGTAGTAGGTGAACACGTTGGGGGTGAAGGTGTCCCCGTCCTGCTGCCAGGACCCGCCGGAGTACTCCACCACCCGGCGCCAGTTCACCCCGATCGGCAGGTCGTGCTTGTCCTTGCACGAGACGGCACACGCCTTGCACCCCGTGCACGCGGACTGGTCGAAGTAGAAGCCGTAGTTCGCACCGGCCTCGGTCAGAGAGTCAGTCATGAGTGCTTACGCCTTTCAGGCCTTGACCACGTTGGCGATGGTCGTGTGAGACGCGTTCCCCTTGGCCAACGGAGAGGGGTGCAGCGAGGTGAGGGTGTTGACCGAGCCGGCGGTGTCGACCGGCAGGTCCTGGTTCGCCTCCGCGGGCGGGCGGACGTCGGAGCTCGGCTTCGGGCTGTACCAGGCGCCCTGCGGGATCGACATGACCCCGGGGGCGATGCGCTCGGTCACCTTGGCCTCCAGGCGCACGGTGCCGCGGTCGTTGTAGACGAACACGTCGTCGCCGTTGGCGATGCCGCGCTCCTCGGCGTCCGCGGGGTTGATCCACACCGTCTGGTGGTGGGCCTCCTTGAGCCAGTCCACGTTGCCGTAGGTGGAGTGGGTGCGGGCCTTGAAGTGGTGGCCGATCACCTGCAGCGGGTACTTCTCCGAGGCGCGCGCCTCGAGGGCACCCTCCCAGGTGTCCACGTGCTCGGGCAGCGGGCAGAGCTTGTCGCCGGCGAGCTCGGGACGGAAGACACCGAAGGTCCACTTCTCCGACATCGCGGCGAGGCGCTCGGAGTAGATCTCGATCTTGCCCGACGGCGTCGGCAGCGGGTTGGCCCCGGGGTCCTCACGGAAGTCGGAGAGGGTGACGACCGGACCGATGTTCTTCCGGTAGATGCCCATCTCCTTCCACTCGTCGTAGTCCGGGAGGTCGGGGTCGTTCTCGCGCGTGGCCTCGATGGTCTCGCGCAGCCAGTCCTCGCGGGACTTGCCCTCGGTGAACTCCGGCTCGGTGCCCAGTCGCTTGGCCATCTCGGTGCAGATGTCGAAGATGCTCTTGCACTCGTAGAGCGGCTCGATCGCCTGGGAGGAGACGATGCCGTAGGCCATGGGGCCGGCGTTCTCGCCCGGGTGGACGTCGGACTCCTCCGCGGAGGAGGTGCCGGGCAGGATGTAGTCCGCGTAGCGCGCCGACACCGTGTACTGGATGTCGCACACGACGATGAGCTCGCACTTGGAGTCGTCCTGGAGGATCTCCACCGACCGGTTGTTGTCACCGGTCTGGTTGACGATGGAGTTGCCGCCGTACTGCCAGACCATCTTGATCGGCACGTCGAGCTTGGTGTTGGTGGGGTTGCCCTTCTCGTCCACGGGCACCTTGTTGTCGCGGACGCCCGGGGCGGACTTCTCGCACACACCGGCGTTGAACGTGTCCATCTCGGGGCCGTGGTCGATCGCGTCGAGCCACGAGAAGACCGAGATGATCTTGTTCGACGGGTTGGTGATGCCGTAGTTGAACGGCTTGACGAACGGCAGGCCCTGGGCGCTCTCGCGGGCGCCGGTACCACCGCCGGGGATGCCGATGCTGCCGATGACGCAGGCGAGCAGGAAGATCGCGCGGGCGTTGTTCTCGCCGTTGGCGTGGCGCTGCGGGCCCCAGCCCTGGGTGATCGCGCACGGCTTGGCGGTGGCGATGTCACGGGCGAGCTGGCGGATGCGAGTGGCGGGGACGCCGGTGATGCCGGCGGCCCACTCGGGGGTCTTCTCGACGCCGTCCGGGCCCTTGCCCTCGATGTAGGAGCGGTAGGAGGAGTTCTCCGGGGCGCCCTCGGGCAGCGTCTTCTCGTCGAAGCCGACGCAGTAGCGGTCGAGGAAGGCCTGGTCGTGCAGGTCCTCCTCGAGCATCACGTGGATCATGCCGGCGACGAGCGCGGCGTCGGTGCCCGGGCGCAGCGGGACCCAGTCGTCGGCGAGGACGGCCGCGGTCTCCGAGTAGCGCGGGTCGATGACGATGGTGCGCACGCCGTGCTTCTTCTTCGTCATCTGGGTGACGGCCAGCTGGCCACCGCCGGACATGCGGGTCTCGAGCGGGTTGTTCCCGAACATGACCTGCAGGCGGGAGTTGGCGGCGTCGTCGAAGGAGTTGCCGCCGACCCAGGTGCCGTAGAAGTAGGGGTAGGCCTGGGTGATCTCGGTGGTCGAGTAGTCGGAGTAGTGGTCGAGGTACCCGCCCCAGGTGTTCATCAGGCGGGCGAAGGGGGAGGCGTCCGGCGGCCACGAGCAGGCCATCGTCGAGCCCAGCACGCCGGTCCCGTAGTTGATGTAGAAGGCCTCGTTGCCGTACTCGGCCTTGATCTCCTTCATCTTGTCGGTGATCTCGTCGAGCGCCTGCTCCCACGAGATCTCCTCCCACTGCTCCTCGCCGCGCTTGGTGCCCGGCTTGCGCTTCATGGGCTTCTTCAGGCGGTCGGGGTTGTACACGCGGTGGCGGATGGAGCGACCACGGACGCACGCGAGCACGCTCTGGCTGCCCAGCTCGTCGTCACCGGTGTTGTCCGGAAGGACCCGGACGATGGTGCCGTCCTTGACCTGCAGACGCAGGGGGCAGCGGGAGCCGCAGTTGACGGTGCAGGCCGACCACACCGTGCGGTCGGCGTCCGCCATGCCCTCGACCGCCGCGGCGGCCGGTGCGCTGCCGGGCATGCCCAGGTCGGACACGGTCGAGACGAGCGCCGCCGCTCCTCCGGTCACCGCTGACCACTTGAGGAAGGTCCGTCGCGTGGGACCCTTCCTGGCGTCGTCGAGACCGTGCTCGACAGTGGACGTTTGGCTCATCGCCGGCCTCCTTGGAACGTACATGAAAGACCACACCATGAGACCAACCGGGGCGGCCCGGGCCGCAGGACCTTCGTCCAGAAGACAGCGCTGACCTCCGTCTTCTCCCGGTGACGCGCCGGGCGGGGACGACGAAGGGGTGAGCCCCGCAGGGCTCACCCCTTGTCTCCGGACCGGGCGACTCGCCGTGCCGGGAGGGCGGACGGTGTCCGCCAGGTCAGATGCCGACTCGGATCATGGAGTCGTAGTGCAGGGAGCGGCCCATGAGCTCGGCGATGAGGGCGAGGGTGAAGGCCGCGGTCATGAGGGTGGTGAGGTGGATGGGGTTCTCGCGTCGTGCCTGGCCGGCGGCGCGGTAGGTGAACAGGGCGAGGATGACCGCGGCGATGCCGAGCAGGATGAGTCGGATGGCGAAGAAGGTGCCGGAGAAGACGGCTGCGGCGGTGGTGGCGCCCTGGGTGGCGAGGTCTGCGATGTGCAGGGGGTAGGAGGCCAGGACCAGGACGCCGATGGTTGCCGAGGCGACGGCCAGGTACTGGACGGTGCGGGTGGTCAGGGTCCACTCGTCGGTGGTGGTGGGGGCGTTGATCTGGGCGACGCGGGTGCGGACCAGGGTGGCCAGCGCGCCGCCGGTGCCCTCACCGGTGCCCTCGCCGTTGCCCTCGCTGGTGGCCTCGCTGGTGGCCTCGGTGTCGGTGGTCTGGGGGCGGCGGCGGTTGCGGATCGTTGCGGTGAGCATGAGCGCGCAGCCGGCGGCCAGGGCGCCGAGCATGAGGGTGGTGGCGAAGAAGTGCAGCGGGACGATGGGGGTGTTCCAGGCCGGCACGGTCTGCAGGGAGTAGTAGATCTGGGACATCGACCAGATGAGGGCGATGCCGGTCAGCGCGGTGGCGGCGGCCACGAGCTGACGCACCCGGATGGTGCCGATCTTGAACCACTGCAGCAGGGCGAAGGCGAAGCCCAGGGCGGCGAACGCGATACCGAAGACGATCTCGCGGGAGAGCCAGGAGGTGCCGACGTTGCGGAAGACGTTGAGCGTGTTGGTGATGTCGTTCATGTGCAGCGTCGAGGCGGCCAGGCCCAGGACCATGGCCGGGCCGATGGCGTAGACGACCGGCTCGGTGAGTCGTTCGACGGTGCGCATGTCGTGGCGTCGGGAGGCGATGAGCTGGACGACGCCCAGGATGATGAAGGTGCCCACGCACATCTGGGCGATGACCGTGAACAGGATCATCGGGAGCTCGTGGACGTTCATCAGATCTCCTTCGGGTTGGCGATCTGCCCGCTGGCGTCGTTCCAGGGCTGGGCGTCGCGGTGGGGCGTGATCACCAGGCGCGGCTTGGTGAGGTTGGGGTCGGGCAGGGGCGCGATGGCGTCGACGTCGCCGTACTTCTCGCGCAGCTCCTCGATGGGGCCCCAGTCCAGGGCCCGGGAGGGGCAGGCGTCCACGCAGGCCGGGGCCTGGCCGGTCTCGCGGTAGTCGTAGCACAGGTCGCACTTGGACATGTGCCCGGTCTCCACGTTGAACTGCGGGGCGGAGTAGGGGCAGGCCCACTCGCAGTAGCGGCAGCCCACGCACTTGCCCTCGTCGACGAAGACGGTGCCGTCCTCACGCTGGGTCATCGCGGTGGTGGGGCACACCTGGACGCACACCGGGTCCTCGCAGTGGTTGCACGCGATGGAGGTGTAGTAGGTGAACACGTTGGGGGTGAAGGTGTCCCCGTCCTGCTGCCAGGACCCGCCGGAGTACTCCACCACCCGGCGCCAGTTCACCCCGATCGGCAGGTCGTGCTTGTCCTTGCACGAGACGGCACACGCCTTGCACCCCGTGCACGCGGACTGGTCGAAGTAGAAGCCGTAGTTCGCACCGGCCTCGGTCAGAGAGTCAGTCATCACTCATCAGGCCTTTCGCACGTCGACGAGAGCGGTGTGTCCGGGGTTTCCCTTGGCCAGCGGCGAGGGGTGGTACTTCATCAGGGTGTTGACGTTGCCGCCGACGTCCACCCCGTCCTTGTCGGGGGTGTACCAGGCGCCCTGCGGCAGGGAGACGACGCCGGGAGCGATGCGCGGGGTCACCCGCGCCTGGGTGCGGACGGTGCCGCGGTCGTTGAAGACGAGGATCGTGTCCCCGTTGGCCACCCCGCGCGCCTCGGCGTCCTGCGGGTTGATCCACAGCATCTGCGGGTGCGCCTCGAGGTTGCGCGGCAGGTTGGCATAGCTCGAGTGGGTGCGCCCCTTGTAGTGGTGGGCGATGCACTGGAGCGGGAAGGTCGAGGTGCGGGCCTCCAGCGCTCCCTCCCAGGTGTCGAGGTGCTCGGGCAGGGCGGTGAGCCGGTCGCCGGCGCGGTCGCCCTCGAAGACCCACTCCTGGGACATCTCGTAGAGCTGCTGGGAGAAGATCTCGATCTTGCCCGAGGGCGTGGCCAGCGGGTTGGCCTCCGGGTCCTCCCGGAAGGCCTTCATCCCGATGACGTGGCCGTCGGGGTTCTTCTTGCGGAAGACACCCATCTCCCGGAGCTCGTCCTCGGTGGGGAAGTCCGGCACCGTCTCGCGGGTCTGCTCGAAGAGCCAGGTGCGCCACTCCTCCTGGGTGCGTCCCTGGGTGAACTCCTCCTCGATACCCAGGCGGCGGGCGAGCTCGGTGCACATCTCGTAGCCGGTCTTGCTCTCGTAGAGCGGCTCGATCGCCTTGTCGCCGATGATCGACCAGCCCATGTCGCTGCAGCTGGCCCCGGGGATGAGGTCGTTCTCCTCGAAGTTCGTCGTCGCCGGCAGGACGATGTCGCCCCAGTCGCACGAGGGCGTCCACTGGTGGTCGATGACGACGATGAACTCGCACTTGGTGTCGTCGCGCAGCGTCTCCTGGGTGACGTGGACGTCGTTGTGCTGGTTGATCAGCGTGTTGGAGGAGTTGACGATCATGAGCTTGATGCCGACGTCGAGCCGGTCCTTGCCCCGCACGCCGTCCTTGACGGCCGTCATCTCCGGGCCGTGGTCGATGGCATCGATCCAGTTGAAGCAGGAGATCTGGGTGCTGACCGGGGGAGCCTCGCCGTCGAACAGGGGGAAGGACGTGACGGGGATGCTGTAGTTGCCCTCGCGGGCACCGTTGCCGCCGCCCGGGATGCCGATGTTGCCTGTGGCCGCGGCGAGCGTGAAGACGGCGCGGGCGACGTTCTCACCGTTGGCGTGGCGCTGCGATCCCCAGCCCTGGGTGATCGCGCACGGCTTGGCGGTGGCGATGTCACGGGCGAGCTGGCGGATGCGGGCGGCGGGGACGCCGGTGATGCCGGCGGCCCACTCGGGGGTCTTCTCGACGCCGTCGGGGCCCTTGCCCTCGATGTAGGAGCGGTAGGAGGAGTTCTCCGGGGCGCCCTCGGGCAGCGTGTCCTCGTCGAAGCCGACGCAGTAGCGGTCGAGGAAGGCCTGGTCGTGCAGGTCCTCGGCGAGCATCACGTGGATCATGCCGGCGACGAGCGCGGCGTCGGTGCCCGGGCGGACCGGGACCCACTCGTCGGCGACGGCCAGGGCGGTCTCGGAGTACCGCGGGTCGATGACGATCGTGCGCACGCCGAACTCCGCGCGGACCTTCTGGACGACCGCGAGCTCCCCGCCGCCGGACATCCGCGTCTCGAGCGGGTTGTTCCCGAACATCACCTGCAGCCGCGAGTTCTGGGCGTCCTCGAGAGAGTTCGAGGCCATCCAGCCGCCGTACTGGTAGGGGAAGGCGGCGGTGATCTGAGCCGTCGAGTAGTCCCCGTACTGGCCGAGGTAGCCGCCGTAGGTGTTGAGCAGGCGCGGCCACGTGCCGCGCTTGGTGATGTTCCCGCCGGTGGAGCCCGAGCCGTAGTGGTACCACAGGGCCTCGTTGCCGTAGGTCTCCTTCACGCGCCGCATCTGCGAGGCGATCGTGTCGAGAGCCTCCTCCCAGGAGATCGCCTCCCACTGGCCGCTGCCGCGCGGGCCGGTCCGGCGCACCGGGGTCTTGATGCGGTCGGGGCTGTAGATCCGCTCGCGCTGGTTACGACCCCGGACGCACGCCCGGATGTTGAAGTCACCGAACTCGTCCGAGCCGGTGGAGTCGGGCAGGACGCGGACGACCGTGCCGTCCTTGACCTGCAGGCGCAGCGGGCAGCGGGACTGGCAGTTGGCAAGGCACGCGTTCCACACGGTCGCGTCGACGCCAGGCATGCCGTCGGCCGCAGCCGCCTGCGTGGCGCGACCCGGCATACCGAGGTCGGCGGCCGTCGAGACGAGTGCGGCCGCTCCGCCCGTCGCGGCCGACCACTTGAGGAAGGTGCGGCGGCTGGGGCGCGGCCGCGTCGTCGCTGACTGTGGGGTGACCATTCGTGTTGCCTCCGATGTGTATGGCCTGGACCACAGCCAGCACACCAGTGACAACTGATGAAGACGTAGGACCTACGTCCACGGATTTCCGCGGAATTCCGCGGAAATCCGCGGGATATTCGCAACGCCCGGGGGATTTATCCCGGAGTCGGGCTCAGGCGGCCACCGGGACCGGGTCCTCGGCCTGACGCTTGCGCACACTGGCGTCGCGCATCGCGGAGACCCCCACCGCGAGGAAGAACAGCACGACGAGACCGAGTGCCTGGATGATCATCGGCACCGGGTTGGGGACCGGGTTGATCACCGCGGCGAAGGTGAACGCGACGACGACGGCCCAGCGCCAGCCGGCCAGCATCGTCCGCGCGGAGAGCACGCCCAGGAAGTTGAGCGCGACGAGGATCTCCGGCAGGAGGAACGAGAGCCCGAAGGCGATGACGAGGTACATGTAGAACGTGACGAACGAGCCCGCACTGAGCAGCGTGGCGGCTCCCTCGGGCACGAAGGAGATGAGCGCCCCGACGGCGCGGGGGACGATGAGCACGCCGGCGACGGCGCCGGCGCCGAACAGCAGGACGCCGACGGCGCCGAACGCGAACGCGGTGCGCTTCTCGGCGCGCTTGAGGCCCGGGCCGATGAAGGCCCCGATCTGGTAGATCCACCACGGGCTGCTGAGGATGGCCCCGGCCCAGAACGCCACTCGGAACTGGAGCTCGAACGCGGCGCCGATCGTCTGGAAGTTCAGCTGCGGGTTGACGCTGCCGAGCTCGGTGAGCGGGCGCTGGACGAACTCCATGATCGGCTCGTAGAGGTACCAGCCCACGGTGGTCCCGATCCCCAGCCCGACGAGCACGAGCACGAGCCGCTTGCGGAGCTCCTTGAAGTGGGCTCCGACGCTCATGGCCGCCGTGGGGTTCTCGCGGCGGCGCACGGTCACTTGTCCGGCGTGTGGGCGGGAGCCGGGGTCTCGTCCTCCTGCAGCTCGGTGATCTCCTTCTTGAACACCTTCATCGACTGGCCGATGGACCGGGCGACGTCGGGCAGGCGCTTGGCGCCGAAGAGGACGATGAGGACGATGAGCAGGACGAGGATGTGGGTGGGACGCATGGTGGCGGTTCTCCGTTGTCGGGCCTCAAGGGCGGGTCGGGTCGGGGCTCTTGCCCGGCTGGTGGCCGGCCTGCTTGGTCCAGGCCTCCATCTCCTCACGCACCGCCTGCCGGACGATCTCCCGCGGGTCGTACTGCCGCAGGTCGAGCTGGCTGAGGTCGAGGCCGCTGAGGTCGACGTCGTCGAGGCCGACGACGTCGCGGCGGGCCTCCTCGCGCAGCTTCGCGCTCCACGACCGGCCGAAGTCGACGACCTTGCGGAAGGCGCGCAGCGCCTGGGCCAGCCCCTTCGGCCCGATGGTGAGGACCACGACGACGAGGATGATGACGAGCTCGACGGAACTGACGCCGAACAGGTTCACAGGCTTACTCCTCTCGTGGTGGCCCTCCGAGCGTAGGCTCGCCGCTTTCGCCCAGTTCGGGGTCTTTGGTCCCGCGAGGAGCGAGGGCTCAGGTCGACTCGTCGCGACGGCGCGCCAGTCGCTCGGCGAGTCCGGGCGGCATCGAGGAGCCGAAGGCGTTGCCCTCGCGGAAACGGCAGGTGGCGCACAGTGGGCCCTCGTCGGCCGGGTGGCGTGCGCCGCACCGTTCGCACGTGGCCGTTCTCACCTCGGCGAGGACGGCGGTGGGCACGGCGAGCACGTCGGCAAGAGGGAGCGACCCGGAGGTGGAGAAGGCGTCCACCGGGCACAGTCGCAGGCACTCGAGCTCCGCGCGGCAGTCCTCGCGCAGGTGGGTGAGGGTGCTCGTGTCGCCGTCGTGGTCGAGGACGAGCGCGTCGTGCGGGCAGGCACGCACGCACACCCCGCAGGCGACGCAGCCGTCCACGGCGAGGGCGGCGGCCGCGCTCGGCGGACCCGCCGCGGCGAGCACGTCGCGCTCGGGCGGGGCGACGTCCTCGCTGTCGGCCCGGGTGGCGGCGTCGGGCCGAGGCGCGGCGCCGAGGAGGCGCAGGGCGGCGATCGTGCGGGCCGCGTCGTCGAGGTCGAGGTCCAGCGGGGCGGCGTCGAGGCCACCGAGACCGAGGACGACGCGCCGCGGCAGGGGAACCTGGCCGAGGGTGAGCACCGTCGGGCGCCCGCGCCGGAGCAGCGGGGGAGCGGTGTGCCTCCGCACCCGGTCGCCGAGGACCTGGGTCCAGCCG
Organism: Georgenia wutianyii; assembly: GCF_006349365.1. Taxonomy (NCBI): domain Bacteria; kingdom Bacillati; phylum Actinomycetota; class Actinomycetes; order Allobogoriellales; family Allobogoriellaceae; genus Georgenia; species Georgenia wutianyii. The sequence continues at coordinate 978,801 of NZ_CP040899.1, forward strand.
GTCACCTGCGCGGCCGCCTCCTCGGTGGCGCTCGGGCACGCGGTGACCTCGACGGCGCCGACGCCGGAGGCCAGGAGCTGGGCGGGCAGGCCGATGCCGGTGTCCTTGAGGCAGCCCGGAAGACGGACGACGAGGGTGTCGCGTGCGACCGGGGGGAGCGGGGCGTCCGCGCACAGGAGCAGGACGCGCCCGGGGACGTCGTGGGCGGCCAGCCAGCGCAGCAGCTGCCGGGTGGGATCGGCCATGTCTCCATGGTGCCCGATCTGCTCAGGCGGGCGACCAGGACCAGACGAGTCGGTCCACCGCAGCCGCCCGCTCGTGCACCCTCTCCCGGGTGGTGGACGGGTCGAGCTGCCCGCCGCCCGCCGCCGCGAGCCCGACGAGGAAGGCGGTGAGCGGGGCACCCGGCCGCGACGGGCCGTGCGCGACGTCGCGGATGAGGTCGAGCAGCTCGTCGGTGACGCCGTCGAGCAGCGCCGGGTCCAGCCCGAGCTCGGCGCACACGGCCGCGAGCCACTGGCGCATCTGCGCCATGCGACCGTCCTCAGGCGTCGGGCTGCTCATTGTCGAAGACCTCGCTCGTCCACTTCCAGGCGGCGATGGTCGCCGGGAAGCCGCGCGTGGTCAGTCCGAGGAGGACGACCTGCTCGATCGCCTCCCGGCTGACGCCGGCCTCCAGGGCCTTGCGCACGTTGGACCGGACCGCGCCGTCGGACTGCGCGCCCAGCGCGATGCCGAGCTTGACGAGGCGCAGGGTCTGCTCGTCGAGCGGGCCGGCGGCGTCGACGGCCTCGGCGACAGCGTCGTGCCGGTGGACGACGTCGGGGAACCGGCGGCGGAAGGAACGGTAGATCTCGGGCAGGTGGTCGGTGTGCTCGTCCATGCCGGTCATCGTGGCACAGCGGGACTTCCGCGGCTCGGGGTTGGGAGCTCGCCCGTCGTCGTCCTCACCCCGCGCCCCGTCAGGTGGGGCGGCTCGGGTGCGTACACATGAGTGGACGCCGAGAGCGGGTGCTCTCGGCGTCCGGGGGAGGGGTCAGCGGAGCCAGCCGTTGCCGACCTTGCCGGCCCACCACTTGCCCAGCCCCCACTTGTCACCGGCGAGAGTGACGGCCGGGATGATGAGGAGCAGCGCCTCCATGACGTGGGAGTCGAGGATGGGGTTGGTGCCGTGCTCGCCGACCCAGGGCAGCGACACGAGGTACATGAAGAGCATGAGCGCGGTGCCGGCGACGGCCGCGATCTTCAGTCCGGCGCCGGCGATGAGCGCGATGCCGATGCCGAGGAGGCCGGCCATGAACAGGACGTCACCGAAGGCGTTGGCGAAGAGCGACTGGAAGAGCTCGGCCAGCGGCTGCTCCGGGGGGAGGTTGTTGAGGTAGCCCTGGGCAGGAGTGCCGCCGTTGATCCAGGCGCGCTCGGTCGGCGTGGTGAAGCCGAGGCCGAAGGTCTTGTCGAGGAAGGCCCACAGGAAGTAGAAGCCGATGATGATGCGGCTGACGGCGAGCACCGACTGAGCGGCCGGACGGACGACGATGTCGTCCATGTACAGGGGCTTGCCGGAGGTCGGTGCCGGGGGGCGGACCGACGTCTTTGAAGGTGCCATCTGAGTTCTCCCTCTGAGAGGTCCTGCGTGGTTGGGTTGTGAGATCAGACTGACAGCCCGACATGTCCGGATATAGGGGCCAAAGTCCCGATATTCCCCACCGTCTCGCGAACCGGCCTTCCGACGGGGGCGCGCGCCCCGCCGGGGCGGATAGTGTCGGAGGGTCCGCACCGCCGTGGATCCGCAATGCCGTGGAGAGGAACAGACAGCGATGGCCCTGCCCAGCCCGAGCTACACGATCACCATGCGGGTGCAGGTCCCCGCGTCCCAGGCCGCCACGAGCGAGCTGGTCGCGGCGGTGGCCGGCGAGGGTGCCTCGGTCACGGGGGTGGACATCGCGCAGTCGACGACCGACCACCTTCTCGTCGACCTCACCTGCGACACCATCGACGGCGCGCACAGCCAGCGGGTGGTCGACGCGCTCGAGGCACTGTCGGACGTCCGCGTCCTCAAGGTCTCCGACTCCACGTTCCTCATGCACCTGGGCGGGAAGATCGAGGTCGGTCTCAAGGTCCCGCTCCGCACCCGACGTGACCTCTCCCGTGCCTACACCCCCGGTGTCGCGCGCGTGTGCATGGCGATCCACGAGCGCCCGGAGGACGCGCGGCGGCTGACGATCAAGCGCAACACCGTCGCCGTCGTCACCGACGGCACCGCCGTGCTGGGGCTGGGGAACATCGGCCCGGCGGCGGCCCTGCCCGTCATGGAGGGCAAGGCCGCCCTGTTCAAGAAGTTCGCCGGCGTCGACGCCTGGCCGGTGTGCCTGGACACCACGGACACCGAGGAGATCATCTCGATCGTCAAGGCGATCGCCCCGGTGTACGGCGGGGTCAACCTCGAGGACATCTCCGCGCCTCGCTGCTTCGAGATCGAGCGGCGACTGCGCGAGGAGCTCGACATCCCGGTGTTCCACGACGACCAGCACGGCACGGCGATCGTCGTGCTCGCGGCGCTGATCAACGCGCTCAAGGTCGTGCGCAAGCGGATCGAGGACGTCCGGATCGTCGTCGCGGGGGTCGGGGCCGCCGGATCGGCGATCATCCGCCTCCTGCACGCCCAGGGCGCCCGCAACATCGTCGGGTTCGACCGCGACGGGGCGATCCACCGCGGCAGTGACACCTCCGGCGAGCACCACCGCTGGATCGCCGAGCACACCAACCCCGAGGGGGTCACCGGCAGCCTGCAGGACGGGCTCGAGGGGGCCGAGGTGTTCATCGGCGTGAGCGCGGGCAACATCATCACGGGCGCGGACGTCGCGCGGATGGGCGACAGCGCGATCGTCTTCGCCCTCGCCAACCCCGTGCCCGAGGTCGACCCGATCGAGGCGGCCGCCCACGCCGCCGTCGTGGCCACCGGGCGCAGCGACTACCCGAACCAGATCAACAACGTCCTCGCCTTCCCCGGCCTGTTCCGCGGCCTGCTCGACGCCGGCGCCTGCGACATCACCGAGGAGACGCTCCGCCGGGCCGCGGTGGCGATCGCCGGCGTCGTCGGCGACGACGAGCTCAACCCGTCCTTCGTCATCCCCGGTGTCTTCGACCCCCGCGTGGCGGAGGCCGTGGCGGACGCCGTGCGCCAGGAGGCGGAGGAGGCCCAGGCGGCAGGACGCAGCCCGGCGCCCGCCGACCCGGGCGTGGAGGACGCCCGCGTGACCTGGCCCGGGCGCCCGCTCGTGCCGTGAGAAGAGGTCCTGTGCGTCGACTCACAGGACCCGGTCGCCTTGCGGGACCTGACCGAGCTTTCCGCGCCGTTCCGCGGAAAACTGGCATCCTGTCGGGCGTGGGCGGTGGTTTGACCCGCGGACTGCCACCTGCCTAAGATTCCGATGTCGGCAAGGGAGGCACGGACACCGAGGGCCAAGAAGCCCGGTGGCCGGTCCCGCCGAACGAACCCCCACAGGATGCGCTGCGAAGCGTGGTCCGCGGGGGAGGCAGTGACACCGAGATGGACAGTGATCCGGCCCGCTGAGGCGGATTTGGAGAACTGAGCCGGACCGTGTAACTTGGAGTAGTTGCCCCGCGCCGGGGCTGGCCGGACTGGCTGGTTCAGGGTGGTGTGTGTCTGTTTCTTGAGAACTCAACAGTGTGCCAAGTTTTTTGATGCCATTTAGATCTGATGGCGTCCGGTCTTTCAGGGCTGGGTGTTTGAGGGTCTGTTTGTTTGGTTGCCTGCTCGCGGTTTCCTTTCCGTGGGTGGGTTTGCCTGGATTGCCTGCCGGCTCTTGTGGTTGGTGGGTGTCTTCGTATGGTTGTTACCCCTTCGGGGGTGGCGCTAGACATTTACGGAGAGTTTGATCCTGGCTCAGGACGAACGCTGGCGGCGTGCTTAACACATGCAAGTCGAACGATGATGCCCAGCTTGCTGGGCGGATTAGTGGCGAACGGGTGAGTAACACGTGAGTAACCTGCCCCTGACTTCGGGATAACTACGAGAAATCGTGGCTAATACCGGATATGACGCGTGCCCGCATGGGTGTGTGTGGAAAGATTTATTGGTCAGGGATGGGCTCGCGGCCTATCAGCTTGTTGGTGGGGTGAAGGCCTACCAAGGCGACGACGGGTAGCCGGCCTGAGAGGGTGACCGGCCACACTGGGACTGAGACACGGCCCAGACTCCTACGGGAGGCAGCAGTGGGGAATATTGCACAATGGGCGAAAGCCTGATGCAGCGACGCCGCGTGAGGGATGACGGCCTTCGGGTTGTAAACCTCTTTCAGTAGGGAAGAAGCCTTCGGGTGACGGTACCTGCAGAAGAAGCGCCGGCTAACTACGTGCCAGCAGCCGCGGTAATACGTAGGGCGCAAGCGTTGTCCGGAATTATTGGGCGTAAAGAGCTCGTAGGCGGTTTGTCGCGTCTGCTGTGAAAACGCAAGGCTTAACCTTGCGCCTGCAGTGGGTACGGGCAGACTAGAGTGCGGTAGGGGAGACTGGAATTCCTGGTGTAGCGGTGGAATGCGCAGATATCAGGAGGAACACCGATGGCGAAGGCAGGTCTCTGGGCCGTTACTGACGCTGAGGAGCGAAAGCATGGGGAGCGAACAGGATTAGATACCCTGGTAGTCCATGCCGTAAACGTTGGGCACTAGGTGTGGGACCCATTCCACGGGTTCCGTGCCGCAGCTAACGCATTAAGTGCCCCGCCTGGGGAGTACGGCCGCAAGGCTAAAACTCAAAGGAATTGACGGGGGCCCGCACAAGCGGCGGAGCATGCGGATTAATTCGATGCAACGCGAAGAACCTTACCAAGGCTTGACATACACCGGAAAAGTGCAGAGATGTGCTCCCCGTAAGGTCGGTGTACAGGTGGTGCATGGTTGTCGTCAGCTCGTGTCGTGAGATGTTGGGTTAAGTCCCGCAACGAGCGCAACCCTTGTCCTGTGTTGCCAGCGGGTTATGCCGGGGACTCATGGGAGACTGCCGGGGTCAACTCGGAGGAAGGTGGGGATGACGTCAAATCATCATGCCCCTTATGTCTTGGGCTTCACGCATGCTACAATGGCCGGTACAAAGGGCTGCGATACCGCGAGGTGGAGCGAATCCCAAAAAGCCGGTCTCAGTTCGGATTGGGGTCTGCAACTCGACCCCATGAAGTCGGAGTCGCTAGTAATCGCAGATCAGCAACGCTGCGGTGAATACGTTCTCGGGCCTTGTACACACCGCCCGTCACGTCATGAAAGTCGGTAACACCCGAAGCCGGTGGCCCAACCCTTGTGGGGGGAGCCGTCGAAGGTGGGACTGGCGATTAGGACGAAGTCGTAACAAGGTAGCCGTACCGGAAGGTGCGGCTGGATCACCTCCTTTCTAAGGAGCTCACCACATCCTCGCCCGCTTCGTCGGGGCCTACGGGGGTGTCAGGTGCCACGCGGATGCCGAACGAGTGTCCGGTGGTTGCTCATGGGTGGAACATCGAAGGCTTGGCATGCTGTTGGGTCCTGAGGGAACAGGCGCCCGCGCCGGCCGTATGGCTGGTTGTGGGGGTTGTTGTCTCGACCGTGACCGCCTTCTGCTCGCCCCTGGTGCCCGTTGTGGTGTGGGGTGGGGGTTGGTCGGTGGGTTGCTTGAGAACTGTACAGTGGACGCGAGCATCTTTGATCTTTTGTGGTCAAGTTATTAAGAGCATTCGGTGGATGCCTTGGCACTAGGAGCCGAAGAAGGACGTGGTGGCCTGCGATAAGCCTCGGGGAGTTGGCTAACGAACCGTGATCCGAGGATGTCCGAATGGGGAAACCCAGCCGGGGTCATGCCCGGTTACCCGCGCCTGAATGTATAGGGCGTGTGGAGGGAACGTGGGGAAGTGAAACATCTCAGTACCCACAGGAAGAGATATTCCGTGAGTAGTGGCGAGCGAAAGCGGATGAGGCTAAACCGGGGGTGTGTGATAGACGGCAGTCGTTGCACCTCCGGGGTCGTGGGACCCGCCAACCAGGCCTGCCGGCCTGGTAGGGAGTGAGAAAGCGTCGTCATAGTCGAACGGTCTGGGAAGGCCGGGCACAGAGGGTGAGACCCCCGTAGACGAAATGGTGGCGCCTCCCGGTGGGGATCCCGAGTAGCACGGGGCCCGTGAAATCCCGTGTGAATCTGGCAAGACCACTTGCTAAGCCTAAATACTACCTAGTGACCGATAGCGGACAAGTACCGTGAGGGAAAGGTGAAAAGTACCCCGGGAGGGGAGTGAAATAGTACCTGAAACCGGATGCTTACAATCCGTCGGAGCCTCCGTAGCTGGGGTGACGGCGTGCCTTTTGAAGAATGAGCCTGCGAGTTAGTGGTATGTGGCGAGGTTAACCCGTGTGGGGAAGCCGTAGCGAAAGCGAGTCCGAACAGGGCGAATGAGTCGCATGCTCTAGACCCGAAGCGAAGTGATCTACCCATGGGCAGGTTGAAGCGCGGGTAAGACCGCGTGGAGGACCGAACCCACTTAGGTTGAAAACTGAGGGGATGACCTGTGGGTAGGGGTGAAAGGCCAATCAAACTTCGTGATAGCTGGTTCTCCCCGAAATGCATTTAGGTGCAGCGTTGCGTGTTTCTTGCCGGAGGTAGAGCACTGGATGGCCGATGGGCCCCAACAGGTTACTGACGTCAGCCAAACTCCGAATGCCGGTAAGTGTAAGCGCAGCAGTGAGACGGCGGGGGATAAGCTTCGTCGTCGAGAGGGAAACAGCCCAGACCACCGGCTAAGGCCCCTAAGCGTGTGCTAAGTGGGAAAGGATGTGGAGTTGCACAGACAACCAGGAGGTTGGCTTAGAAGCAGCCACCCTTGAAAGAGTGCGTAATAGCTCACTGGTCAAGTGATTCTGCGCCGACAATTTAGCGGGGCTCAAGCACACCGCCGAAGCCGTGGCACTGACACATGTTCCTCAGCTCTCGCCTACGGGCGGGTGTTCAGGGGTGTTGGTGGGTAGGGGAGCGTCGTGTGGGAGGTGAAGCTGCGGGGTGACCCAGTGGTGGATCCCACACGAGTGAGAATGCAGGCATGAGTAGCGAAAGACGGGTGAGAAACCCGTCCGCCGAATGACCAAGGGTTCCAGGGCCAGGTTAATCCGCCCTGGGTAAGTCGGGACCTAAGGCGAGGCCGACAGGCGTAGTCGATGGACAACGGGTTGATATTCCCGTACCGGCGAAACACCGCCCATACCGAGCCCGGTGATGCTAACCGCCCAACGCCGTCCTTGTGCCCTTCGGGGCCGGGGCCGGCCGCGCGCGGAACCCGAACCGGTATTAGGTAAGCGTATTAACAGGGGTGACGCAGACAGGTAGCCACCGCGTGTTTTATGGCTATGCACGTCCAAGGGAGCAGGGCGAGGTCCAGGCAAATCCGGACCTCATACAGCCTCAGACCTGATGGTGACCGCGAATGCGGGAAGCAGGGTGATCCTATGCTGCCAAGAAAAGCCTCGACGCGAGGTGTTAGCCGCCCGTACCCTAAACCGACTCAGGTGGTCAGGTAGAGAATACCAAGGCGATCGAGAAAATCACGGTTAAGGAACTCGGCAAAATGCCCCCGTAACTTCGGGAGAAGGGGGGCCTGAGGGGTGAAGCCACTTGCTGGCTAGCCCTTTCGGGCCGCAGAGACCAGGGAGAAGCGACTGTTTACTAAAAACACAGGTCCGTGCGAAGTCGCAAGACGATGTATACGGACTGACGCCTGCCCGGTGCTGGAAGGTTAAGAGGACGGGTCAGCCCTTCGGGGCGAAGCTCAGAATTTAAGCCCCAGTAAACGGCGGTGGTAACTATAACCATCCTAAGGTAGCGAAATTCCTTGTCGGGTAAGTTCCGACCTGCACGAATGGCGTAACGACTTCTCCGCTGTCTCAACCGTGAACTCGGCGAAATTGCACTACGAGTAAAGATGCTCGTTTCGCGCAGCAGGACGGAAAGACCCCGGGACCTTTACTATAGCTTGGTATTGGTGTTCGGGACGGCTTGTGTAGGATAGGTGGGAGACTGTGAAGCAGCCACGCCAGTGGTTGTGGAGTCATCGTTGAAATACCACTCTGGTCGTTCTGAACATCTAACCTCGGTCCGTAATCCGGATCAGGGACAGTGCCTGGTGGGTAGTTTAACTGGGGCGGTTGCCTCCCAAAATGTAACGGAGGCGCTCAAAGGTTCCCTCAGCCTGGTTGGCAATCAGGTGTCGAGTGTAAGTGCACAAGGGAGCTTGACTGTGAGACTGACAGGTCGAGCAGGGACGAAAGTCGGAACTAGTGATCCGGCGGTGGCTTGTGGAAGCGCCGTCGCTCAACGGATAAAAGGTACCCCGGGGATAACAGGCTGATCTTGCCCAAGAGTCCATATCGACGGCATGGTTTGGCACCTCGATGTCGGCTCGTCGCATCCTGGGGCTGGAGTAGGTCCCAAGGGTTGGGCTGTTCGCCCATTAAAGCGGTACGCGAGCTGGGTTTAGAACGTCGTGAGACAGTTCGGTCCCTATCCGCTGCGCGCGCAGGAAACTTGAGAAGACCTGTCCCTAGTACGAGAGGACCGGGACGGACGAACCTCTGGTGTGCCAGTTGTTCCGCCAGGAGCATGGCTGGTTGGCTACGTTCGGAAGGGATAACCGCTGAAAGCATCTAAGCGGGAAGCCTGCTTCAAGATGAGGTTTCCACCACCCTCGGGTGGGAAGGCCCCCAGCAGAACACTGGGTTGATAGGCCGGATGTGGAAGCACGGCAACGTGTGAAGCTGACCGGTACTAATTGGCCGACAACTTCACCACAACTATCAGGTCTTGTGATGACGCGTCCACTGTACGGTTCTGGAGCCACCCACACACGGGTGACATCTCCATAGAGTTACGGCGGTCATAGCGAAGGGGAAACGCCCGGTCCCATTCCGAACCCGGAAGCTAAGCCCTTCAGCGCCGATGGTACTGCGTGGGAGACTGCGTGGGAGAGTAGGACGCCGCCGAACACCCATTACCGTGTGGGCCGCAACCCTTGGGTTGCGGCCCACACGTGTTTCTGGACCCAAGTGCCGGCTCTCAGCCGGCGACGGCTGCCGCGTCCATGTGCAGGAGCATGACGCGAGGTCTTTTCCTCGTCCGTCGTCGCCGGCGGTCGGATGCTGCTCGTCGCATGGCGAGTGCCTTCTCGAGCGCGCCGTCAGCCGGCGCCCCACACCCGTTCACCGGGTGGCCCGGGCCTCCCCGCAGGTGCCGTAGCTCGTACTTCACGACCCTTGCGTCCGTGAGCCTGGTGACCTCTGACTCGAGCGCGGGGGAGAACGCGTCACCGGCGTCCCGGCGCGTCCGCTGCTGGCCTGGGCAGCCACCGTGCTGACCGGCATACCCGAGCGGGTCCTCGTCGGGCTTCCACCCGTGCTCGCCGGCCGCGCGGTCAGCGGGCGGTGGGACGACGACCTCGGGCTCGTCCAGGACCATGTCGATGGGGGACCGCTACTGTCCCACCATCGCCCACACGACCGGCGTGCCGACGGGAGTGGGACCCACGGTGGCGGCCGCGCGTGCCGAGCCCGCCGTGGGTCGCGGAACCCGTCGTGGGCTTGGCGATCGTCGTCGTGTGGTCGTGGGGCGTTGCCGTCGGGTCGGATGGTCCCCGAGACGCCCTCCGGGGCGCCGCGGCGGGTGTCGGTCGCGTGCGTGCCTCCTCGATCGCAGCCTCAGCCGCGTGGTCGGCGCTCGAGGGCAGGGCGGGACATCCCCCCGTGTGCGGGCGTCGAGGCACTCCCGGGCCTCGGCCTCCGCTCCCCGCGATCCGCGCCGGAGCACCGCCGGCAGCAGGTCGTCGGGCCGGGGCCACGGGAGCGTGCTCTGTGGTGATGGTCTCGGCCGCGTGCCCGGGTGAACGCCTCCGCGACGGCGGTACCCCGCGTCCGCCGCGGGGTTCCGCCCCGTCGGGCGGTCCCGGTCGCGGCGAGCATCACTTGTCGTCGTTACCCGCCGGCAGCGTGTCACCGCGTAATATTTGCCCAGGCCGTATCACCCACCAGAAGGATCAACGGACGATGAACTTCCAGCCACGCACCCGCCGGGGCCTCCTGGCAGCGACCGCCTCGGCCGCGCTCCTGCTCGTCACGGCGTGCGGTGGCGACGGTGGGGAGGACAGCGGCAGCGGCGACGGCCTCGGTCTGGTGAGCGACGGGACCCTCACGGCGTGCTCGAACGTCCCGTTCCCGCCGTTCGAGGTCGAGGACCCTGACGCGCCGAGCGGCTACAGCGGCTTCGACATCGACCTCCTCCAGGCGATCGCCGACGAGATGGAGCTCGACCTCGAGGTCCTCAACGTGAGCTTCGAGGCCCTCCAGTCCGGCAGCACCTTCGCCGCCGGGCAGTGCGACATCGGCGCCTCCGCCATCACGATCACCCCGGAGCGCGAGGAGAACCTCACCTTCACCGCGCCCTACTACGACTCGCTGCAGTCCCTCCTCGTGGCCCCCGACTCCGGCATCGAGTCGATCGCGGACCTCGACGGCAAGAAGGTCGGCGTCCAGGCCGGCACCACGGGCCTGTCCTACGCCGAGGAGAACGCCACGGGCGCGACCGTCGTCGAGTACCCGGGCAACGCCGAGCTGTGGTCGGCCATCCAGGCGGGCCAGATCGACGCGATCCTCCAGGACCTGCCGGTGAACATCGAGAACGCCGCCGCGGACCCGGCCTACGTCATCGTCGAGGAGTACACGACGGACGAGCAGTACGGCTACGCCATGGCGAAGGACGCGTCCCCCGAGCTCGTCGAGGGGATCGACACCGCGCTCGAGAACCTCCGCGGGGACGGCACCTACCAGGAGATCTACGACTCCTACTTCGCCGTCGAGTCGCAGTAGTCCGATGCGGATCACCACACGCCGGCGGCTGACCAGGACAGCGCTCTACGTCCTGTTCTTCGCCGCGCTCGTGGCCGTCGCGCTGGCGGCGGACTGGGAGCGCATCGCCAACCAGTTCTTCCGGATCGACATCGCCCGGGAGCAGTTCCCCCAGATCATCACCATCGCGCTGAAGAACACGGTGCTGTTCACCCTGATCTCCTTCGCCGGGGGACTGGTGCTCGGGGTCGTGTTCGCGCTGATGAAGCTCTCGAGCGTGGGCCCCTACCGGTGGTTCGCGACGGCGTGGATCGAGCTGTTCCGCGGCATGCCGGCACTGCTCACGATCTTCGCGATGGTCTACGTCGTGCCGATCGCCTTCGGGTTCCGCATCCCCGGCGGGCAGGTCGGCGCCGGGCTCATCGGGCTCATCTTCGTCGCGTCCGCCTACATGGCCGAGGTCATCCGCTCGGGGATCCAGGCGGTCCCCAAGGGACAGAGCGAGGCGGCCCGCTCCCTGGGCATGTCGCCGGGCAAGACGATGGGCTGGATCGTCCTGCCGCAGGGCTTCCGGATCATCATCCCGCCGCTGACCAACGAGTTCGTGCTCCTGCTCAAGGACACCTCGCTGCTGTTCATCGCCGGTTCGACGGTGCTCACCAAGGAGCTGACGACCTACGCGCGTGACGGCCTGACGAGCACCGGCAACGGCACGACGCTGGTCATGGCCGCGATGCTCTACCTGCTGATCACGATCCCGCTCACGCGGCTCGTGGCGGTGCTCGAACGACGGATGGCGAGGGGACGATGACGACGGCCACCGACGTGCCGGCGATCGAGATCACGGGGCTGCGCAAGAGCTTCGGGGACCACGAGGTCCTCAAGGGGATCGACCTGTCCGTCCACCCGGGCGAGGTGGTCTGCGTCATCGGCCCCTCCGGCTCGGGCAAGTCCACGCTGCTGCGCACCGTCAACCGGCTCGAGGAGCCGACGAGCGGCTCACTGCGGATCGAGGGCGTCGACATCCTCGACCCGGACTGCGACATCGACGCGGTGCGCACCCGGATCGGGATGGTCTTCCAGCAGTTCAACCTCTTCCCGCACCTGGACGTCATGGGCAACCTCACCATCGCCCAGCGTCGGGTCCTCAAGCGGGGCAAGGCCGAGGCCGCGGAGACCGCCCGCGCGATGCTCGAGCGCGTCGGGCTCGGGGACCGCGGTGACGCCTTCCCCGGGCAGCTGTCCGGCGGCCAGCAGCAGCGCGTCGCGATCGCCCGCGCGCTGTCGATGAACCCCGACATGATGCTCTTCGACGAGCCCACGTCCGCGCTCGACCCCGAGCTGGTCGGCGAGGTGCTCGACGTCATGAAGCTCCTCGCCTCCGAAGGCATGACGATGATGGTCGTCACCCACGAGATGGGCTTCGCCCGCGAGGTCGGCGACCGGCTCGTCTTCATGGACGACGGCCTCATCGTCGAGGAGGGCATCCCCTCCGAGGTCCTCGCCTCGCCCCAGCACGCCCGCACCCAGGCGTTCCTGTCGAAGGTGCTCTAGCCGCCCCCACCCCCGCGGCCTGCCGCCTCCGTAACCCGCCGTGCCCGGTCGATCGAGAGGAACACGATGCAGGTTCGACGACGAGTCTGGGGTGGGGCGGCACTGAGCGCCGTCCTGCTGGGGGCGGTGACGGTACCCGCCTCGGGCACGGGACCCGCCACCGCCGCACTCACCACGCCCCTGGCGGTGAGCGCGGTCGCCGACGGCATGCCCTACCCGCGGCACGAGCCACTGTCGGAGCCGCCGGCCGACCCGGACGACCAGTCCTACTGGAGGGGTGCCGTCCCCTTCCACGAGATCGCCCCGCTCCTCAACGACCTCGCCGAGGTCAGCGAGTACGTCTCGACCGAGGTCGTCGGCCAGTCCACCGAGGGGCGCGACCTCTACCTCGTGACGGTCACGGCCCCGGAGACGGCCGCCGAGAGCATCCAGCAGGACGAGTGGCGCGACCGGATCAAGCACGACGCCGCCGCCGCGCAGGAGGACGCCGCTCTCCTGGCCGGCTACAAGCCGCCGATCTGGTTCAACAGCAACATCCACGGCAACGAGTGGGACGGCACGGACGCCTCCCTGTCCTACCTCACCGAGCTCGTCGAGGCGCTCGAGGCCGGTGACGAGGCCGCCACCGCCCTCGCCGAGGGCTACCGGCTCTACTTCACCGTGAGCAACAACCCCGACGGGCGGGTCGCCGGCACCCGAGCCACCGCGCTCAACCTCGACGCCAACCGTGACTTCATCACGAACACGACGCCCGAGACCCGCGCGATCCGCGACCTCACCAGCGACCTGCAGCCGATCTTCTTCGTCGACCTGCACGGGTACACCGGCAGCCTCCAGGTCGAGCCCACGGGTCCGCCGCAGGGGGAGAACTACGAGCACGACCTCCTCATGCCCTACTCCTACGCCGCGGCGCTGCGCATCGAGCAGGACGTCGTCGACGCCGCGATCGAGGGCAACCCGCTGACGGACGCCGGCGGCATCCTCATCCCCTACCGCGACATCCCGGACGGCTGGGACGGCTGGCCGCCGATCTTCACCCCGCAGTACGTCCAGTTCCAGGGCTCCATCGCCTACACCGTCGAGCTGGGCCCGGGCCGCAGCCGGTCGACCGACCCGGTGACGCAGCTCGAGGAGAACGCGCGCAACCTCGAGATCAACCGGCAGGTCGGCCACCAGGTCATCGAGTCGACGATCGCCTACGTCGCGGAGAACCGCGACGCGATCCTCGGCAACCAGATGGAGATCTTCCGCCGCGGTGACGCCGGTGAGCCGCTCCGCGAGATCCCGGCCGACCCCGACCCGGCGGACTACGCCGGGCCGGACGAGTGGGCCGCGGAGTGGGACGCGGCCGACGTCACCGGGACGGACTTCCCGCGTGCCTACGTCATCCCCGCGGGCTCGACCGACGCGGCGACGCTCGTCGACCACCTCCTCGCGCACGGCGTCGAGGTGGGCACCGCGGACTCCGCCTTCACGGCGGGCGGGCAGGACCACCCGGCCGGCACGTTCGTCGTCGACATGCACCAGCCGCTGCGCGGCCTGGCCAACGTCCTGCTCTCCGACGGCTCGGACATCTCCGACCGGGTGCCGAGCATGTACGACATCTCGGCGTGGAGCCTCGGACGCCTGTGGGGCGCCGAGGTCGACCGGGTGGGGGAGACCACCGACCCGGCACTCGCCGTCACGACGACGCCCGTCGTCGTCGCCCCGCCCACCGGTGAGTTCCCCACCGGCACCGACTACGTGAGCTTCCGGCTCGACGGCGTGGCCGCGGTCCAGGCGGTCAACCTCCTGCTCGCGGACGGCCACGCCGTCTCCGACGTCGGCGGCGGCACCCTCGTCGTCGGTCCGGACGGTCTCGCCCGGGCGGCCGAGCTCAGCGAGCTGCTCGGGGTGCCCTTCGCGGCGACCGACGGGAGCGAGCTCGCCGGGCAGGACGTGCGCGGCCTGTCCGCGCTGCGGGTGGGCTACACCTCCTCCTCCGCCTACGGCGGGGAGGACGAGCTCGCGCTCACCGGTCTCGGGTTCGTCGACCCGGTGCGGGTCACCGCGGCGGGCATCGCCGACGGCAGCGTCGACCTCTCCGAGATCGACGTCCTGTGGCTGGGCACCCAGCTCCAGCTCGAGCCCGTCGTCGAGGGCGAGCCGGCCGGGCCGGTGCGCCAGGCGCTCACCGACTACTTCGCCGCGGGCAAGGGCGTCGTCGCGTCCGCCCAGGCGGGCGTGTGGGCCGGCACCCAGTTCGGGCTCTTCGAGGCCGCGGTGGTCGACGGGCCGCGCAGCGCGAACGGCGTCGTCCTCGTCGAGACGTCCGGCGCCGCCGAGGTCACTCCGGCCGCCCAGGCGTCCGGGGTCATCGCCGCGCAGGCGGAGGAGGCGGCCTTCGTCTACGGGCCCGCCTACTTCACCGGCCTGGGGGAGAACGTCGCGGTCGAGCAGACCTTCGCGGCCGAGCCCCTGCTGAGCGGCCACTGGCTGCCGAACGGGGACGGCTCCGGGGGCCCGGAGCAGGCAGCGAGCCAGCCCTCGGTGATCTCCGCCGTCGCCGACAGCGGTACCCGCGCGCTCGTCTTCGGGACCGACCCGCTGTTCCGCACCCACCCGCGCGGCATGTTCGACGACGTCGCCGCCGCGCTGCTGTGGGCCGGACCGGAGGGCGCGCTCGTCGAGGCCCCGGTGGAGGAGCCCGTCGAGGAGCCGACCGAGGACCCGACCACCCCGGCCCCGACCGATGTGGCGACCGAGGACGCGACGACGGTCGACCCGTCGCCCACCGCCGCGCCCGGCGGAGGGGCAGGCGGTGGCCGACTGCCGACCACCGGCGTCGAGGCGTGGCCGCTGGCCCTCGTCACGCTGCTGCTCGTCGGCACCGGCGGGGTGCTCGTCGCCCGCCGTCGCCTCACGGACTGACACCGGCACAGCCTTCTGCGGGGCGGTACTCCCAGCCCGGGGGTGCCGCCCCGTCGTCATGTCTTGACGCTCGAACGTCGGCCTGGGGCGTCGTCCGGGAGATCTACACTCGGGCCATGACGACCGAAGCCAGTGACATCAAGCCGCGCAGCCGCCAGGTGACCGACGGCATCGAGGCGACGGCGTCGCGGGGCATGCTCCGCGCCGTCGGCATGGGGGACGAGGACTTCTCGAAGCCGCAGATCGGCATCGCGAGCTCGTGGAACGAGATCACGCCCTGCAACCTCTCCCTCGACCGGCTGGCCCAGGGCGCCAAGGAAGGTGTCCACGCCGGCGGTGGCTACCCGCTGCAGTTCGGGACGATCTCCGTGTCCGACGGCATCTCGATGGGCCACGAGGGCATGCACTACTCCCTCGTCTCGCGCGACATCATCGCCGACTCCGTCGAGACCGTCATGCAGGCCGAGCGGCTCGACGGCTCGGTGCTCCTCGCCGGCTGCGACAAGTCCCTGCCCGGGATGCTCATGGCGGCCGCCCGACTCGACCTCGCCGCCGTCTTCCTCTACGCCGGCTCGATCATGCCCGGCTGGGTCAAGCTCGAGGACGGCACGGAGAAGGAGGTCACCCTCATCGACGCCTTCGAGGCCGTCGGCGCCTGCTCCCGCGGGCTCATGAGCAAGGGCGACCTCGACCGCATCGAGCGCGCGATCTGCCCCGGCGAGGGCGCCTGCGGCGGCATGTACACCGCCAACACGATGGCCTCCGTGGCCGAGGCCATGGGCATGTCCCTGCCCGGCTCGGCCGCCCCGCCCTCCGCCGACCGGCGCCGCGACGCCTTCGCCCACCGCAGCGGCGAGGCCGTCGTCGAGCTGCTCCGGCAGGGCATCACGGCGCGCGACATCATCACGAAGAAGTCGCTGGAGAACGCGATCGCCGTCGTCATGGCGTTCGGCGGCTCGACCAACGCCGTCCTCCACCTCCTCGCGATCGCCAACGAGGCCGAGGTCGAGCTGTCGCTGGACGACTTCAGCCGCATCGCCGACCGCGTGCCCCACCTCGGTGACCTCAAGCCCTTCGGCCGCTACGTGATGAACGACGTCGACCGCATCGGCGGGGTGCCCGTCGTCATGAAGGCGCTGCTCGACGCCGACCTCATCCACGGCGACTGCCTCACCGTCACCGGCAAGACGGTCGCGGAGAACCTCGAGGGCATCAACCCGCCCGACCCGGACGGCAAGATCCTGCGTGCGCTGGACAACCCGATCCACAAGACCGGCGGCATCACCATCCTCGGCGGCTCGCTCGCCCCCGAGGGAGCCGTCGTGAAGTCCGCGGGCTTCGACAACGACGTCTTCGAGGGCACCGCCCGCGTCTTCGAGCGCGAGCGGGCCGCGATGGACGCGCTGGAGGACGGCACGATCCAGGCCGGCGACGTCGTCGTCATCCGCTACGAGGGCCCCAAGGGCGGCCCGGGCATGCGCGAGATGCTCGCCATCACCGGCGCGATCAAGGGCGCCGGGCTCGGCAAGGACGTCCTGCTCCTCACCGACGGCCGCTTCTCCGGCGGCACGACCGGCCTGTGCGTCGGGCACGTCGCGCCCGAGGCTGTCGACGCCGGCCCCATCGCCTTCGTCCGCGACGGCGACAAGATCCGGCTCGACGTCGCGAGCAAGACCCTCGACCTCCTCGTCGACGACGCCGAGCTCGCGGCCCGCCGCGAGGGCTGGGCGCCCATCGCCCCGCAGTTCACCAAGGGCGTGCTCGGCAAGTACACCAAGCTCGTCCAGTCGGCGAGCAAGGGCGCCATCCTCGCCTGACGCCCCCTTCCCGTCGAGAGCTGGATCCTGCGCGCAGGATCCAGCTCTCGCGCGTTTGAGCTCCCACCACCCCCCTCCCGCCGAGAGCTGGATCGTGCACAT
Organism: Georgenia wutianyii; assembly: GCF_006349365.1. Lineage (NCBI taxonomy): Bacteria > Bacillati > Actinomycetota > Actinomycetes > Allobogoriellales > Allobogoriellaceae > Georgenia > Georgenia wutianyii. Next base: position 996,049 of record NZ_CP040899.1, read on the forward strand.
GCGGGGCGTGGCACGCGGGGTATACATGGGCCCATGCGAGCCATCCACGCCACGCAGGCCGGGGGCCCGGAGGTCCTCACCGTCGTCGACCTCCCCGACGAGCCGCCCGGGCCGGGGCAGGTGCGGGTCGAGGTCGCGGCCGCCGGGGTCAACTTCATCGACACCTACCGGCGCAGCGGTGTCTACCCGATGGCCTTCCCGCACGTCGTCGGCGCCGAGGGAGCGGGCCGCGTCGTCGAGGTCGGTGAGGGCGTCACCGAGCTGCGCGTGGGAGACGGCGTGGCCTGGGCGTCGGTGCCCGGCAGCTACGCCGAGCGGGTGAACGTGCCCGTCGCGGACGCGATCCCGGTTCCCGCGGGTGTCGACCTGCGCACCGCGGCAGCCCTGCCGCTCCAGGGGCTGACCGCGCACTACCTCAGCTCCTCGACGTTCCCCGTCTCGCCCGGCGACGTCGCCCTCGTCCACGCGGGCGCGGGTGGCGTCGGCCTGCTGCTCACCCAGCTCGTCGTCCGCCGTGGCGGGCGAGTGATCTCCACCGTCTCGACGGCGGAGAAGGAGCGGCTCTCCCGCGAGGCCGGCGCCGAGCTGGTCGTCCGGTACACCGAGCTGGACGACCTCACCGCCGAGCTGCCCGAGATCCTCCGTGAGCACACCGGCGGGCGCGGGGTGGACGTGGTCTACGACGGCGTCGGCAAGGCGACCTTCGACGCCTCCCTCGCGAGCCTGCGCCCCCGGGGCATGCTCGTGCTCTTCGGCGGGTCGAGCGGGCAGGTGCCGCCCTTCGACCTCCAGCGCCTCAACAGCGGCGGCTCCCTCTTCGTGACCCGGCCGACGCTCGCGCACTACATCGCCGACCGTGCGGAGCTGCTGGGGCGGGCCGCGGACCTTTTCGCCGCGGTCGAGGAGGGACTGTCGGTCCGGGTGGGCCTCGAGCTCCCGCTCGAGGAGGCCGCCGAGGCGCACCGGGCGCTGGAGTCACGCCGCACGACCGGCAAGGTGCTCCTCGTCCCCTGACCCCGCCGCCCTCCAGACCCGCGATCGTCCCCGTCCCCTCGCCGAGCGCTGGATCCTGCTCGTGCACGATCCAGCGCTCGGCGGAAGGGGGGTGGGGTGGGGCGTGCGGGGAGAAGGCATGCGGGGAGGCATCGGCTCGGGGAGGCAGCAAATCGCGGGGCGGGACTCGCACCATGTCCAGGGACCGGGACCAGAATCCAGCATATGAGACGGAACGAAGGGTCTGGCGTGGTCGGGGCTACAGTTCACGGCATGCAGCAGGACGTCGTACTTCGTCGGCGCGCAGCCAACCGCTAAGCCGGTCCGCTGCGCGCAGCCCTTCGCACCCCCGCGGGTCGAAGGGTTTTTTGTTGCCGCTCTGCCGCTCCGCCACCGAGGTACCAGGAGGGTCACCATGGCCAAGGGACCAACCCCGGCGCCGCCCCGCACCGCGCCGAGGCCGCCGCTCGCCCCCACCACGCCCGCCCCGCGGGCGATCGTCGAGGAGGTCGACGGCGCGAAGTCGATCGTCCGGTCGCTCGAGGAGGTCGGCGCGGAGGTCATCTTCGGGATCCCCGGCGGCGCGATCCTCCCGACCTACGACCCGCTGTTCGACTCCACCCGGCTGCGCCACATCCTCGTGCGCCACGAGCAGGGCGCCGGGCACGCCGCGACCGGCTACGCCGCCGCCACCGGCAAGGTGGGCGTCTGCATGGCGACCTCCGGCCCGGGCGCGACGAACCTCATCACGGCGCTCGCCGACGCGAACATGGACTCGGTCCCCGTCGTCGCCATCACCGGCCAGGTCGGTGCGAGCGCGATCGGCACCGACGCCTTCCAGGAGGCCGACATCGTCGGCGCGACGATGCCGCTGACGAAGCACTCCTTCCTCGTCACCGACCCCGACGAGATCCCCGCGCGCATCGCCGAGGCCTTCCACATCGCCTCGACCGGTCGTCCCGGCCCGGTGCTCGTCGACATCGCCAAGAGCGCCCAGCAGTCGTCCACGATGTTCCGCTGGCCCCAGCAGCTCGACCTGCCCGGCTACCGGCCGGCCGTCAAGCCGCACTCGCGCCAGGTGCGCGAGGCTGCGCGCCTGCTCGCCACCTCCCGGCGCCCGGTGCTCTACATCGGCGGCGGCGTCATCCGCGCCCAGGCCTCGGCCGCCCTGCGCCGGCTCACCGACCTGTCCGGTGCGCCCGCGGTCACCACGCTCATGGCCCGCGGCGCGCTGCCCGACTCCCACCCCCAGCACCTGGGCATGCCCGGCATGCACGGGTCGGTCGCGGCCGTCGCCGCCCTCCAGCAGGCCGACCTCATCGTCACCCTCGGTGCCCGCTTCGACGACCGCGTCACCGGTCGGCTGTCCTCCTTCGCTCCCAAGGCGACGGTGATCCACGCGGACATCGACCCCGCCGAGATCTCCAAGAACCGGCACGCCGACGTCCCGATCGTCGGCGACCTCGCCGACACGATCCCCGACCTCGTCACCGAGCTCATCGCCGCGCACGAGCAGTTCGGCAAGCCGGACATCGAGGACTGGTGGCGCCGCCTGGACGACCTGCGCGAGACCTACCCGCTCGGCTGGACGCCGACCGCCGACGGGCTCGTCGCACCCCAGCACGTCATCAGCCGGATCGGCGAGATCGCCGGCCCGGAGGCCATCTACGCCGCGGGTGTGGGACAGCACCAGATGTGGGCGGCGCAGTTCATCCGCTACGAGCACCCCCGCACCTGGCTCAACTCCGGCGGCCTGGGGACGATGGGCTACGCCGTCCCCGCCGCGATGGGTGCCAAGGTGGGCCGACCGGACGCCACGGTGTGGGCGATCGACGGCGACGGCTGCTTCCAGATGACCAACCAGGAGCTCGCGACCTGCGCGATCGAGGGGATCCCGATCAAGGTCGCCGTCATCAACAACTCCTCCCTCGGCATGGTCCGCCAGTGGCAGACGCTCTTCTACGACGGCCGTTACTCCAACACCGACCTCAACACCGGCCACGAGACGGCGCGCATCCCCGACTTCGTCAAGCTCGCCGACGCCTACGGCTGCGTCGGCCTGCGCTGCGAGTCGGTCGGCGACGTCGACGCGACGATCAAGCGGGCGATGGAGATCGACGACCGACCCGTCGTCGTCGACTTCGTCGTCAGCCGGGACGCGATGGTGTGGCCGATGGTCGCAGCCGGCGTGGGCAACGACGACATCCAGTACGCACGAGGGCTCACCCCCTCGTGGGACCGCGACGAGTGAAGCGAGGAACCCGATGAGTACCCGTCACACCCTCTCGGTGCTGGTGGAGAACAAGCCCGGCGTGCTCACCCGCGTCTCCGCCCTGTTCGCCCGCCGCGCCTTCAACATCCACTCCCTGGCCGTGGGCCCGACCGAGCACCCGGAGATCTCCCGGATCACGGTCGTCGTCGACGCCGCGGAGCTGCCGCTCGAGCAGGTGACCAAGCAGCTGAACAAGCTCATCAACGTCATCAAGATCGTCGAGCTCGAGCCCGACGCCTCGGTCCAGCGTGAGCTGCTCCTCGTCAAGGTCCGTGCCGACGACGCCTCGCGCACCGCCGTGCTCCAGGTCGTCGAGCTGTTCCGGGCGCACGTCGTCGACGTCGCACCGGACGCCGTGACGATCGAGGCGACCGGCTCGCACAACAAGCTCCAGGCACTCCTCACGGCCCTCGAGCCGCACGGGGTCCGCGAGATCGTCCAGTCCGGCACCGTGGCGATCGGCCGCGGCGCCCGGTCGATGACCGACCGCGCGCTCGAACGCGTGCGAACCGCCTGACCCATACTTGACCCAGCGCCGGCCCGCCGGCCCGATCCACCACCGACACCAGGGAGAACCACTGTGGCTGAGCTGTACTACGACGACGACGCCGACCTGTCCGTCATCGCCGGGAAGAAGGTCGCCGTCATCGGCTACGGCAGCCAGGGGCACGCGCACGCGCTGAACCTGCGCGACTCGGGCGTCGACGTCACCGTCGGCCTGCGCGAGGGGAGCTCGTCGGCGGCGAAGGCCACGGACGAGGGCCTCAAGGTCGCGAGCGTCGCCGACGCCGTCGCCGGCGCCGACGTCGTCGTCATCCTCGCCCCGGACCAGGTGCAGCGCAGCCTGTACGCCGAGCAGATCGAGCCGAACCTCAAGGCCGACGCCGCGCTCCTCTTCGCGCACGGCTTCAACATCCGCTTCGGCTACATCAAGCCGGCCGCCGGGCACGACGTCATCATGGTCGCGCCCAAGGGCCCGGGCCACCTCGTGCGCCGCGAGTACGAGGCCGGGCGCGGCGTGCCGGTCATCGTCGCCGTCGAGCAGGACGCCTCGGGCCACGCGTGGGACCTCGCGCTGTCCTACGCCAAGGCGATCGGCGGCCTGCGCGCCGGCGGCATCAGGACGACCTTCACCGAGGAGACCGAGACCGACCTGTTCGGTGAGCAGGCCGTGCTGTGCGGCGGCACCTCCCAGCTCGTCCAGTACGGCTTCGAGGTCCTCACCGAGGCCGGCTACCAGCCCGAGGTCGCCTACTTCGAGGTGCTCCACGAGCTCAAGCTCATCGTCGACCTCATGTGGGAGGGCGGCATCGCCAAGCAGCGCTGGAGCGTCTCCGACACCGCCGAGTACGGCGACTACGTCTCCGGCCCGCGGGTCATCACCCCCGAGGTGAAGGAGAACATGAAGGCCGTGCTCGCCGACATCCAGTCCGGCGCGTTCGCCGACCGCTTCATCACCGACCAGGACGCCGGCGCGCCGGAGTTCAAGGACCTGCGCGGCAAGGGCGAGCAGCACCCGATCGAGAGCACCGGTCGCGAGCTGCGCAAGCTCTTCTCCTGGGTCGAGGACCGCGACTCCGACTACACCGAGGGCAGCGCCGCGCGCTGACCTCCGCACCGCCACGAGGCGCCGGTCGGGACGTCCCGGCCGGCGCCTCGCGCATTGGCGGTGCTACCAGCCGCGGTAGCTGTACCGCACGAGGGCGCCCTCCCCGAAGGTGCCCGTCGTCGCGTAGACGGTGCGCCCGTCGACGGCGACGTCCGCGGGGGAGTCGGCGGCGAAGAGGGTCGTGGCCCGGTTGCGGAACGGCGGGATGACCGAGACCTCCCCGCCGAACATCTCGGCGACGAGGATGGCGCCCGTCGGGGTGATGGCCAGGCCGGTGGCCCCGTGGAGGTTGCCGGTGACCTCGAAGGTGGGGCCACCGCGGGCGCTCACCCGGTAGACGCTGCTCAGCGGCACGATCTCCCCGACGCTGCCGCCGAGGGTCGTGACGTACAGCCCGCCGTCCCAGCCGCGCTGGACGTCGGTGGGGACGGGCTCGGCGACCCACTGCTTGCCCACGACGCAGTCGGGAATGTCGGCCCCCGGCATCTGCGCCTCGAGCGCCGCCTCGATCTCGGCGGTGAACCGGACGGACTTGCCGGGCAGGACGCCGACCGTGGAGATGTCCCCGGTCCGCTCGTTCACCTTGAGGATCGCGTTGGCCGCGGCGTCGGCGACGTAGATCGTGCCGTTGTGGGCGTCGAGCTGGTAGCCGTGCGACTCGACGATCCCGGTGTAGCTGTCGAGCGGGATGCCGACCTGCTCCTCGAAGGCGGCGACGTCGGCGGCACACTGCCCTCGCAGGCCGCGGAAGCCGTAGGTCTGCCCGGCGTCAGGGTTGTCGGCGATCTCGTGGGCCCACAGGTCGTCGCTGACGACGGTGCGCTCACCGTTGCGGGTCCGCACGACGTGGGTCGTGGGAGTACCGCTGCTGAGGTCGCTCTCGATGTGGTAGGTCGCGCCGCGGTCGTAGGTGACGCCGACGAGCTCGCCCGTGTCGGGACCACCGGGGAGCGTGTGGAGGTTGGTGACCGTCCCGGCCCGGTCGACCTTGGACAGGGTGTTGGCGAAGGTCTGGGTGACGTAGACGTCGCCGCGGTTGCCGACCGCGAGCGTGAGCGGGCCGATGAGGCCGCCCGCGACCACCTCGGGCTCGCGGGCCCGGTCACCGGCGTGTGCCGGGACCGAGAGAAGGGTGGCGGTCAGGGCGAGGACACTCGCTCCGGCGGCCAGGGTGCGCTTGCGCATGGACTCCTCCAGGCGTGAGAGAAGGCGGACGTTTCTCCCTGGTGGGACGTCCGGTCCACGGGTGCGCGGCGGCGGGCTGCCTGGGCCCGCCTCGCCCGCCCGTCTCCGCCGGGACAGCGCGAGGCTATGCCCGTTCGCAGGGCATGGGAAAGGGGGGACCGGGGAGGATTCGGGCGAACCACCCCGGCATCACCCCGGCTCAGTTGAGGATCGGCACCTGCCACGGGTAGCGGTAGATCTCTCCGCGGCTGGCCGCGATCGCACCCTTGATCGAGAGCACGAGCTGGGCGATGAAGATGCCGATGAGGACGACGACGGCGACCGGGATGAGGATCACCGTGATGACGCTGATCCAGGCGAGGATGCTGACGACCCACACGGTGACGTTGAAGTTGAAGGCGCTCGCGGCGGCGTTGCGGATGAGCGGGCCGCGGTCGCGCCACACCAGCCAGACGACGAGCGGGCCGAGGAAGCTGAGCCAGCCGGCGCTCACCACCATGGCGATGAGCGGGGAGAGGTGGGCGACGACGGCGATGGTGCGGTCGTCGCCGTTGGGCTGTCCGTAGGGTGGCTGCTGTCCGTAGCCGTAGGGCTGCTGCCCGTACCCGGGCGGCTGCTGCCCATACCCGGGCGGCTGCTGCCCATACCCGTGGGGCTGCTCGCCGTAGGGCTGCTGACCGTAGGGCTGCTGGCCGAACGGGTCACCACCGGGCTGCTGGGGAGGGGGAGGCGTGGACATCGTGGCTCCTTGGTCGCCGTTCGCTGCTGCTCCAAGCGTACGCACGGACGGGCCGCGGGACTGGCACACTCGGCACATGAGTGAGCACACCGAGCCGGAGCTCGACCACGACGACGCCCGCGACGCCGCCGTCGCCTCCTACTGGGCGACCGCCCGCAAGCGCGCGGGCCTCAACCGGCTCGACGTCGTCGTCGGCCAGCAGGCCCTCGGGGCGGTCCAGCCGCCCGCGTGGTCCTTCGGCTCCGGCTCCGAGGAGGCCGACTCGCTCCTCGACCTCGTCCTCGCCGGCCGCAAGACGGCCACGGCCAGCGCGGAGAGCCCGTACTCGGCGCAGGGCGTGCCGGTCCCGGTGCCCGGTGACCTCTCGATCATCCTCGACGGCGCCGGACGGCCCCGTGCGCTCATCGTCACCACGGAGGTCGAGGTGCGTCCCTTCCGGGAGGTGGACGCCGAGCACGCCGCCGCGGAGGGGGAGGGGGACCTGTCCCTCGAGCACTGGCGCACGGTCCACGAGCCGTTCTTCGCCGCCGAGCTGGCGGAGGTGGGTCTGCCCTTCGACGCGGACGTCCCGGTGGTCCTCGAGCGCTTCAAGCTGCTCGACCCCAAGCCGCGCCGGCACCACGAGGACGTGCGCGAACCTGTCACTACGTGAGACGACCGTCCCGATGGGCGGACGGCGGTCTAAGGTGGCGCGCATGACGCGCACCATCGACCTCGCAGTGATCGCCGGCGACGGGATCGGACAGGAAGTCGTCGCCGAGGGCCTCAAGGTCCTCGACGCCGTGGTCTCCGGGCAGGACGTCACCGTCCGGACCACGCCCTACGACCTCGGCGCCGCCCGCTGGCACCGGACTGGGGAGACCCTCACCGCCGAGGACCTCGCCTCGCTCCGCGGCCACGACGCCATCCTCCTCGGCGCCGTCGGCGACCCGAGCGTCCCCAGCGGCGTGCTCGAGCGGGGCCTGCTCCTGCGTCTGCGCTTCGAGCTCGACCACTACGTCAACCTGCGCCCCTCCCGCCTCTTCCCGGGCGTCGGCTCCCCGCTGGCAGCCCCGGGCGAGGTCGACTTCGTCGTCGTGCGCGAGGGCACCGAGGGCCCTTACGTCGGCAACGGCGGCGCGATCCGCGTGGGCACCCCGCACGAGGTCGCCAACGAGGTCAGCGTCAACACCGCCTTCGGCGTCGAGCGCGTCGTGCGTGACGCCTTCGCCCGTGCCGCGGCCCGCCCGCGCAAGAAGCTCACGCTCGTCCACAAGCACAACGTGCTCGTCCACGCGGGCCACCTGTGGCGGCGCACCGTCGAGCGGGTGAACGCCGAGTTCCCGGACGTCACCGTGGACTACCTCCACGTCGACGCCGCGACGATCTTCCTCGTCACCGACCCCTCGCGGTTCGACGTCATCGTCACCGACAACCTCTTCGGCGACATCCTCACCGACCTCGCCGCGGCCATCACCGGCGGCATCGGCCTGGCCGCCTCGGGCAACGTCAACCCCGACCGCACCTCGCCGAGCATGTTCGAGCCCGTCCACGGCTCCGCGCCCGACATCGCGGGCCAGGGCAAGGCCGACCCGACCGCCACCGTGCTGTCGGTCGCGCTGCTCCTCGACCACCTCGGGTACGGCCAGGAGGCCGCTCGCGTGGAGGCCGCCGTGGCGGCCGACATCGCGAACCGCGGCACCGCCACCCGCTCGACCAGCGAGGTGGGCGACGCGCTCGCGGCGGCCGTCTCCGCCGCCGTCCCCGCCTGACGGCACGTGGCCGGGTCCGCCCGGCCAGCGGCGCCCGAGGGGCTACCCTCGGATCCGAACTCACCAGCACCCGCCCCGGCGGATGACCCGATGGACCGCTGGAGGCCCGCCATGACCACCGCACCCGCCGACTACGCGATCGTGCCGAGCTCCCACCCGCGCACGACGGCCCAGCGGACGGCAGCCCTCGAGCGGCTGAGCTTCGGCGTCGAGTTCACCGACCACATGGCCCGGGCGACGTGGACGCCGGAGGAGGGCTGGCAGGGGCACCGGGTCGAGGCCTTCGCGCCCCTGGAGCTGTCCCCGGCGGCGGCGGTCCTCCACTACGCGCAGGAGATCTTCGAAGGGCTCAAGGCCTACCGCCACGCCGACGGCTCGGTGTGGGCCTTCCGCCCGGAGGCCAACGCCCGGCGCTTCGCGGCGTCCGCGCGTCGGCTGGCGATGCCCGAGCTGCCCGAGGAGGACTTCCTCGCCTCGATCAGCGCGCTCGTGGACACCGACCTCGAGTGGGTGCCCTCGACGGAGGGCGCGAGCCTGTACCTGCGGCCCTTCATGATCGCCACCGAGCCCTTCCTCGGCGTCCGGCCGGCGCAGCGCTACGAGTACCTCGTCATCGCCTCGCCCGTCGGCCCCTACTTCGTCAACGGCTTCCAGCCCGTGTCGATCTGGGTCGCGCAGGACTACCACCGCGCCGGTCCCGGCGGCACCGGCCACGCGAAGTTCGGCGGCAACTACGCCGCGAGCCTGCTCCCGCAGCAGCGCGCCAACGCCCAGGGTTTCGACCAGGTGTGCTTCCTGGACGCGGCGACCCGCACGAACCTCGAGGAGCTCGGCGGGATGAACGTCTTCGTCGTCGACGAGGACGGAGTGGTCCACACCCCGGCGCTCACCGGCACCATCCTCGAGGGCGTCACCCGCTCCTCGATCCTCACCCTCCTCACCGAGGAGGGCCTGGAGGTGCGCGAGCGCGACATCCCGCTCACCTGGCTGCTCGACGGCGTCCGCGACGGCTCCGTGCGCGAGGTGTTCGCGTGCGGCACCGCGGCGGTCATCACCCCGATCGGCCGTCTCGCCGGTGAGTCCTTCGACGTCACGGTCGGGGACGGGGCTGCCGGCCCGGTGACGAGCCGGCTCTTCGACCGGCTCACCGACATCCAGTTCGGGCGGGCGCAGGACCCCCACGACTGGATGCGCCGCCTCGCCTGAGGCGCGCCCGCCATCCGGACCCGTGGTCCCGGTCACCGAACATGTGTCATCATGACGCCATGCAGCTCCGGCTCATTATCGGCTAGCGCACGCGGCACCGACCCCGCCACGTGCGCAACCTCCCGTACCCCGGGAGGTTTTTTTGTTGCCGGCCGCGGCGAGAACCCGCGCCACGCCCCCTCGGCCGGGGGAGCAGGACTGTCACCGCTGGACCAAGGGAATGGGAACGATGAGCACGACGACGCGCCTCTCCTCGCTGGGTGAGCTCACCATCGACGTCTACGACACGACCCTGCGCGACGGCGCGCAGCAGGAGGGGATGAACCTCTCCGTGGCGGACAAGCTCGCCATCGCCTCGCTGCTCGACGAGCTCGGTGTCGGCTACATCGAGGGCGGGTGGCCCGGCGCCATTCCCAAGGACACCGAGTTCTTCGCCCGGGCCGCCAAGGAGCTCGACCTGCGCCACGCGCGGCTCGCGGCCTTCGGCTCGACCTGCAAGGCCGGCACCACCCCGCACGACGACCCCCAGGTGCGGGCGCTCGTGGACTCCGAGGCGCCGGTCGTGACGATCGTGGCCAAGAGCGACATCCGGCACGTCGAGCGGGCGCTGCGCACGTCCGCCGAGGAGAACCTGCGGATGATCACCGACACCGTGCGCTACCTGCGCGAGCAGGGCCGCGAGGTCATCCTCGACGCCGAGCACTTCTTCGACGGCTACCGCTTCGACCGTGGTTACGCCCTGTCCGCCGTCACCGCGGCACTCGAGGCGGGCGCGGAGGTCGCCGTCCTGTGCGACACGAACGGCGGGATGCTCCCGGGCTGGGTGCACGAGATCGTCGCCGACGTGCGCACCCAGGTGGACGGCCGGCTCGGCATCCACGCCCACAACGACACCGGGTGCGCCGTGGCCAACTCCCTCGCCGCCGTCGAGGCCGGCGCCCGACACGTGCAGGGCACGGTCAACGGCTACGGCGAGCGCACCGGCAACGCCGACCTCGTCACCGTCGTGGCGAACCTCGAGCTCAAGCACGGGGTGCGCACCCTCGCCGGCGACGGTCTGCGCGAGTCGAGCCGCCTGTCCCACGCGATCAGCGAGATCACCAACATCAGCCCTTACGGGCGCCAGCCCTACGTCGGGGCCAGCGCCTTCGCCCACAAGGCCGGCCTGCACGCCTCGGCCATCCGGGTGGACCCCGACCTGTACCAGCACATCGACCCGGTCGCCGTCGGCAACGACATGCGCATGCTCGTCTCCGAGATGGCCGGGCGGGCGAGCATCGAGCTCAAGGGCCGCGAGCTCGGCATCGACCTGTCCGGGCGACCGGACGTGCTCGGCAGGGTCACCGAGCGCGTCAAGGCGGCCGAGGCGCAGGGCTACACCTTCGACGCCGCCGACGCGTCCTTCGAGCTCGTCCTGCGTGAGGAGCTCGACGGCACCCGGCCGCGGTACTTCACCGTCGAGAGCTGGCGGGCGATGGTCCAGACGCTGAGCCAGGACATCTCCCTCACCCAGGCAGAGGCCACCGTCAAGCTGCACACCGGCCGCGGCCGCGTCGTGTGCACCGGCGAGGGCAACGGCCCGGTCAACGCCCTGGACCACGCGCTGCGCCAGGCGCTCGTCGACGTCTACCCCGAGCTCGAGGACTTCGAGCTCATCGACTTCAAGGTGCGCATCCTCGACACCCAGTCCGGCACGGACGCCACGACTCGGGTGCTCATCGAGACCTCCGACGGCGTCCACTCGTGGAGCACCGTCGGCGTCGGGCCCGACATCATCGAGGCGAGCTGGGAGGCCCTGGTCGACTCCGTCGTCTACGGGCTCCTGCGCCGCGACGTCTCGCCGCGCTGACCACCGGGGCGCGAGGGGTCCTGCCGGGGTGCGCTCGCGGCGCGGGCCGCCGGCCGGGCTAGGGTGGGCAGCGTGCGCGGTGAGTACAAGGTGCCAGGAGGCAAGCTGGTCGCGGTCGACCTCGACGTCGTCGAGGACCGGTTGCGCGACGTCAGCGTGTCCGGGGACTTCTTCCTCGAGCCAGACTCGGCGCTCGCCCTCATCAACGGCGCGCTGGAGGGGATGCCCGCCGACGCACGCGCCGAGGACCTCGCCCGCGCCGTGAACGGGGCGCTCGGCCCGGACGTCGCCATGGTCGGCTTCGACGCCGAGGCGGTCGGGATCGCGGTCCGCCGAGCCCTCGGCCGGGCGACGAGCTGGGCCGACCACACCTTCGACGTCATCGGCCCGCGGACGATGCACCCGGCGATGCACGTCGCCCTCGACGAGGTCATCCCCGCGGAGGTCGCCGCCGGCCGCCGTCCCCCGGTGCTGCGCATCTGGGACTGGGACGCCCCGCTCGTCGTCATCGGCTCCTTCCAGTCGGTGCGCAACGAGATCGACCCGGAGGGCCTGGCCCGCCACGACATGATGGTCGTGCGCCGCATCTCCGGCGGCGGGGCGATGTTCATGGAGCCCGGCAACTGCATCACCTACTCCCTCGTCGTGCCCACCTCGCTCGTCGAAGGGCTGAGCTTCGAGCGCTCCTACGCCTTCCTCGACGACTGGGTGCTCGGCGCGCTCAAGGACGTCGGCGTCACTGCCCGCTACGTCCCGCTCAACGACATCGCCTCCGACGCCGGCAAGATCGGCGGGGCCGCGCAGAAGCGGTTCGCCAGCGGCGTCGTCCTGCACCACGTGACGATGAGCTACGACATCGACGCCGACAAGATGCTCGAGGTGCTGCGCATCGGCCGGGAGAAGCTGTCGGACAAGGGGACGAAGAGCGCGAACAAGCGCGTCGACCCCATGCGCTCGCAGACCGGGATGGCCCGGGCCGACATCATCGACGCGTTCATCGCCCACTTCGAGGGCCGGTACGACACCCGCCGCTCGGACTACACCGCCGAGGAGCTCGCGCGGGCCGAGGAGCTCATGCGCACGAAGTTCCTCGACGACGCCTGGACCAACCGGGTCCCCTGACCCTCACACCTCCCTTCCACCCCTTTCCCGTCGAGAGCTGGATCGTGCACCGTGCAGGATCCAGCTCTCGACGCATGAAGGGGTGGGGAGGGGAGCGGCGCGGCACGGGCGACGAGCGTCCTGGGAGTCGGCCGGTGGGGCGATATCGTCAGGAGCGTGAGCAGTGAGGTGACCGGGCGACTGGCTGCTGTGCGCGAGCGGGTCGCGCGCGCGGCACGGGTTGTCGGGAGGGACCCCGACGACGTGCGCATCCTCCTCGCCGTCAAGACGCAGACCGGCGACGTCGTGCGCGAGGCAGTCCTCGACGGCGCGCGCCTCCTGGGGCACAACCGCGCCCAGGAGCTCGTCGCGATGGCTCCCGAGCTCGCCGACGTCCCGCACGAGATGCACTTCATCGGACGGCTGCAGTCGAACAAGGCGACCAAGGTCGTCCCGCTCGTCTCCTGCGTGCAGAGCGTCGACGGTCTCGCGCTGGCCCAGCGGCTCGACCGGCTCGCGGGCGAGGCCGGCCGCGTGCTCGACGTCTTCGTCCAGGTCAACACCTCGGGGGAGGCGAGCAAGGCGGGCTCCGCGCCGGAGGGGGCGCTCGAGCTCGCCGTCGGCGTCGGGCTCCTGCCCCACCTGCGGCTGCGGGGCCTGATGACCATCGGCGCGAACTCTGCGGACGTCGACGTCGTCCGGGCCTCCTACGAGCGGCTCGCCCGGCTGCGCGACGACGTCGTCGCGAGCGGTGCCCCCGGCACCGGGGACGCACGCGAGCTGTCGATGGGGATGAGCCGGGACCTCGAGGTCGCGGTCGCGGCCGGGGCGACCATGGTCCGGGTCGGCACCGCCGCCTTCGGGAGCCGGCCCGCCTGACGTGCGGCTTTTCCGGGTTGCCGCGACGTTCGCGTACGGTGTCGGGCGTTGTCGAGAGAGACTGGAAGGTCGATGTCCGAAATGCCCGGGAATCGGCGGCTGACGCCGGCGCAGATCCTGCTCATCGTCGTGGTGAGCATCCTCGTCCTGCTCTTCGTCGTCCTGCTCGCCGGACGGCTCGGGGGCGAGGACGAGCGGTCCGCCGCCGACGCGTCCACCACCCCGGCGGAGGCTCCCGCGGCCAGCGGGACCGCCACCCCGGCGCCCCGGGAGGAGGGGGCGACGCCCGCACCCGAGTCGGAGTACTTCGCCTCACCCACCGGCAACATCGTCTGCGTGCTCACCGTCGACAGCACCGAGTGCGTGATCTCGAACTTCACCTACGAGGCCACCGACGCGGCCGAGTGCGGTGACGAGGGCGCCGGCGGCCACCTGCGCGTGGAGCCGGCCGGGGCGTCGATGCCCTGCGAGCCGCTCGTCGTCGCCGGTGACGTCTCGCCCCTCGCCTACGGCGAGACGATCAGCGCGCACGGCTACACCTGCGAGAGCGCGGAGAGCGGCGTCACCTGCCGCCACGACGAGTCCGGCTACGGGTTCACCGTGGCCCGGGCCGCCTACTCCCTCTTCTGACGTCCTGAGCACGAGGCCCGGACCGCCGTCGCGGTCCGGGCCTCGTGGCGATCACCAGATCTTCACGCGCTCCTCGGGCGGGAGGTACAGCGCGTCGCTGGGCTGGACGTCGAAGGCCTCGACGAAGGAGTCGAGGTTGCGCACGACGCCGTTGCAGCGGAACTCGTTCGGCGAGTGCGGGTCGATCGCCAGCAGCCGGATGACCTCGGCGTCGCGGGCCTTCTGCTGCCACACCCGGCCCCAGCAGTAGAAGATGCGCTGCAGCCCGGTGAGCCCGTCGATCACCGGCGCCTCGTCCAGGCCGGCGAGCCCCTGCTTGCGCAGGGCGATCTCGTAGGCCTTGATGGCGATCGTCAGGCCGCCGAGGTCACCGATGTTCTCCCCGATGGTCAGCGCGCCGTTGACGTGGTGCGATCCGTCCAGCTGGGCGGGGGAGAAGGCGTCGTACTGGGCGATGAGCGCCTTCGTGCGGGCCTCGAACTCGGCACGGTCCTGCTCGGTCCACCAGTCCTGCAGCCGGCCGGTGCCGTCGTACTTGGAACCCTGGTCGTCGAAGCCGTGGCCGATCTCGTGGCCGATGACGGCGCCGATCCCGCCGTAGTTCCACGCGTCGTCGGCCTCGGCGTCGAAGAACGGCGGCTGGAGGATGGCGGCGGGGAAGACGATCTCGTTCATCGTCGGGTTGTAGTAGGCGTTGACCGTCTGGGGCGGCATGAACCACTCGTCGCGGTCCATCGGCTTGCCCAGCTTGGCGAGCTCGCGCTTCGTCTCGAACAGCTCGGCGCGCCGCACGTTGCCCATGAGGTCCGTGGGGTCGATCTCCAGGGTGGAGTAGTCGCGCCACTTGTCGGGGTAGCCGATCTTGGGGGTGAAGGCAGCGAGCTTCTCCAGCGCGCGCTCCTTCGTCTCCTCACCCATCCAGTCGAGCCCGGTGATCGACTCCCGGTAGGCCTCGATGAGGTTGTCGACGAGCTCCTGCATGCGGGCCTTGTGCGCCGGCGGGAAGTACCGCTCGACGTAGATCTTGCCCACGGCCTCGCCCAGCACGCCCTCGACGAGGGACACGCCCCGCTTCCACCGCTCGCGCAGCTCCGGCGCGCCGGTGAGGGTGCGGCCGTAGAAGTCGAAGTGCTCCTCGACGAACGCGGCAGGCAGGTAGGGCGCGCGGGTGGAGACGACGTGCCACAGCAGCCACATCCGCAGGGAGTCGACGTCGAGCTCCTCCCAGGCGGCCGCGAAGTGCGTGAGGTAGGACGGCATGCCGACGATGGAGGTGTCGAGGGCGCCGGCGGGCAGGTCGAACGCCTCGCGCCACAGGTCCCACGGGAAGCCGGGGGCGCCCTCGACGACCTCGGCCCACGTGCGCGGGTTGTTGATGAGGTCGGCCTCCCGCGACTTCACCTTGTCCCAGTGACCCGCGGCCAGACGCGTCTCGACCGCCATGACCCGCTGCGCCGCGCCCATCGCCTCGTCGGCGGGGACGAGTCCGGAGAGCTCGAGCATGGTGGCGACGTGCGCGACGTAGGCCGAGCGGGTCTCGGCGTGCGCGTCCTCGCGGTAGTAGGACTCGTCGGGCAGCCCGAGCCCGCTCTGCCACAGGAAGACCGAGTAGCGGTCGGGGTCGTTGAAGTCGGTGTCGACGAAGAGCGCGACGGCGCCGCCGATGCCGGTGGGCGCCAGGGTGCCCATGGCGCGCGCGAGGGCGTCCTTGTCGCGGGCGGCGGTGAACAGCTCGAGGTCGGCCTGCAGGGGCGCGGTGCCCAGCGCCTCGATGCGCTCCTCGGCCATGAACGAGGCGTACAGGTCCCCGATCTGCTTCGCCTCACCCGTGGCGTCCTCGGTGGCGGCCTCGGTGATGATGTCGCGCACCCGCTGCTCGGACAGGTCGCGCAGCACCATGAAGGCGCCGTCCCGGGCACGGTCCGCGGGGATCTCGTGCTCCCGGACGTAGGTGCCGTTGATGAAGCGGTAGAGGTCGTCCTGCGGCCGCACGGACGTGTCCATGGCCTGCTCGAACGACATGGGAGCGGTCGTCTCGTTCGTCGTCATGCTCCGACGATACGGGAGCCCTCGGACAGGGGTCCCCGGCACGGCCCGCGCACGGCAAGATAGGGGTCATGCGCATCCACATCGCCGCCGACCACGCCGGCTACGAGCTCAAGACCGCCCTCGTCGAGCACCTCACCGCCGGCGGCCACGACGTCGTCGACCACGGTGCCCACGAGTACGACGCCGAGGACGACTACCCCTCGTTCTGCTTCGCCGCGGGCGAGGCCGTCGTCGCCGAGCCGGGGAGCCTGGGCATCGTCCTCGGCGGCTCGGGCAACGGTGAGCAGATCGCCGCGAACAAGGTCCGCGGCGTGCGCGCCGCCCTCGTGTGGGACACCGACACCGCCGTCCTCGCACGGGCGCACAACGACGCCAACGTCATCTCCCTCGGTGCCCGCAAGCACCCGGTGGACGACGCGATCGCCTTCGTCGAGGCGTTCCTCGCCGAGCCGTTCTCCGGCGAGGCCCGCCACCAGCGTCGCATCGACCAGCTCGCGGCCTACGAGCAGCGCTAGAAGCCCCAGCCGGTGCTGGGGGCCACCGGCCAGCCCAGGGCGGCCGCCGCCGGGACGAGCGAGCCGGGGACGAGCTCGGTGACCCGCCCGGCGGCGTGCAGCGCGCTCAGGGTCGTCCCGCCGAGGTAGGCGGAGCCGAGGTCTGCGACGCCGATCGCCAGGTGCGCCGGTGCCTCGGTCCGGGAGACCTCGACGCCCTCGGGGCCGCCACGCACGTGCCACCGGCCGTGGTTGTCGGGCACGAGCGGGTCGCTGACGTCGAGGACGACGTCGACGGCGCACGGGTAGGAGCGCAGCCGCAGCGCGGCGGGCAGGTCGAGGATGCGCACCCACACGTCGTCGTGGATCTTGCGGTTGGTGCCGCGCAGGTCGGTGAGCAGGCCGAGGACGGCGTCGTCGGGCGCGAGGTTGCGCACCTCGACCGTCCCCATGAGGTCGAGGTCGAGGAGGGTGGCCCACAGCGCCCGCGCGGCCGCGGCGTCCAGCGCGAGGACGTCGTGGATCTTGACGACGCCCTCCGGGCGGTTCTCGTCGCTCCACTTCTCCGTGCGCCGCAGCAGCGCGTAGCCGCGCGGCTCGCCCGCGGCGTCCCGGACGAACGCGATCCGCCGCCGCTCGGCGCCCTTGCGGGCCGAGGGCCAGTCCAGGACGTGCAGCCGCCGCAGCGCCTCGGTGTCCCGGGTGATCCACCCGGGACGCACGGCGCTGCCGTGGACCTGCTCCAGCTCGGCGCCGTGCCGGGCGACGTCGAAGGTGTCGAGCTCGACGAGGAGCTCCTCGCTCCCGGGAACCGGGCGCAGGTCGGCGCCCCTGCCCAGGGTGAGCGAGGCGCGGTGGCTCGCGATGCCGTATCCGTACCGGCCGTAGATACCGCTCTCCGCGGCGTAGAGGACCGAGAGGACCTCGCCGCGGTCACGGCTGCGGCGCAGGTGCGCGTGGAGCATCGTGCGGCTCAGGCCGCGCCGGCGGTGCCCGGGGTGCACCCCGACCCAGGTGAGGCCGGCGGCGGGCACCCGCTGCCCGCCGGGCACCTGCACCCGGAAGGCGTAGGAGGAGTGCATCGCCGCGAGCATCGTCCCCCGCGGGCCGTCGAACCAGACGCCGACGCTGCGCGCGGGCTCCAGCGCCCACACGTCGACCTGGTCGTCCTCGGGGGAGGATTCGAAGGCGAAGGCCCAGCGGTCGATCTCGCGCATGGCGTCGCGGTCGGTGGCGTCGTCGAGCTCGGCGAGGCGGTAGCCGGGCGGCAGCGGGACCTGTGTGGGGTGGGTGTGGGGCACGGGGACGAGCATGGCAGCAGCCCCGACGGCGTAGCGAGCGGTTTTTGGGACAATGGCGGGCGTGACCGACTGGAGCGAGCTCGTCCTCGACGTCGCCGAGGACGTCCCACCCGGTCGTGCCACGACGTACGGCCTCGTCTCGGAGGCCGCGCGGGCGCGCACCGGCCAGGGCTCGGCGCGGTCGGTCGGCGCGGTCATGGCGCGCGAGGGCGGTTCCGTCGCCTGGTGGCGGGTCGTCCGCGCCGACGGGTCGCTGCCCAGCCACCTCGCCGCCCGCGCCGCCGAGCACTACGCCGCGGAGGGGACGCCGCTGCGTCCCGGTGGCGCCGTCGACCTCACCCGCGCCCTGTGGGACCCCGTGGAGGAGCTCCATGCCTGAAGGCCACTCGATCCACCGGCTCGCGCTCGCGTTCGACGAGCTGCTCCACGGGCAGCGGCTGGAGGTGAGCTCACCCCAGGGCCGCTTCGCCGCGGGCGCCGCGCTGCTCGACGGGCACCGGCTCGTCGCCACCGACGCCCACGGCAAGCACCTGTTCCTCGGCTTCGCGGCCGGCGACGACGCGGCAGCCGAGGAGCTGCGCTGGCTGCGCGTGCACCTCGGGCTGGCCGGCTCGTGGACCTTCGCCGGCGACTCGACGTTCCACGCCCCGCACGCCATCGGCGCGCCCCGGCGCCGCGTCGCGGAGGAGGAGACGCCACTGTCCGGCGAGAGCACGGAGGTGGCCCCGGACGACTGGCAGCCGCCCGAGCCGCCAGGGGCCGTGCGCGTCCGGCTGCTCGGTGAGCACGGCGTCGCCGACCTCACCGGCCCCGCCGCGTGCGAGGTGGTGACGCCGGAGGAGAAGGCGGCGGTCCAGGCCCGGCTCGGCCCCGACCCGCTGCGCACCGACGGGGACCCCGAGGTGTTCGTCGCGGACGTCCGGCGCCGGGCGCGGCCGGTGGGCGAGCTCCTCATGGACCAGGCGGTCATCGCCGGCGTCGGCAACATCTACCGGGCCGAGGCGCTCTACCGGGCGCGACTCCACCCGCGTCGCCTCGGCAGGACCGTCTCGGCGGCCAAGCTGCGCGGCATGTGGGCCGACCTCGCGGTGCTCATGGCCGACGGCGTGGCCACCGGCCGCATCGTCACCACCGAGGCGGAGGACCGGCAGGAGGAGGACGACCGGTGGTACGTCTACCACCGCTCGGGCCGCCCCTGCCTGCGCTGCGGCACCCGGGTGACCGAGGACGTCATGGGTGCGCGGCGGGTGTTCTGGTGCCCGCGCGAGCAGCGCCGCTGAGCCCTGCGGTCCCGCCCGCGCCCACTCAGCCCTGGGGGACGGGCGCCGCGGCGACGAGCGCGGCGACCGTGTCCTCCAGCGGCGTGGTGAGCCGCACGGTGCGCCCGCCGCGCGGGGCGAGCAGCCCCTGCTCGTCGGCCCGGTAGAGCTCGGCGAGGCTCTCGGCCACGGGCATCGGCAGACCGGTCGCCGCGAGCGTGGGCGCCCACGCCTCCTCGGGCAGCGGGACGACGGCGAGCTCGCGGCCCAGTGCCGCGCCGAGCACCGCCGCCACCTCCCGCTCGGTGTACTCCGGCCCGAGGACGTCGACGACCTCGTCCGCCGCCGCCGGCGCGAGGAGGGTGCGGGCGACGACGACGCCGAGGTCGCGGGTGGCGCCCATGGGGTGCGGGACGTCGGCGGACGCGGCGAAGACCGGGTAGACGCCCTCGGCGCGCGCGACGTCGAGGACGTCACCGACCTTCTCCTGGAAGTGCCCCGAGCGCAGCGCGCTGACCCGTGCGCCGGTCGCCCGCAGCGACTCCTCGAGGACGTGGAGCCCTGCGATCGGCCCCGTCCCGCCCGGCAGGTCGGCCCCGCCGGAGGACAGGACGACGACGTGCGGCACACCCGCCCGCCGCACGGCGCCCGCCGTCGCGCCGGCGACGGCCCGGGCGTCCGTGGCACCGTCCTCGACGGTGAGGTCGAAGGGCAGCAGGGCGAACAGCCCGGTGCACCCGGTGAGGGCCTCGGCCAGCGCCTCCTCGTCGTGCAGGTCGACGAGCCGTGCCTGCGCGCCGCGTGCCTCCCACGCGGCGGCGGCCTCGGGACGGCGGACGAGGACGCGCACGGGCCGGCCCGCGCGCAAGAGGTGGTCCGCGGCAGCGGACCCGACACGTCCGCTGGCTCCGGCGATGGCGTACATGGGTGCTCCTTCGGGTCGGTGTGCCTGGATCACCGACGCTACGGAGGAGTCTGCGGAGCATCCATGCCTGTCCCTCCGCCCTTCTTGACCGTTCGTCCACTCTCAGCAGGACGTCCGGTTCGTCCGGTGTCAGACTGCGCGCATGAAGGCCACGCCCTGGCAGAGTGCCGACCGCCTCGCGCAGGCGCTGCACACTGTGCGGATGCGCGGCACGTTCTACTGCCACGCCGAGCTCACCGAACCGTGGGCGCTGGAGATGCCGGCGTTCCCTGGGACCGTGAGCTTCCACGCCATCACGGCGGGCACGTGCTGGCTGCGGGTCGACGGCGGGGAGCCGGAGGAGTTGCACGCCGGCGACCTCGCCCTCGTCCCGCACGGCCGCGGGCACGACCTCCTCAGCGACCCCGGCGTGCGCGGGGCGCGCCGCGTCGACCTGCTGCCCCAGCGCTACCTCACCGAGCACTACTCGGTGCTGCGCCACGGCGGGGGAGGGCGCCCCACCCGGCTCGTGTGCGGCGTCGTCGGCTTCGACGAGCCCGCCGCCAAGGAGCTGCTCCGGGCGCTCCCGCCGGTGCTGCGCACCAGCGAGGACGAGGGTGTGCGCGAGACGCTGCGCCTCATGGCGGGCGAGCTGTCCCGTCCCCGGCCCGGCGGGGAGGCGGTGGCGACGCGGCTGGCCGACATCCTCGTCGTCCAGGCGATCCGCGGCTGGCTCGACCGTGACCCGGGCGCCCGGCAGGGCTGGCTGCGGGCGCTGGACGACGAGCGTATCGGGCGGGTCCTGGAGGCCGTCCACGCCGACCCCGGCCACCCCTGGTCGCTCGAGCTGCTCGCCCGCACCGCGGCGATGTCGCGCTCGTCCTTCGCGGCCCGCTTCACCGCGCTCGTCGGCGAGGCGCCGATGGCCTACGTCACCCGCTGGCGGATGCGGCTGGCCCACACGCGCCTCACCGAGGACAGGACGACGGTGGCGGCGCTCGCGGCCGAGCTCGGCTACCGGTCCGAGGCGGCCTTCAGCCGCGCCTTCACCAGGATGGTGGGGCGGACCCCCGGCGCCGTGCGCCGGGGGTCGGCTCAGATGAACAGCGCCGGGTCGGCGTAGGGGTCGACCGCGGTGAGGCGCTCGCGCACCCGCCCGGGCACCCCGACGGACACCGCCCCGTCGGGCACGTCGTGCACGACGACGGCGTTGGCCCCGATCTGCGCGTCGTCGCCGACGGTGATCGGGCCGAGGACCTTGGCGCCCGCGCCGATGACGACGCGGTCCCCGATCGTCGGGTGACGCTTGCCCTTGGTCATCGACCGGCCGCCGAGCGTCGTGCCGTGGAACATGACGACGTCGTTGCCGACGACCGCCGTCTCCCCGATGACGACGCCCATGCCGTGGTCGATGAACAGCCGGCGGCCGAGCACGGCCCCCGGGTGGATCTCGATGCCCGTGAGGCCCCGGACCAGCTGCGACAGCAGCCGGGCCGGGAGCCGCAGCAACGGGCTCGCGTGCCACATGCGGTGGCACACGCGGTGGGCCCACAAGGCGTGGACACCGGGGTAGCCCAGGGCGACCTCGAGGAGCGTGCGCGCCGCGGGGTCACCGCGGCGCGCAGCCTCGAGGTCCTCCCTCAGGAGCACCCAGAAGCGAACGCTCGAGTCGTGCACCTCAGTCGGCGAACTCGCTGTAGAGCGGGGTGGAGAGGTAGCGCTCCCCGAAGCTCGGGATGACGACGACGATCGTCTTGCCCTCGGCCTCGGGGCGCGCGGCGACCTGGAGCGCAGCGTGCACGGCGGCACCGGAGGAGATGCCGACGAAGATGCCCTCCTCGGCGGTGACGCGGCGGGCCATCACGACGGACTGCTCGGCGGAGACGTCGATGACCTCGTCGTAGACGGAGGTGTCGAGGATCTCGGGGACGAAGTTCGCCCCGATGCCCTGGATCTTGTGCGGGCCGGGCTGGCCACCGTTGAGGATGGGCGACTCGGCGGGCTCGACGGCGATGATCTTGACGTCGGGCTTGCGCTCCTTGAGCACCTGGCCGACACCGGTGATGGTGCCGCCGGTGCCGATGCCGGCGACGAAGTAGTCGACCTCGCCGTCGGTGTCGTTCCAGATCTCCTCGGCGGTGGTCTGGCGGTGGATCGCCGGGTTCGCCTCGTTGGCGAACTGCCGGGCGAGGATCGCGCCCTCGCGCTCGGCGGCGATCTCCTCGGCCTTGGCGACCGCGCCCTTCATGCCCTCCGACCCGGGGGTGAGGACGAGCTCGGCGCCGAAGGCGCGCAGGAGCGCGCGGCGCTCCTTGCTCATCGTCTCCGGCATGGCGAGGACGACGTCGTAGCCGCGCGCCGCGCCGACCATCGCGAGAGCGATGCCGGTGTTGCCGGACGTGGCCTCGACGATGGTGCCGCCGGGGGGCAGGGCGCCGGACTGCTCGGCCGCGTTGACGATGGAGACGCCGATGCGGTCCTTGACGGAGTTGGCCGGGTTGTAGAACTCGAGCTTGGCCAGGACGGTGGCCTTGAGGCCGTCGGTGACGCGGTTGAGCCGGACGAGCGGGGTATGCCCGACGAGGGCGGTGACGTCGTCGTAGATACGTGCCATTGGGGTTCCTTCGCAGCGGAGGTACGGGGGTGGTGAGGCGGGCCACCGACGCTGGTGGCGAGGAGCGCCCGGCATACGGGCGAGCCGCACGCTAGAGCCGGGCGCTCTACTGACAGGGACGGCAGCAGCAGGTGGAGGCGGGGGCGGCGAGCACGGACATGGCTGCGGCGTCTCCTCTCACGGCTGCGCGGGGGCCGGGACACGGCCTGCTGTCGACCCTAGACCAGGCCGCGTGAACGTTCAATCGCGGACGGCCCCGGAGTTCCTCAGTGCGTGGGGTGCGTCGTGCGGGCGCGCTGGGCGTAGGTGTTGAGGACCGCCGCCCCGGTGGCGGCGTCGTCGACAGTGACGACGATGCGTCGGCCGCCCGAGCGCTCGACGGCGATGGCCTCGCCCTTGCGGACGACGACACCGACCGTGCCCGACACGGTGGTGCGCATTCCCCAGCCGCCGAACTCGGCGAACGGGTTCACCTGGGTCACCTCGGCGCGCTCGACCTCCGTAGCCGGGACGTGGAGGCGCGGCCAGCCGAGTGCGCCGCGGGCGCTGAGCCCGCGGGCGTCGACCTGGACCTGCCACGTCGTCATCGTGAGCATGAGGACGACGACCGGAGCGAGCACGACGACGGGGAAGATCATGTCCGACAGCAGCCAGAACCCGACCCCGAGGAGGACGGCGCAGGTCGCGAGCACCCACGTCGTCGTCTGGCCGATGCCGGCGACGCTGCGCACCCACACCGCCCGCTGGCCCTCGGGGAGGTCGGCGAGGAGGGCGTCGGCGGGCAGGTCACCGGTGGCGGGCTGGTCCGGGTCGCTCCCGGCGAGGGCGCCGGCGAGGGCGCCGAGCGCGACGGCGGCGACGAGGCTGACGGTCAGGCTCGCGTCGGGGGACGCGGCGTCGAACGCGGACGTGGCGTCGACCTGGACGAGGACCGTCGACAGCGTCATGCCGGCGAACAGCGTGGCCAGCCCGGTGGCGGCGCCGAGCGTCATCCGCCGCGTGAGGGCCTGGCGGCCGGTGAGGACCGACAGCGTCCCCATGATGACGAGGGAGATGGCGCTGATGACCGCCGTCGAGGTGACGAGCTCGCCGACCGACCCGGTGCGGTCCACGCCGTCGAGGCCCCAGTGGAGGGCCACGGGGTCGGGCAGGCGGGGGAGGAGGGCGGCGACGACGACCCACGCCGCCGCGGTGATCGCGACGGGCAGGAGCACCCCGAGCAGCCAGGCGCGGGCGCGGTGCGGTGGGCGAGTGGTCATGGCGTCTCCTCGGAGGTGAGCATGGCGGCGACGGCGGACAGGGGCAGGCCGAGCGCGGCGGCCTCGGTACGGACGGCCCGCAGGGCGGTGAGCAGCGGTTCGTAGTGCTCCGCCGCGTGGGCGGTGACGACGGCGCCCCTCCCGCGGCGCAGCTCGAGCAGGCCCTCGTCGCGCAGGAGCTGGTAGGCGTGCAGCACGGTGTGCTGGTTGACGTCGAGCGACTCGGCGAGCTCGCGCGCCGAGGGCAGGCGCTCACCGCTGGTGAGCTCCCCGGCGATGACCGCCTGGCGCACCTGCGTCGCGAGCTGCTCGAAGATCGGCAGCGAGCTTGAGGTGTCGATCCTGAGCAGCATAGGTTCATCATATTGCGCTACTGCAACTAGAACAACCATCCGACCGAGTGACCCGAGCAACACCCCACCTGCCCTCGCTTCCGGCCTCCCGTCCTCACCCCCTCCCGCGAGAGCGGACTTGTGCGCGACAGCGGACTTGTGCGCGAGAGCGGACTTGTGCGCCAGAGCCGACTTGCGCGCGGGAGCCGACTTGTGCGCGAGAGCGGACTTGTGCGCAAGCCGAGCCGGTGGGCGGACCCGAGCTTCGTGAGCCCGCCCGTGCCCCGAAGTAGTACTGCTGTCCTGACCGAGTCGTGGGCGTGACGAACCCTGCTGTCGCACAACTCGGCTGTCGTGCGGAAGTCCGCTCTCGTGCACAAGTCCGCTGTCGGGCGGAAGTCGGCTGTCGCGGGGGCGGGGAGGGGGAGGGGGAGGGCTACTCGGGGTGCTCGGTGAGGGTGGTGCCGGCGGGGGTGGGGGTGGCGTCGCCGCCGGTGAGGGCGGCGACGGCGGACGCGAGCGCGGCGTCGTCGTTCGTCGCGAGGGTGAGGGTGACGCGCTCGCCGTAGGCGACGTCCTCGACGGCGAAGCCAGCGGCGCGCAGCTCGGACTCGACCCGCCCGGCGTCGGCGTGGGGCAGCGCGATGCGGTGCAGCCGCGTCTCGCGCTGCACGACGACGGGCGCGACGTCCAGCGCGGCCCGCACCGCGTCGGAGTACGCCCGTACCAGTCCGCCCGTCCCGAGCTTCACCCCGCCGAAGTAGCGGACGACGACGGCGCTGAGGTCGACGAGCCCGCTGCCGCGCAGCACCTCGAGCATCGGCATGCCGGCAGTGCCGGAGGGCTCGCCGTCGTCGGAGGAGCGCTCGACGAGGTTGGCGCCCGGGATCCGCACGATGAAGGCCGAGCAGTGGTGCCGCGCATCGGGATAGGTGTGGCGTGCCTCCTCGACGAGGGCGCGCGCGGAGGCCTCGTCGTCGGCGCGCCGCAGCCAGGTGATGAAGCGCGAGCGACGGATCTCCAGCTCGGCGGTGGTGGCGTCGCCACGGGCAAGGGTGCGAACATCCATGGTGTACCCATTGTGGCCACACCGGAGCGGGGTATCTCACACCCCTCGAGGGGTGGTTGGCATTGGTCAACGTGGCCGTCGCGTGGCAACCTATATGACGGCAATCGTCTCGACCACGAAAGGAGCGGCAGGGCAGATGGCAGTTCCGAAGCGCAAGATGTCCCGTAGCAACACCCGCTCTCGCCGGTCCCAGTGGAAGGCGGAGCCCACCACGCTCCAGACCGTCCGCGTTGGGGGCCGCGAGATCCAGGTGCCCCGGCGCCTGGCCAAGGCCTACCAGAAGGGCCTGGAGTTCGCGGACTGACGAACTTCACACACGAAGCGGCCGTCACCCCGAGGGGGTGGCGGCCGTTTCGCTGTCCCGGCGGGCGAGCCAGGCGACGACGTCGTCGGGGAGGTCGCTGCCGCCGAGGGTCGCCATGTGCCCCTGCCCGGGGTAGGTGATGAGCGTGCTGAGGGCGATGCCCTCGGCGGTCTCACGGACGGCGTCGAGCGGGAAGAACTCGTCCTCCTCGCCGCACACGACGAGCGTGGGCACGGGGATCTGCGCGGGCAGGTCCCGACCGTCGAAGACCGCCTCGGCCTCCGCCTCGACGAGGAGGTCGCCCGGTGGCACGGACTGGTGGGCGAAGAAGCGCCCGGCGACGACGCCGAGGACGCGGCGCACCCAGGGCGGTGTGCGGGGCAGGACGAGCCCGAGGAACGTCGCGCCCGCCTCGGAGTCGTGCCCCGCGGCGCGCTGCCGCGCCCAGCGCACGTCGGTGTCCCGAGCCTCCTCCTCGATCCTCACCGCGGCACCGGCGAGCACCAGCGAGCCGATGAGGGCGGGGTGGCGGGCGGCGAGGTACATCGCCACGAGCCCGCCGTAGGACTCCCCGACGACGACGTCGACATGGCCGCCGAGCTCCTCGCGGATGAAGACGGCGTGGTCGTCGGCCATGTCGGCCATCGTGTGGCCCGGGGGCATGCCGCGACGCCGGGTGACGGTCCACACCGTGTAGCCGGCCTCGGCGTACCGGCCCGCGCCGCCCTCCATGAACCGGCCGAGCGGCCCGGTGGGCAGGGCGCTGCCCGGGCCGCCGGGGAGCATGAGGAGGGTCCGGGGCCCGTCGCCCACGACGAGGTACTCCATCCCGCCTGCGGAGGTGCCGGTGCGGTGCGGCGGCGGGGGGTTGCTCGCGCGGCTCGCGGCGACCACGCCACCGGCGACGGCGCCGAGCACCGCCAGCGTCACGAACGTCCTACGACCACCCATGGTCGTCCCCCTCGTCCCCTCGGAGAGACAAGTATGGCGGTCCGTTCGCACGGACCGCCAGGGTCGGAGCGGGTGACCAGAATCGAACTGGCACCATCTGCTTGGAAGGCAGAGGCTCTACCATTGAGCTACACCCGCGTGCGCCGAGTGGCGCAGGCATGAGTGTAACGCGAGGACGCGGCTCGCCTACAATCGGGGCGCGGCCGGTGGTCGACGGGATGTAGCGCAGCTTGGTAGCGCGTCCGCTTTGGGAGCGGAAGGTCGTGGGTTCGAATCCCGCCATCCCGACTCATGCGCGCGTGGTGGGCCGGACGGGCCTCGTGGTCGCGAGGTGGACGTCACCGCCCCGCGGCTCCGCGGCGTCGCGTCCCCGGCCCGCGGTGGACTACGATGGACTGCGCCTGTGCGCACGGCCGTTTGCCTACGGTCACGCCCCGCACGGCCGCACTGACCCCCGCGCGGGGCCCCATGGACCGAAGAGTGGAGAGCAACTAAGTGAAGAGCGCCGTCGAGACCCTTGAGCCGACCCGGGCCAAGCTCACCGTCGAGGTGTCGTACGAGGAGCTCAAGCCGAGCATCGACCACGCCTACTCCCACATCGGCGAGCAGGTCAACGTCCCCGGCTTCCGCAAGGGCAAGGTTCCTGCCCGCATCATCGACCAGCGCGTCGGTCGCGCCGCCGTCATCGAGCACGCCGTCAACGACGCGCTGCCGGGCCTGTACCGCGACGCGGTCGCCGAGACCGGCATCAAGCCGCTCGGCCAGCCCGAGGTCGAGGTCACCGAGGTCCCGAACGTCACCGGCCCCGTCGGCGGTCAGCTGACCTTCACCGCCGAGGTCGACGTCCGTCCGGAGGTCACCCTCCCGGACCTGTCCACCTACGAGCTCACCGTCGACACGGTCGAGGTCACCGACGAGGACGTCGAGCAGCGTCTCGAGTCCCTGCGCGAGCGCTTCGGCACCCTCGTGGGCGTCGACCGCGCCGCGGCCGAGGACGACTTCGTCTCCATCGACCTCAGCGCGACGGTCGGCGAGGAGGAGGTCGACTCCGTCACCGGCACCTCCTACCAGGTCGGCTCCGGCACCATGCTCGAGGGCCTCGACGACGCGATCACCGGCCTGTCCGCCGGCGAGACCGCGACCTTCACCTCCACCCTCGTGGGCGGCGAGCGCGCCGGTGAGGAGGCGACGGTCACCGTCACCGTCAACAGCGTCAAGGAGCGCGAGCTGCCCGCCGCGGACGACGAGTTCGCCGAGCTCGCCTCGGAGTTCGACACGATCGAGGAGCTGCGCAGCGACCTGCGCGAGCAGATCGCCAAGGACAAGAACGCCAACCGCGCCGTCGCCGCGCGCGACCTGCTCCTCGAGCGCCTGCGCGAGGAGATCGACTTCCCGCTGCCCAAGAACGCCGTGGACGCCGAGATCAAGGCGCACCTGCAGGCCGAGGGCAAGGCGGAGGACGACCCGCACGGCGAGGAGGTCCGCGAGGACACCGAGAAGGCCATGCGCGACCAGTTCATCCTCGACGAGCTCGCCGAGTCCTTCGGCGTGCAGGTCGCGCAGAACGAGCTCCTGGAGTTCCTGCTGTCGACCTCGCGCCAGTACGGCATGGACCCCAACGAGTTCATCCAGTCCGCCAGCCAGGCCGGCCAGATCCCGGTGTTCGCCGGTGAGCTCGCCCGCAACAAGGCCCTCGCGGTCGCGCTGCGCAAGGTGACCGTCCTCGACGGCGCCGGCGAGGCTGTCGACCTCTCCGAGTTCATCGGGTCCGACGAGGACGACGTCGTCGTCTCCGGCGAGAGCGCGGACTCCGGCGAGAGCGCCGACTCCGGTGAGAGCGCCGACTCGGGCGAGAGCGCCGAGAGCGCCGACTCGGGCGAGAGCGCCGACTCGGCCGACAGCGCGGACTCCGCCGAGAGTGCGGAGTCGGCGCCGAGCGCTGACTGACGTCCTGTGTCGTGCAGGGGCGGTGCCGGAGACGGCGCCGCCCCTGTGGCATAGGTGCGCCAACAGCGAAACCGCGACGGCGGCGGCAGATTCCGGTAGCCGCGCGGGTTAGTGTCCTTGAAGACCGGCGGTCGGCAGCGACCGCGCGCCGGACCCCAAACGACAACTATTGGGAGCGTGTGCACGTGAGCCAGCAGCCTCGAGGAGCCCGCGAGGGCAACAGCCTCGGCCTCAACGACTCGATCTACCAGCGACTGCTCAAGGAGCGCATCATCTGGCTCGGGACGGAGGTGCGTGACGACAACGCCAACGCCATCTGTGCCCAGATGCTGCTCCTCGCGGCCGAGGACCCCGAGCGCGACATCTACCTGTACATCAACTCCCCGGGTGGTTCCGTGACCGCCGGCATGGCGATCTACGACACCATGCAGTACGTCCAGCCCGACGTCGCGACGGTGGGCATGGGGATGGCGGCCTCGATGGGCCAGTTCCTCCTGTCCTCCGGGGCGAAGGGCAAGCGCTACGCCACCCCGCACGCCCGCGTGATGATGCACCAGCCCTCCGGCGGCATCGGTGGCACGGCGACCGACATCCGGATCAACGCCGAGCTCATCCTCCACATGAAGCGGGTCCTCGCGGAGATCACCGCCGAGCAGACGGGCAAGACCGTCGACCAGATCAACCGTGACGCCGACCGGGACCGCTGGTTCACCGCCCCCGAGGCGCTCGAGTACGGCTTCATCGACCACGTCGTCGAGTCCGCTGCCTCCGTCGCCGGCGGTGGCGGGACGACCAGCCAGTAGCGGACACCCCGACGACCATCCAGGAGCATCAGTGAGCATCGAATCCCAGTTCATGGCCCGCGCGGGACGCCTCGACGGCTCCGCGCTCGCCGGCGGTCTCGCGCCCGCCGCGCCGTCCGCGCGCTACGTGCTGCCGCAGTACGAGGAGCGCACCGCCTACGGCTACAAGCGCCAGGACCCGTACACGAAGCTCTTCGAGGACCGCATCATCTTCCTCGGGGTGCAGATCGACGACGCGTCGGCCGACGACGTCATGGCCCAGCTCCTCGTCCTCGAGAGCGCTGACCCCGACGGCATGATCACGCTGTACATCAACTCGCCCGGCGGCTCGTTCACCGCGCTCACCGCCATCTACGACACGATGCAGTTCATCAAGCCGCAGATCCAGACGGTCTGCCTGGGCCAGGCGGCCTCGGCGGCCGCGGTCCTGCTGGCCGCCGGCTCGCCCGGCAAGCGCCTCGCGCTGCCGAACTCGCGCGTGATGATCCACCAGCCGGCACTCGAGGGCGGCAGCTACGCCCAGGCCTCGGACATCGAGATCCACGCCCGCGAGGTGCTGCGCATGCGCGAGTGGCTCGAGGAGACGATCGCTAAGCACTCCGGCAAGCCGGTCGATGAGGTGCGTGAGGACATCGAGCGCGACAAGATCCTCACCGCCGCCGAGGCTCTCGAGTACGGCCTCGTGGACCAGGTGCTCCAGTCGCGCAAGGCAGAGGTCGCGGCCCTCGGGTCGTGACCACCTCCCGCCGGCCGGGCCAGTGCCCGGCCGGCGGGTGTTCTCCGCCGGTGACGCGACACTCGCCCAGCGGCGAGACACGCGGGCCCGTCATGGTGTCCAATGGAGTCAGTCCACGGGTGAAGAGGAGTGAGCATGGCACGGAGTGCTGAGGGTGCTGACCTGCTCAAGTGCTCCTTCTGCGGGAAGAGCCAGAAGCAGGTGAAGAAGCTCATCGCCGGCCCCGGCGTCTACATCTGCGACGAGTGCATCGACCTGTGCAACGAGATCATCGACGAGGAGTTCGCCGAGGCGAGCGAGATCGGCCTCGTCGACCTGCCGAAGCCGCGCGCCATCTTCGAGTTCCTCGAGCAGTACGTCATCGGCCAGGAGCCCGCCAAGCGCTCGCTCGCCGTAGCCGTCTACAACCACTACAAGCGGGTGCAGGCGGCGGAGAAGACCCCGGCCGCCGACGACGCCGTCGAGCTCGCCAAGTCCAACATCCTTCTCATCGGCCCCACCGGTACCGGCAAGACCTACCTCGCGCAGACGCTGGCGAAGATGCTCAACGTCCCGTTCGCGATCGCCGACGCGACGGCGCTCACCGAGGCCGGGTACGTCGGTGAGGACGTCGAGAACATCCTCCTCAAGCTCATCCAGGCCGCCGACTTCGACGTGAAGAAGGCCGAGAAGGGCATCATCTACATCGACGAGATCGACAAGATCGCCCGCAAGAGCGAGAACCCGTCGATCACCCGCGACGTGTCGGGAGAGGGCGTCCAGCAGGCGCTGCTCAAGATCATCGAGGGCACGACGGCGTCGGTGCCGCCCCAGGGTGGGCGCAAGCACCCGCACCAGGAGTTCCTCCAGATCGACACGTCGAACGTGCTGTTCATCGTCGCCGGTGCGTTCGCGGGACTCGAGGACATCATCACCTCGCGCACGGGCAGGGCGGGCATCGGCTTCGGTGCGACCCTGCGGTCCAAGGGCGAGGAGACCGACCCCTTCGCCGAGGTGCGCCCCGCGGACCTCCACAAGTTCGGGCTCATCCCCGAGTTCGTCGGCCGCCTGCCGATCGTCACGACCGTCTCCCCGCTCGACCGCGAGGCGCTCATCCGCATCCTCACCGAGCCGCGCAACGCGCTCGTGCGGCAGTACCAGCGGATGTTCGAGATCGACGGGGTCGAGCTCGAGTTCACCGACGACGCCCTCGAGGCGATCGCCGACCTCGGGCTGCTGCGCGGCACCGGCGCGCGCGGCCTGCGCGCGATCATGGAGGAGATCCTCCGCGAGACGATGTTCGAGGTGCCCAGCCGGGACGACGTCGGCAAGGTCGTCATCACCGCCGAGGTCGTCCAGCAGAACGTCAACCCGACCCTGGTCCCGCGTGAGAAGAAGCGTCGTCCGCCGCGCGAGAAGAGCGCCTGACCGGAGGTGCGGCCGGGCCGAAGGTGGCCCACAGTAGACAGCACTGCACGCGAGACGATGTGAGGTGCTGTGTATGCAGATCGACTGGCTCACGCGCGAGATCCCGGCAGGCGAGGACGTCGTCACCGTCACCTTCGACGCCACGCGGGACACGGAGAGCGGCTACCAGGCGGTCGTCACGCGGTGGCGTGACATTCGCCGGACACTGGAGGGCCGCGGGATCGCCTCCCGCACCCTCGACCACGTCGAGGAGCGGGTCCAGATCCCCACCCATGTGGCCGGCAAGCACGGCCGCACGATCGTCGCCGGGCCTGACGGCGTGGTGATCGACCGGGTGCTCCTCGAGCCACCGTCCGACGACCACGGGGTCGTCGGGGTGGACATCTGCTCCCTGGCCCATGTCGCCGACGGCACGGTGGTCTACCTCCTGGCCGAGATCGACCGCACGGGGGCCCACCTCACCCTGCAGCGCCGCACGGCCGTGGAGTACGAGACCGCGGACGAGTCGAGCGTGGACGGGGACCAGGACGTCATCAACAAGGTGCGCCGGGCCGGCATGGCCTCCCGGCGCCTCCAGGCGCGCGCGGAGGACTCCTGGGAACGCAACGCGGAGACGGTGGCCGTCGAGCTCGAGCGGATGGTCAACGAGCGGCGTCCCGAGCTGCTCCTCCTCACCGGGGACGTCCGGGCGGTCCCCCTCGTCCGGGAGCGGCTGGGCGCGGAGGCGGCGAGCATCGCCATGGTGCTCGACGGCGGCTCGCGGTCGGCCGGCGTCAACGAGCCCGCCTTCGAGCGGAACCTCCAGGAGGCCCTCGCGGTCTTCCGGGCGCGCCGCCGGGAGAAGGTCCTGGACCGTTTCCGGCAGGAGGAGGGCCGGGAGGGGACGGCGACGCAGAGCCTGGACGACGTCGTCGCGGCGCTGGCCCGCGGCCAGGTCGCCGAGCTCATCCTGCGCGAGGGCGTCACGGGGCAGAACTCCGCGCTGCGGCTGCGCACGGTGTGGGCCGGGGACTCCCCGCTGCAGATCGCGCCGACGCGGGCGCTCGTCGCCGACCTCGGGGTGAGCGAGCCGCACGAGGTGCGCGCCGACCTCGCGATCGGCCGGGCGGCGGCCGAGCAGGGCGCGGGCGTGACGATCGTCGACGACGCGAGCGTCGAGCTCGCCGACGGCGTCGGAGCGATCCTGCGGTGGCGCGACGCGTCCACCCCGCACGAGCACGCCTACAACATCAGCGGGGACGACACCCGTTCCTGACGGACGCGCGAGGCCCCCGTCCCCGAGAGGGGGCGGGGGCCTCGCCGTGAGATGGCGCCGGCGGGGCGCCGGGGGAGACCTAGGATCGGGGCATGAGCGAGACCATCCCGGCCGAGCTGGCCCAGGCGCGCGGCACGATCGACAACATCGATGCCGCCCTCATCCACCTGCTCGCCGAGCGCTTCAAGTGCACCCAGCGGGTGGGGCACATCAAGGCGGACCTCGGGCTGCCGGCGTCGGACCCGAACCGCGAGGCGGAGCAGATCCGGCGGCTGCGGGCACTGGCCGAGGAGGCTGGCCTGGACCCGGTGTTCGCCGAGAAGTTCCTCTC
Source organism: Georgenia wutianyii (assembly GCF_006349365.1). NCBI lineage: Bacteria > Bacillati > Actinomycetota > Actinomycetes > Allobogoriellales > Allobogoriellaceae > Georgenia > Georgenia wutianyii. Next base: position 1,029,278 of record NZ_CP040899.1, read on the forward strand.
CTTCATCGTCCAGGAGGTCATCCGCCACCACGAGGCGGTGGCGGAGTCACGGCACACGTCCTGACGCGCGGCCTCAGGTGCCGTAGATGTCGTCGATCTCGGCGGCGAAGTCCCTGATGACCTTGGCGCGCTTCACCTTCTGGCTGGGCGTGAGGTAGCCGTTCTCCATCGTGAAGTCGATGGTGAGGACCTTGAACTTGCGGATGGACTCGGCCCGCGAGACCGCCTCGTTGGCGCGCGTCACCGCCCGGTCCAGGGCCGCGAGGACGCGCTCGTCGGTGGCGGCCTGGTCCACGGTCATGGGCGGCAGGTCGTGGTTGGCGAGCCAGCCGGGGAGCATCTCCGCGTCGAGCGTGATGAGCGCGCCGATGAACGGGCGGCCCTCGCCGACCACGACCACCTGGGAGACGAGCGGGTGGCCGCGCAGGCGGTCCTCGAGCATCGCGGGGGCGACGTTCTTGCCGCCCGCGGTCACGATGATCTCCTTCTTGCGGCCGGTGATGCGCAGGTAGCCGTCGGAGTCCAGCTCACCGAGGTCGCCGGTGATGAACCAGCCGTCCTCGGTGAACGCCTCGGCGGTCGCCTCCGGGTTGCCGTGGTAGGCGCGGAAGACGTGGGCACCCTTGACGAGCACCTGCCCGTCCTCGGCGATGGCGACGCTCGTGCCGGGGTAGGGCGGGCCGACCGTGCCGATCTTCACGAGGCCCGGCCGGTTGACGGTGGTCGGCGCGCCGACCTCGGTGAGGCCGTAGCCCTCGAGCACACCGACCCCGATCCCGCGGAAGAAGTGCCCGAGCCGCTCGCCCAGGGGACCGCCGCCGGAGACCGCCCAGGCGAGGTTGCCGCCCATCGCCGCCTTGATCTTCTGGTAGACGAGGCGGTCGGCCAGGGCGCGCTGCGCCTTGAGCGCCGCGGAGGGCCCCTCGGGGGTCTCCAGGGCGCGGGAGTAGGTGATCGCGACCTTCGCGCCCCAGCGGAAGACCCGCTGCTTCGCACCGCCACCCGCCTTGGCGTCGGCGGAGTTGTAGACCTTCTCGAACACCCGCGGGACGGCGAGGAGGAACGTGGGCTTGAACGCGTCGAGGTCGGCCACGAGGTTCTTCGCGTCGGGGACGTGGCCCATGGCCGCGCCGGAGTACACGCACAGGACCTGGATGAACCGTGCGAACACGTGGGCGAGCGGCATGAACAGCAGGGTGCGCTTGTCCGAGCCCCGCACGACGCCGGAGAAGTTCGGGTCGTCGCTGCCGTTGACGACGAGGTGGACGAAGTTGCCGTGCGTGAGCTCGACGCCCTTGGGGCGGCCGGTGGTGCCCGAGGTGTAGATGATCGTCGCGAGGCTGTCCATCGACGTGGCCGCCGCCCGCTCGGTGACCCGCTCGGCGGGGACGTCGGTGCCGTGGCCGATGACCGTGTCGATGGCGTCCTCGTCGAGCACGAGGACCTGCTCCAGGTGCTCGGTGCGCTCGATGAGCGGGGAGACGAGGGCGCCCATCGCACGGGTCTCGGCGAAGACGATGCGGGCCTGGGAGTTGGTGATGATCCACTCGGCCTGCTCGGCGGAGGACGTCTCGTAGATCGGCACGGGCACCGCGCCCACCGACCACGCGGCGAAGTCGAGCAGCGTCCACTCGTAGCTCGTGTGCGCCATGATCGCCACGCGGTCGCCCGGCTCGATGCCCAGGCCGATGAGGCCCTTGGCGACGGCGGTGACCTCGCCGGCGAACGTCTGCACGGTCACCGGGACGAAGCGCCCGCCCAGGGAGGCCTTGCGCTCGAAGATCACCCCGGCGGGGTCGCGGGAGAGACGGTCACTGAGCACCCACGGCAGGGACATGGAGGGCTCGAGGTGGCCGAGCCCCGGGGTACTGGATTCCGGACGTGGCGCGTTCATGGGATCTCCTCGCGGTCTGGGGCAGTGGTGGCGCCCCGGGTATGGGTCTCAGCGCTTGGCGGGCGGCTCGTCGAGCTCGTGGGCGCCGACGACGGCTCCCTCGAGGTCCGTGTGCCCGGCGATCTCGAGGTCGCCGCGGACGCGCCCGGCGGCCCGCAGGTCACCGACCGCGTGGCCGATGCGCTCGACGTCGGCGGCGGGCAGGTCCAGGCGCACCCGGGCGAAGGTCGTCCGCTGGGAGACCTTGGCCTCGGACTTCACCTTCCGCAGCGCCGCCAGGGCGCTGCCGGTGACCTGGAGCAGTGCCGGGTCCGCGTCGGGCACGGCCTGGCGCAGGGGAGCGGCGGAGGGCCACGGTGCGGTGTGCACCGACCCGCTGCGCCACCAGCTCCAGACCTCCTCGGTGGCGAAGGGCAGGAACGGGGCGAGCAGCCGCAGGACGACGTCGATGGTCACCGCGAGCGTCGTGCGCGCGGAGGTGACCTCGGTGGGCGTGAAGCCGGCCTCGGTGGTGCCGTAGGCGCGGTCCTTGACGAGCTCGAGGTAGTCGTCGCAGAACGTCCAGAAGAACGTCTCGGTGAGCTCGAGCGCGCGGGTGTGGTCGTAGCGCTCGAAGGACGTCGTCGCGCCCTCGACGACGTCGGCGAGCGCGGCGAGCAGGGACCTGTCCAGCGGCTCGGTGACGGCCGAGACGTCGAGCCGGGCGGGGATGTCCCCGCCCATCGTCAGGGCGAACTTCGAGGCGTTGAGGACCTTGATCGCCAGGCGCCGGCCGATCTTCATCTGGCCGACCTCGAAGGCGGCGTCGGTGCCCAGGCGCGCGGAGGCGGCCCAGTAGCGCACCGCGTCCGAGCCGTGCTCCTCGAGCAGGCCCATCGGGGTGACGACGTTGCCCTTGGACTTCGACATCTTCTTGCGGTCCGGGTCGAGGATCCAGCCGGAGATGGCGGCGTCGCTCCACGGCAGGCCGTCGAACTCGAGGTGCGCGCGGACGACGGTGGCGAACAGCCAGGTGCGGATGATGTCCTGGCCCTGCGGGCGCAGGTCCATCGGGTAGACGCGGGAGAAGAGGTCCTCGTCGCGCAGCCAGCCACCGGCGATCTGCGGGGTGAGCGAGGACGTCGCCCACGTGTCCATGATGTCGACCTCGCCGACGAAGCCGCCGGCCTGGCCGCGCTGCTCCTCGGTGTAGCCCGGCGGGACGTCGATGCTCGGGTCGACGGGGAGCATGTCCTGCGAGGGCGTGAGGACGCGGTCGTAGTCCGGCTCGCCGGCGTCGTCAAGGGCGTACCACACGGGGATCGGCACCCCGAAGAAGCGCTGGCGCGAGATCAGCCAGTCGCTGTTGAGGCCCTCGACCCAGTTGTTGTAGCGCACCCGCATGAAGTCGGGGTGGAAGCCCAGCTCGCGGCCGCGCTCGAGCAGCGCCTCGCGCAGGTCACGGCCCTGGGCGTCGGTGGCCGGGCGTCCGCCGTTGCGGATGTACCACTGGCGGGAGGTGACGATCTCGAGGGGCTTGTCGCCCTTCTCGAAGAAGTTGGTCTTGCGCTGGGTGGGCGTGGGCTCGCCGTCGAGGTCGCCGCTCGCGCGCAGCGCCTCGACGATCTCCTTGCGGGCGCTGAAGGTCGTCTTGCCCGCGAGCGAGTCGGTCCACAGGGCGACGGCGGAGGGCTCGGTGACCCACTCGGGCACCTCGGCGAGGAGGCGGCCGTCGCGGCGGATGACCGAGCGGGTGGGCAGGTCGAGCTCGCGCCACCACTGGACGTCGGTGAGGTCACCGAAGGTGCAGCACATCGCGATGCCGGCGCCCTTGTCCATCTCCGCGGCGGGGTGGGGGAGGACCGGCACCTCGACGCCGAAGAGCGGGGAGCGCACGGTGGTGCCGAACAGCGGCTGGTAGCGCTCGTCGTCGGGGTGGGCGATGAGGGCGACGACGGCGGGCAGCAGCTCCGGGCGGGTCGTCTCGATGTAGACCTTGCCGTCCGTCACCTGCTCCAGGCCCTCGCCGACGGCCGGGTCGGCCAGGTGGAAGGCGACCCGGTGGTAGTGGCCGGGGTAGTCGCGCGCCTCGAGCTCGGCCTGGGCGACGGCGGTCTGGAACGTGACGTCCCACAGGCCGGGGGCCGCGGCCTGGTAGGCCTCGCCGCGCGCGAGGTTGCGCAGGAACGCGGCCTGCGCGACGAGCTGGGACTCCCGCCCGATGGTCTGGTAGTGCATGGCCCAGTCGACGCTGAGGCCGAGGTGGCGCCACAGCGCCTCGAACTGCTTCTCGTCCTCCTGGGTGAGGCGCTGGCACAGCTCGACGAAGTTGCGCCGGGAGATCGGCTGCTGGTCGGCGGCCTTGACGCTCTTGCCGTCACCGCCGTCGTGCGGGGGCACGAAGTCCGGGACGTAGGGCAGCGTCGGGTCCACGCGCACGCCGTAGTAGTTCTGCACCCGGCGCTCGGTGGGCAGGCCGTTGTCGTCCCACCCCATCGGGTAGAAGACCTTCTTGCCGGTCATCCGCTTGTAGCGGGCGACGACGTCGGTGTGGGTGTAGGAGAACACGTGCCCCACGTGCAGCGAGCCGGAGACGGTCGGCGGCGGGGTGTCGATCGAGAAGACCTGCTCGCGCGTCGCCGTGCGGTCGAAGCGGTAGGTGCCCTGCTCGCTCCAGCGGGTCTCCCACTTGTCCTCGAGGCCCTCGAGGCTCACCTTGTCCGGGACGGACGGGTTGGCGAGCGGGGCGGCGGGCGTGAGGTCGTGCTCGTCGGTCATGGGACCCGATTCTTCCACGGTCCCGCCCCGCGGCGCGCAGGGGTCCTGGCGCAGCCCCGGTGACGTCGTGTGGGCCGCGGCACGGAGGGGGCGTGTGCGGGCCGCAGCGCGGGCCTGGGAGACTGGCCGGCATGAAGATCGGCTACGCCGCTGCCCTGGAGCAGTTCCACCCGCGGGAGGTGCTCGACTACGCGGCCCACGCCGAGGCCCACGGCTTCACCGGCGTCATGGCCGCCGACCACTTCCAGCCCTGGACACCGACGCAGGGCCAGGCCTCCTTCGTGTGGAACGTCCTGGCGGCGCTGGGGGAGCGCACCCGCGGGGACATCGGCCCGGGCGTCACCGCGCCGACCTTCCGCTACCACCCGGCGGTGGTCGCGCAGGCCTCGGCGACGCTCGCGGCGATGTACCCGGGACGGCACTGGCTGGGGATCGGCTCCGGGGAGGCGCTCAACGAGCACGTCGTCGCGCCGTACTGGCCCGAGGCGCCCGAGCGGATCAACCGGATGTTCGAGGCCGTGGAGATCATCTCCAAGCTCTTCACCGCCTCCCTCGCGGGCAAGGACACGAAGCACTCGGGCACCTTCTTCCGGCTGGAGTCCACCCGGCTGTGGACGATGCCGGAGCAGGCCCCGCCCATCTACGTCGCCACCGGCGGCCCGGTGACCGCGCGGCGTGCGGGCAAGCACGCCGACGGGATCATCACCGTCGGCGCCCCGGTGGAGAAGGTGGCCGGGCTGTTCGACCGCTTCGCCCAGGGCGCCCGGGAGGCGGGCAAGGACCCGGCGACGATGCCGAAGATCCTCCAGCTCCACCTGTCGTGGGCGCCCACGGAGGAGGAGGCGCTCGCGAACGCGCTCACCGAGTGGCCCAACGGGGCGATGCGCTTCGCCAAGGCGGACATCCGCTCCCCCTTCGACTTCGCCGCGATGGCCCGCCTCGTGCGGCCCGAGGACTTCGCCGGGCGGATGGTCATCTCCTCCGACCCCGACGTCCACCGCGCCGAGCTGCAGAAGTACGCCGACCTCGGCGTCGACCACGTCTATCTCCACAACGTCGGGCGCGACCAGCGCCGGTGGCTCGAGGTCTTCGGCCGCGACGTCCTCCCCAAGGTGGTGCGCTGATGATGATCATGGCTCAGGCAGTCGAGGGCGTCCCGCCCGTCACCGGCGGGGACGACCTCGCCGCGCTGCTCAGCCCGGGGCTGCGCGCCCTCACCTGGCCCGACGGCTCGACGGGGATGGTCGAGGGGGACGTCGTCGTCGTCGCGAGCAAGGTCGTGGCCAAGGCCGAGCGACGGCTCGTCGCCGCGCGGACCCGCGAGGAGCTGGAGCAGGTGATCGCCGGCCAGACGGTGCGCGTGGTGGCCGAGCGCGTCCGCCCCGACGGCTCGACGCTGCGCATCGTGGAGAACCCGCAGGGGCTCGTCCTCGCGGCAGCGGGCGTGGACACCTCCGACGTCCCGCTCGGGACGGCGCTGCTCCTGCCGGAGGACCCCGACGCCTCCGCCCGGGCGCTGCGCCGCGGGCTGGACGCGCGGCTCGGGGTGCGGCCCGGCGTCGTCGTCACCGACACCGTGGGGCGGCCGTGGCGCGAGGGCGTCACCGACATCGCCATCGGCGCCGCAGGCATCCGCACCCTCCAGGACCACCGTGGCCGGCGCGACGGCTACGGCCGCGAGCTGCGGATGACCGTCATCGCCGCCGCCGACGAGATCGCCGCCGCGGCCGAGCTCGTCAAGGGCAAGGCCGACGGACGCCCTGTCGCCGTCGTCCGCGGGCTGGGGCACCTCGTCACCCGCGAGGACGGCGAGGGAGCCCGCGTGCTCGCCCGCCGGTCCGAGGACGACCTGTTCCGGGAGGGCTCGGCCGAGGCGTACGCCCGCGGCCTGGCCGACGGCCGCGGCTGACCGGCGCAGGGCGCGTCCCACGCGTCCAGGCACGCAGAGGGGACCCCGCTGCGGCCGACCTGCCGGGCGGTGGGGCTAGTCCCTCCGTGCGCCGCCGGGGAGCGCGAGGACGTTCCCCAGGTAGTGCTGCACCGCAGGTGCGACCTGGTCCACGAGGGCGGCGTGATCCATGGTGGCGAGGGCGGGCACCCGGATGACGTGGCGGGCGAGGGCGACGCCGAGGAGATGGGAGGCGGCGAGTGCGACGCCCAGCATCCGGGGGTCCTCTGCGGTGATCCCCGTCGTCTCGTGCATGTGCGCTCCGAGGAGGTCGCGCACCATGTCCGCTGCCCGCTCCGCGGTGGTCGTGGAGCGGACCAGGGCGAGCAGGACCCGACGCGTCTGCGGTTCGTCCCACATGCGCAGGTAGCTGTCCGTGACGCGGTGGCCGATCTCCTGCGGGGCGCCGGCGAGCGAGGCCGCCAGACGTTCGGGTATCGCCGTGCGGTCCGAGACCGCGACGGCGAAGAGGGTGTCCTTGTCCCCGAAGAAGTGGCGGATCAGTGCCGGGTCCACGCCTGCGTCGGTCGCGATCGCACGGATCGAGGCTCCCTCGTACCCGCGCTCGGCGAAGAGCGCCAGGGCGGAGTCCAGGATCGCCTCGCGGGTCCCGCTGTCGCCGGGGCGTCGCCCCGTCGGTCGACGACGGGATCCGGCTGGGTCGTCGGTCATACCCCACCTTAACTCCCCACTTGCAGAGTTCCTCACCCGTGGAGTTATGGTGGACCTGCCATGGATGGGTACTCGCAGGCTGGGAGAGACGCATGAGCGCGGCAGAGGCAGTGATCGAGATCGACAGCCTGACGAAGTCCTACGGCAAGTTCCCGGCGTTGCGAGGCGTGGACCTCCGGGTCGAGCGCGGCCAGGTGCACGGCTTCCTCGGCCCGAACGGCGCAGGGAAGTCCACGACCATCCGCGTGCTCCTCGGGCTGCTCAGGGCCGACGGCGGCACCGTGCGGCTGCTCGGCCAGGACCCGTGGCGCGACGTGGTGGCTCTGCACCGACGCCTGGCGTACGTGCCCGGCGACGTCTCGCTGTGGCCCGGGATGACGGGCGGAGAGGCGATCGACCTGCTCGGTTCCATGCGCGGCGGCCTGAACGAGGATCGCCGGGCGGAGCTCGTCGAACGGTTCGAGCTCGACCCCACCAAGCGTGGCCGCCAGTACTCCAAGGGCAACCGTCAGAAGGTGGCGATCGTCGCCGCCCTGGCCTCCGACGCCGAGCTGCTCATCCTCGACGAGCCGACCAGCGGCCTGGACCCCCTGATGGAGAAGGTGTTCCAGGACGTCATCGCCGAGGCCCGGGCGCGGGGCACGACGGTGCTGCTCTCCAGCCACATCATGGCGGAGATCGAGACGCTGGCCGACCGGCTCAGCATCATCCGCAACGGGCGGATCATCCGGTCCGGCACCCTGACCGACGTGCGAGGCGACGCCCGGACCGCGGTGCACGCCGTCCTCGAGCGGGTCCCGGACCCGAACGACCTCACCCGCCTGCACGACGTCCGTCTCGAGGGGAACCGTCTCGACGTCACGGTCGAGTCCGACCGCATCGGTGACGCCATGACCCTGCTGACCGGGTACGGGCTCGTGTCCTTGACCGTCGAGCCGCCGTCCCTGGAGAGCGTGTTCCTCCGCTTGTACGAGGACGAGGACGCCGCACACGCCGCCGGAGGGACGCGATGAGCCCGGCCGCCACTGCCAGGGCCGAAGGAGGAAGCCTCACCGGGACGCTCCCACTCCTGCGCACGTCCCTCAGGCACGACGGGCGCAAGTTCGCGCCATGGGTTGCCATCGCGACCGTCCTGTCCGCCTCCTCGGTCCTCGTCTACCCCTGGGTCTTCCACACGCAGCAGGCTCGCCAGGGTCTGGCGGCTGCGGTCGGCGCGAACCCGGCCCTCGGCCTGATCTTCGGACCGGCGTTCGACGTGACCACCGCCGACGGGTTCAACGCCTGGCGCGCCCTGGCCCTGGGCGGGTTCCTCGCGGCGCTCGGGGCCATCTCCACCGTCATGCGTGCCACCCGCGGCCAGGAGGACTCCGGACAGGCCGAGCTCCTGGCCTCCGGTGTGCTCGGCCGTTCCAGTCGCCTGCTCACCGGCGTCGCCATGGCCTTGACCGGCAGCCTCGCGCTCGGCCTGGTCTCCGCCCTGCTCACCGTCGCCTGCGGAGGCGGGTGGGGACCCTCCATGCTGCTCGGGGCCACCTTCACCGCCACCGGGTGGATGTTCACCGGCGTTGCGGCGATCGCCGCCCAGCTCGGCTCCGACGCACACACCGCGAGCTCCATCGCCGTGGCCACCCTCGGCACCCTGTTCGTCCTCCGTGGCTTCGCCTACGCCGTCGAGGCACCCGCGTGGGCCGTCTGGGCCAACCCGCTCGGCTGGATGACCGAGACCCGGCCGGCGACGGGCGACCACTGGTGGCCCCTGCTGCTCGCCGGCGCGCTCACACTCGTCGCCCTGGTCGCCGCATTCATCCTGCAGGCACGTCGTGACTTCGGGCAGGGAGCGATCAAGCCGGCGCCCGGACCCTCGCGCGGCAGGGCCCGCACCGCCTGGGGGCTGACGCTGAGGCTCAACCGCGGTCTTCTCATCGCCTGGACCATCGCCTTCGCCCTTCTCGGCATCGTGTTCGGATACCTCGCGGCCTCCATCACCGACGTCCTGGGCCCCGACAGCCCGGCCGGGCAGATCCTCGCCGCGGGTGCGACCGGACAGTCCCACCTGATCTCCGCGTTCCTCCTCACGCTCCTGAGCCTGCTCGGCATCATCGCCGCCGTTCCCGGCGTCCAGACCATGCTCAAGGTCCGCAGCGAGGAGATGGAGGACCGCGTCGAGCCGGTCATGGCGACCGCCGTCACCCGTTCCCGCTACTACGTCGGCAATGTGCTCCTCGCGCTCGGTGCGCCCACCATCTACCTGCTGATCGCCGGCACCCTCGTCGCCGCCCTCGCCTCGGGCTCCGACATCGGCGTCACCTTCTCCGACGTCCTCCTGCAGGCCCTCGCCACCGTCCCTGCCGTGTGGACCGTCGTCGCCGTCTCCGCCGCCGTCATCGGCGCCCGGCCGGCCGTCAGCCTGGCCGCCTGGATCGGGGTCGTGGCCTCCTTCGGCCTCACCCTCCTGGGACCCACGTTCGGCCTGGACGACTGGGTCCTGGGAATCAGCCCTTTCTGGCACGTCCCCGAGGTGACTGCGACCGCCGTCGACCTCACCGGGCTCCTGTGGATCACCCTGTTCACCACAGGCTTCCTCCTCATCGGCTTCGCCGGGTTCCGTCGCCGCGACCTCGCCCGCTGATCCCGCCGCGCGCTTGCGGAGTCTGCGTACCGAGTGCCGTTCGCCCCGGCCGCCGAGAACGCTAACCTGCACGACATGACCGTTGACGACTCGACGGCGACGTCACCCGGCATGGGGACGCGAAGCGTGGTCATCGCTGCGACCGTCGTCCTCGTGGCCACCTTGGCAGCCATCTGGTGGCTGGTGGTTCCCATGGAAGTCGTCTGCCCCGCGATCTATCCGGCTCCGCCAGGGTGCGGCGGCGCGGAGCGAAGGCCTGCCGGGGTGACGTGGACGGGCATCGTCGCGGCGGTCTACGCACTGTCCGTCGTCGTCGCGTCGACCTGGGGGCGTCGCCGGCGCTGGTTGACCCGTGCGGCGATGCTGGTCCTCGTCCTCGTCGCGATCGCCGGCATCGGAGCGGTGCGGGGCTCGGCGGGTTCTGTCACCGGGTACTGACGACCGCGAGCGGGTCCCGGACCGGATGTCTCGGTACCTGCTGGAGGAGGCGCCGCGGAACTCGATCAGGATTCGAGAAGCGACCGTGCCGCCCGTCGCCCTAGCGTGACCTCATCGACGAGGGAGGAGCGGCTCATGGCACACGAGGAGTCCGGTGGGTTCACCGAGGTGGAGCTCGCGGCGATCAGGGAACGCGCTGCGGAGCTGCGCGCGGAGAAGGGAGGGAAGAAGGCTGCGGCGGGACTCGAGGACCTGCTGAAGAGCATCCGCGCGATGCCGGAGGACCAGCGGGCCGTCGCCGAGCGCGTCCACGTCATCGTCTCCGAGGCCGCGCCCGGCCTGCGCCCGAAGACCTGGTACGGGCAGCCGGCGTGGACCGACGCCGACGGCAAGGTCGTCGTCTTCTTCCACTCTTCTGCGAAGTACGGCACCCGCTACAACAGCCTCGGGTTCGAGGAGGCGGCCCGGCTCGACGACGGCGTCATGTGGCCGACGTCGTACGCCGTGACCGGCCCGCTCGGTCCGGCCGAGCAGGAGCAGATCGCCCAGCTCGTCCGGAGAGCGGCGGGCGCCACGAACTGAGCAGGTGGGCCCGGCTCTCACTCCCGGCCGAGGAAGCCGCCCAGCAGCCGGTGGAACTCCTCCGGGTGCTCGACCTGCGGCGCGTGACCGCACCGCCCCAGGACGTGCAGCCGGACGTCGGCGAGGTGGTCGAGCAGCGGCAGCGCCGCCGCGCGCAGGGGAGTGAGGCGGTCCTGGGCGCCGTGGACGAGCAGGGCCGGCGCGCGGACCGCTGCCAGGGTCTGCGCCGACAGGGTGAGGTCCTCAGCCCACCGCGTGCGGGGCGGCGGGAAGAGCCGGGCGAACGCGGCCTGGCCGGCCCGCATCGCCGCAGTCCGGGCCGACACCGCCGCCTCGGTGACCAGCGACCGGTCGAGCAGGATGCGCTCGAGCATGTCCCGCGCGCCGTCCTCGGTGGCGGGAGCGGCCCACACGGCGTCGAGGTCGGGCGACAACGGCGCCCCCGGGGCGCCCATCGTCCCCACCGGCACGACGTGGGTGACCTGCCGGGGACGCGCGGCCGCCAGCGCCAGGGCGACGGCGCCACCCATGGAGTGGCCCACGACGGCGTAGGACTCGTGGTCGAGGGCGTCCATGAGCGCGGCGGCCTGCTCCGTCCAGACCCGCAGCCCGCCGCGCGAGCCCAGCGGCAGGGGGGTGCGGCCGAAGCCCGCCTGGTCGGGGGCCACCAGCCGCCACGAGCCCGCGAGCGCGTCGATGGTGGCGGCCCAGGCTCCGGACCCGGTCGTCCCGGGTCCGGAGCCGTGCAGGAGCAGGACCGCCGGTCCGGCGCCGCCCTCGGTCACGTGGACCGGCGAACCGTCGACGACGACGGTGCGCTCGGCCCTCACCGGTCGAGGGTGGTCGGGCGCATCAGGCGGTGACGAGGGACTTCGAGAAGAGGTCCATCATCGCCCGCCCGAACTGCGGCATGTCCGGCCATCCCCGGCAGGAGACGAGGTTGCCGTCGACGACGTCGGGGGCGTCCACGACCGTCGCCCCCGCGTTCTCCATGTCGCCGGTGATGGGCGGGAAGCACGCGGTCCGCCGGCCCTTGAGCAGCCCGTACACCGCCGGCACCTGCGCGCCGTGGCAGACCAGGGCGATCGGCAGGTTGCGGGCGAAGAAGTGCTCGGTGATCCGGCGGACGTGGGCGTCCACGCGCATCCACTCGGGGGCGCGGCCCCCGGGGATGATGAGGGCGTCGTAGAGCTCGACGTCGACGTCCTCCCAGGGCACGTCGACCGGCAGCTTGCGGCCGTTCTTCTCGACGTACGCGTCGGAGTTCGGGTCGAACTCGTGGATGACGAGCTGCACGTCGCGCATCGTCCTCGACGAGACGTCGACGTCCCAGCCGCCCTCCTGCACGCGGTAGTAGGGGTACATGGTGTCAAGCTCCTCGGCGGCATCGCCGGTCAGGAGCAACGCTCTGGGCACCTGACTGTCTCCTCGCACTCGACGTTGGGTGAGGGGTGCCGCTCGGCCGGTGGGGCCGAGCGGATCAGATCCGATCCGATCTCGTCTGACGCCCAAGGATCGCGCGCCGGGCGGCTGCCAGTCAACCCCCGTCTACGGAGCGGTCGCGAGCAGTGCGTCGTCGAACAGCGGCCGGAACCTGTCGCCCGAGAGGAGGATGTGCTGGCGCATGGCGTAGGCGGCCTGGTCGGGGTCGCGCGCCGCGATGGCGGCGAGGATCTCGTCGTGCTCGCTCATGGCCAGGTAGGTCACCTGGGTGTCGTAGACGAGCCGGAAGAGGTGCACGTGGGTGTGCAGCCGGGCGAGTGCCTCGCGCACGAGCTGGTTCCCGGCGCTGCAGGCGACGAGGTCGTGGAAGGCGGCGTCGCGCAGGCCGAAGGTGCCGTAGGCGCTCGGCCCGTCACCCTCCTCCAGGCCCGCCATCTCCTCCAGTAGCCTGCGCAGCTCGTTGACCTGGGCAGACGTTGCTCGCTCGGCGGCGCGGCGGGCAGCCGCGGGCTCGAGGAGCAGGCGGAGCTCGAGCATGTCGTCGAACCGCTCGCGGGTGATGAGGGGAGGGATCCGGTAGCCGGCGTGCGGCACCCGGACGACCAGGCCGTCGGCCTCCATGCGGTTGAGGGCAGCCCGGATCGGCGTCTGCGAGACGCCGAGCTCGCGTGCCAGGGCGTCGATCGTCACCCGGGAGTCCGGCACGAACCGCGAGGACATGAGCTGGCGGAGGAGGGTGTCGTGCACCTCGTCGGCGAGGGGCCGGCCGGGCTGTGCTCCCGGGTGCGGGCCGCCGGCCGCGCGCTCCGGCGTCATGTCCTCGTTCACAGGGGTGTGCCCACTTTCGTCTCGCGGTGGTTGACAGCGGCTCGCCGGGTGCTCCATGATCTCGGCACATCGGATCGTATCGGAAAGCATCGGCGCTTCATCCACATCGCATTGTCGCGTACGTCCCGCCGGCTTCTTCCACTACCCATGGAGCCCCCATGAGCATGCTCGGTGTCCTGCGTGCACCTCGACAGGTCGTGTTCGGCGTCGGGCAGCGTCGCGCCCTGGGCAGCCTCACCGCCGCTCTCGGCTCCCGGGCCCTGGTCTGCACGGACGCCCGCTTCGGTGCCACGGAGGAGTTCGCCGAGCTCGTCGGGCTGCTCGAGGGCGCGGGGGTGCGGGTGACGGTCTTCGCCGAGGTGCTCGCGGACGTCCCCGTGCACCAGGTGATCGAGTGCGCCGCCCTCGCCGCCGACGCCGAGCCGGACGTCGTCGTCGGCATGGGAGGTGGCAGCTGTCTCGACCTCGCCAAGGCGGTGGCCGTGCTCCTCACGCACGGGGGAGTGCCGTCGGACTACTACGGGGAGTGCCGCGTGCCCGGCCCGGTGATGCCGGTCGTGGCGCTGCCGACGACCGCCGGGACCGGGTCGGAGGTGACGCCCGTCGCCGTGCTCACCGACCCCGAGCGGGTGAGCAAGGTCGGCATCTCCAGCCCACACCTCATCCCGCACACCGCCGTGTGCGACCCCGAGCTCACCGTCGGCTGCCCGCCCGCCCTCACCGCGAGTGCGGGTGCCGATGCCCTGTCCCACGGGATCGAGGCCTTCACCGCGATCCGCCGTCCGGTCAGCGCCGAGCTCGCCACGGAGCGGGTCTTCGTCGGGAAGAACACGCTGACCGACACCTACGCCCTCATGGCCGTCCGGCAGATCGCCGGCGCCCTGGTGCGCGCGTGGACGGACCCGACCGACATGGCGGCGCGCGAGGCGATGATGCTCGGGGCCACCGCCGGCGGGTTCGCCCTCGGCACGGCCGGCACCGCCGTGGCCCACGCGATCCAGTATCCGGTCGGCGCGCTCACCCACACCCCGCACGGCGTCGGGGTCGGGGTCCTGCTGCCCTACGTCATGGAGTTCAACCGGCCGGCCCGCGTCCCCGAGCTCGCCGCCGTCGCCCTGGCGATGGGCGCGTCCCCGGACGCCGCCGAGGAGGACCTGGCCGACGAGGCGATCGACCGGGTCGCGGCCCTGCTCGCTGCCGTGGGCATCCCCGCCACACTCGCCGACCTCGGGCTGCCTGCCGACCGGCTGCGCTGGACGGCGGAGCAGGCCCTCGGGGCCGCGCGGCTCGTCGCGAACAACCCCCGTCCGGTCGACGCCGACTCCCTGGAGCGGATCGTGCGCGCCGCCCACAGCGGCGACCGGGCGTCGCTGCGCCAGGCGTCCGGGCCGTCCGCCCCGGACCTCACCACGAAGGAAGCTGCCCGATGAGCCTCAGGATGCACGAGTCCGTGCGACCGGTCCTCGACCGCCTCGACGTCCCCACCGACCTCCTCGTGGCCGGTGCCTGGCGCGGTGGCCACGACGGGGGACGTATCGACGTGCGCGACCCCGCCACCGGCGAGGTGCTGGCCTCCGTCGCCGACGCCGGGGTCCCGGACGCCCAGGACGCGGTCGACGCCGCGGCCGCCGCCGCGGCAGGGTGGGCGGCGACCGCGCCCCGCGCCCGGGCCGAGCTGCTGCTGCGCGTCCACACGCTCATGCACGAGCGCAGCGAGGAGCTCGCCCTCCTCATCAGCCTCGAGAACGGCAAGTCGCTGGCGGACGCCCGCTCCGAGGTCGCCTACGCCGCGGAGTTCTTCCGGTGGTACGGCGAGGAGGTGGTCCGGCTGCGCGGCCAGGTGGGACTCTCCCCGGGCGGGGGCAACCGGCTGGTGGTCACCCACCGGCCCGTCGGCATCAGCGTGCTCATCACCCCGTGGAACTTCCCCGCGGCGATGGCGACCCGCAAGATCGCGCCGGCCCTCGCCGCCGGGTGCACCGCGATCCTCAAGCCGGCCACCGAGACACCGCTGACGGCGCTCGCGGTGGCGGCCCTGCTCCAGGAGGCAGGGCTGCCCGACGGGGTCCTCAATGTCCTCACCACGAGGCGGCCCGGTCCCGTCATCGAGGCGGTGCTCACCGACCCCCGCACCCGCATGCTCTCCTTCACCGGCTCGACGGAGATCGGCCGCCGCCTGCTGCGCACCGCCGCCGACCAGGTGCTCAAGTGCGGGATGGAGCTCGGCGGCAACGCGCCGTTCGTCGTCCTCGCCGACGCCGACGTCGACGCGGCGGTCGAGGGGGCGATGGTCGCCAAGATGCGCAACGGGGGCCAGGCGTGCACCGCTGCGAACCGGTTCTTCGTCCAGGCACCGGTCCACGACACCTTCGTCGAGGGCCTCGTCGCCCGGATGGCCGCCGTCCGGGTCGGGCCGGGCTCCGACGAGCGCACCCAGTGCGGGCCGCTCATCAACGACGACGCCGTCCGGAAGGTCGACGAGCTCGTCCAGGACGCGCTCGCCCGCGGCGCCCGCGCCGTCCTCGGCGGCGCCCGGCCGGAGGACGGACCGGGCTCCTACTACCCGCCGACCGTGCTCGTCGACGTGCCGGCGGACGCCCGCCTCCTGCACGAGGAGATCTTCGGGCCGGTGGCCCCGGTGGTCCGCTTCGAGCGGGAGGAGGAGATGCTCACGATGGTCAACGACACGGAGTACGGCCTCGTCAGCTACCTCTACACGGGCGAGCTCGGCCGCGGGCTGCGGCTGGCCGAGAGCATCGACAGCGGCATGGTCGGCCTCAACCGGGGGCTCGTGTCCGACCCTGCCGCGCCCTTCGGCGGCACCAAGCAGAGCGGCCTGGGCCGCGAGGGGAGCACCGAGGGCCTGCTCGAGTTCATGGAGACCCAGTACGTAGCGACGTCCTGGTGACACCGCACCGCAAGGAACCGACCGCACCATCCCCGAGGCAGGAAGCAGGAGTACCGATGACCAACCCACAGCGAGACCGACGGAGCTCTCGCCACGGCCGCCGGGCTGGGGCAGTGGCAGCGACCACGCTGTTCGCCCTCGCCCTGGCCGCCTGTGGCGGCGGCGGCGGCGAGGGCAGCACCGACGACGCGGACGCAGAGGGTCCCGTAGCGCCCGCGACGATCCCCGAGCTCACCGACGAGCCGCTCGAGCTCAGCTTCATCTGGTTCGAGTGGCCCCCCGCCCAGCTCCTCGAGGACTTCGCCAACGCGGAGTACTCCAAGGAGCGGCCGAACGTCACCATCACGGTCAACACCGTGCCGAACGCGAACTGGCACGACGCGATGTTCACCCAGTTCGCCGCGCGACAGACGGACTTCGACATCGCGGTCCTCGACTCCCAGCACATCGGTGAGGCCGTGACGAACGGCAACATCCTCGACATCACCGACTTCATCAACGAGAACATCGAGACCGACGCCTACGACCCCTACCTCCTGGCGGCCTACGGCCAGTACCCGCAGGCGGAGACGGGGCAGCGTGACGAGAACGCGCGCATGTACGGGCTGCCGCTGCTCGGCGACACGTGGACGATGATCTACCGCAAGGACCTCATCGGCGACGAGCCCCCCGAGACGTGGGACGAGATGATCGAGGTCGCCGCGCAGTGCCAGGAGGACAACCCGGGCGTCAGCGGGCTCGCCTTCCACCAGGCCAACGGCTCGGACGCCGCGGCGGTCACCTACAACACGGTCAACGCCCTCTACGGCGGCAACCTCTGGAACCGTGAGGAGGGCCAGATCGAGGGCGTCATCAACGACGAGGCCGGTCAGCGGGCGATGGACGTCCTCGTCAACGAGATGAAGCCGCTGACGGCCCCCGGCTCCGGCAACTGGTTCCTCGACGAGGTCAACGCCGCCGTCGCGCAGGGCAGCGCGTGCATCGCGTTCAACTGGATCGCGGCGAGTGGCGGGCTCCTCGACCCGGCGCAGTCCACGCTCGGGGACACACGCGAGGAGATCCTCGACAAGCTCGGCTTCGCCACCCTGCCGACGCAGGAGACCGACCTCGTGCCGCTCGGCGGCATGGGGATGCACATCTCGGCCTACGCCCCCGACGACCGGGTGGCCGAGGCGCTGAACTTCATGCGGTGGTTCGAGCAGGAGGACATCCAGAAGAAGTGGGCCGCGGCCGGCGGCGTGCCCTCGCGCACGGACGCCCTGGAGTCCGCGGAGTTCCTCGAGGCCGGACCGTTCAACCAGGTCTACGCCGACTCCGTCTCCCGGCAGCGGGACATGTGGAACGTGCCCGAGTACGCCCGCCTCATCGACATCGAGAACACGAACGTCAACGCGGCCCTCAACGGGGCCAAGGACCCGCAGACGGCACTCGACGACATCGCCCGGGAGCAGCAGTCGGTGCTGGACGGCGACGGCGGGCTGTGAGCCGGAGCATGACGACGTCGATCGATGCGCCGGTGGAGGAGGCAGCATCCCTGCCTCCTTCACCGGGGCGCTCCCCCCGCCTGCGTGACCGTGGGCTCGCCGTGGCCTTCATCTCCCCGGCGATGCTCCTGCTGCTCGGCATGTCGGTCTTCCCGTTGCTGTGGGCCCTGTACCTGTCGTTCACGGACTACTCGGCCACGAGCAGCGAGCCCGGCAGCTTCGTCGGGTTCGAGAACTACGCCGACGTCCTCACGTCGTCGGAGGTCCACGCGCGAGCCCTGACGACGGCGCTGTTCGTCGCCGGTGCGGTCGTCCTGCAGACCGTGCTCGGCTTCTCCATCGCGTACCTCATCTCGCGGCGCACGCGGGGGCGCGGGCTGCTGACCACGCTGTTCCTCGTCCCGATGATGCTCTCGCCGGTCGTCGTCGGGCTGTTCTGGCGCTTCATGCTCGACGCGCAGTTCGGCGTGGTCAACAGCCTGCTCGTCTCCCTCGGGCTCGAACCGGTGGAGTGGCTCACCCAGCAGCGGACGGCGCTGTTCTCGCTGATCCTGGTCGACACCTGGCAGTGGACGCCGTTCATCATGCTCATCGCGCTCGCCGGGCTCACCGCGGTGCCCAAGTACCTGTACGAGGCAGCGTCCATCGACAGGGCCTCGGAGTGGTTCCGGTTCCGCAACATCACGCTGCCGATGGTGTGGCCGCTGCTCCTCATCGCGGTGATGTTCCGAGCCATCGAGGCCTTCCGCCAGTTCGACCTCGTCTACGTCCTCACCAACGGCGGACCGGGGGTGTCCACCGAGACGTTGTCGTTCCACATCTACAAGGTCGCGTTCCTCGGCTTCCGTACCGGGGCCGCCTCGGCGTACGGGATCCTCATGGTCCTCGTCGTCATCGTCCTGGCGCAGCTCTACCTGCGCTACCTCAACAAGCTCAAGGAGGGCTGATGGCGATCTCCGTCGACGACGCCGTCCCCGGTCCCGTCAGCCGCGGCTCGACGCGTGCGCGCCGCGGGAACGTCGGCAGGGCCCGGTCCGCGATCGAGATCGCGCTGCTGGCCGTGCTGCTGGGCAGCTCGCTCTTCGCGGTGATGTGGATGCTTCAGACGTCCGTCAAGACCGGCCAGGACATCTACGCCGTCCCGGCGAAGTTCCTCGGGTTCGACGTCACCCTGCAGCACTACAAGGACGTCTTCGTGGCCCCCGGCGGGGGTCGCTCGGACCTGTCCCAGTCGTTCCTCAACTCCGTCGTGGTCGCAGGGTCCTCGACCCTGCTGGCCACCCTGCTCGGCGTCCCCGCGGCATGGGCCTACTCACGGTTCACGCTCAAGGCAAAGAAGGACCAGCTGTTCTTCATCCTCTCCACCCGGTTCATGCCGCCCGTCGTCGTCGTCATCCCCGTCTTCCTCATGTACCGCGAGCTCGGGCTCATCGACACCAGGCTCGGGCTCATCCTCATCTACACGGCGTTCAACCTGCCGTTCACGATCTGGATGATGAAGGGCTTCGTGGACGAGGTGCCCTCGGAGTACGAGGACGCGGCCATGCTCGACGGCTACACCCGCCTGCAGGCGTTCCGGAAGTTCACCCTGCCCCTGCTCATCCCGGGCATCGCCGCGACGGCGGTGTTCGCGCTCATCTTCTCGTGGAACGAGTTCGTCTATGCCATCTTCCTCACGTCCAGCCAGGAGGTGCGGACGGCCCCACCGGCCATCGCCGGCCTCATCGGCGGCACCACGGTGAACTGGGGCCTGGTCGCCGCCTCGGCGGTGGTGTTCGCGCTCCCGGTCCTCGTGTTCGCCTACCTGGTGCGCAAGCACCTCGTCGCCGGCGTGACCCTCGGGGCGGTGAGGCGCTGATGGCCGGCATCGAGGTCACCTCCCTGCACAAGCGCTACCCGGACGGGACGGTGGCGGTCGAGCACGTCGACCTGTCCATCGGTGACGGCGAGCTCTTCGTCATGCTCGGCCCGTCGGGCTGCGGCAAGACGACGACGCTGCGCGCCATGGCCGGTCTGGAACGCCAGACGTCGGGCGACATCCGCATCGGGGACACCCTGGTCAACGACCTGCCGCCCGCCGAGCGGGACATCGCCATGGTGTTCCAGTTCTACGCCCTCTACCCGCACCTCAAGACCCGGGACAACCTCGCCTTCCCGCTGCGTGCCGAGGGCATGCCCAAGGCGGAGATCCGCGAGCGGGTCGACGAGGCCGCCCGGATGATGCGCCTCGGTCCGCTCATGGACCGCAAGCCGCACCGGCTCTCCGGCGGGGAGCAGCAGCGGGTCGCGCTCGCCCGGGCCCTCGTGCGGCGGCCGCGCGCCTTCCTCATGGACGAGCCGCTCACCAACCTCGACGCCGAGCTGCGCGCCGACACCCGGACCGAGATCAAGCACCTGCAGGCCGAGCTCGGCACGACGATGGTCTACGTCACCCACGACCAGGTCGAGGCGATGTCGCTCGGTCACCGCATCGCGATCCTCAACAAGGGCCGGGTGGAGCAGGTCGGCACGCCCCTGGAGGTCTACAACCGCCCGGCCAGCCTGTTCTGCGCGGCGTTCATCGGCTCCCCGCCGATGAACCTCCTCGACGTCGAGGTTGCCGACGGGCTGCTGCGCGCGCCCGGCGGGCTCGCCCTCACCCCGCCGTCCGGCCTGCGGCGCGACCGGCCGCTCGTTGCCGGCGTGCGGCCCGAGGCACTGGAGATCACCCCGCCCGGCACGCAGGACACGGTGCCCTGCGAGGTGGTGTCCGTCGAGGTGCTGGGCGACGAGATCATCTACGTCGTCACCAGCGGGGAGCAGGACGTCCGTGTCCGCATGCCTCGGACCGTCCGCTTCGACCCCGAGGAGGCCGTGGGACTGCGGCACACCGGCGGGCCCCCGCCCGTCTACGACTCGAGCACGGAAGAGCTGGTGGCCTGATGGGAACGGTGGCTGCCTACGGGCTGCGCAAGTCCTTCGGTGAGGTGCAGGCGCTCGACGGGGTGACCCTCGAGGTGCCCGACGGCGCGTTCTTCGTCGTCCTCGGACCCTCGGGGGCGGGCAAGACGACGACCCTGCGGGCCATCGCCGGCCTCGAGCGGCTCGACGCCGGCACGGTGCACCTCGACGGGCGTGACGCGACCGGTGACACCCCGGCCGCGCGCGACCTCGCGATGGTCTTCCAGAGCTACGCCCTGTACCCGCGCAAGACCGTCTTCGAGAACATCGCCTCGCCGCTGCGGGCCCGGGGTGCCTCGGCCGACGCGATCGCCTCCGCCGTCGCGAAGGTCTCCGACCTGCTCCACATCGAGCGGCTCCTCGCCCGCAAGCCTGCCCAGCTCTCGGGCGGGGAGATGCAGCGTGTGGCCCTGGCGCGGGCACTGGTCCGCAACCCGCGCGCGTTCCTCATGGACGAGCCGCTGACCAACCTCGACCTCAAGCTCCGCGTCGAGATGCGCACCGAGCTCACCCGGATCCACCGCAGCCTCGGCGGCACGTTCGTCTACGTCACCAACGACCAGGTCGAGGCGCTGTCCATGGCGGACCAGGTCGCGGTGCTCCGGGAGGGGGCGGTGCAGCAGGTCGGCACCCCGACCGAGGTGTACGACCGCCCGGCCAACCAGTGGGTGGCCGGGTTCGTCGGCAGCCCGCGGATCAGCCTGCTCGCCTGCCGCGCCGAGGGGGACCGGCTCGTGGGGGAGGAGGGCTGGACCCTGCCGCGACCGCGGTGGACGACGGCGGAGGACGGGCGCCCGCTGCTGCTCGGCCTGCGCGCCGAGGACGTGTCCGTCGAGGCACGCGGCGCCGCGGCGCTCGCCGGGGAGCTCTACGGGCTCGAGCCGCTCGGGGACCGCACCGTCGTCGACGTCAAGGTGGGCAAGGAGATGCTCAAGGTCAAGGCCCGGCCGGCCGTCACCGGAACGCTCGGTGAGCGCCTGTCCGTCAGCGTCGACCTCGACCGCGCCCACCTCTTCGACGCGGCCACCGGGCTCACGCTCTCGGAGGTGGGCCGCTAGGAGCCGCGCCGGTCAGCGCCGCTCGTACAGGAGCATGTCCCGTCCGCCGACGACGACCCGCTCCGCGCGTACCCCGTAGACGCGCGAGACGAGCTCGGCCGAGAGCACCTCGGCGGGCGGCCCGGCGGCGACGACCCGGCCCCCGTCGAGGACGACGACGTGCGAGCAGTACCGCAGCGCGTGGCCCAGGTCGTGGAGTGCGGCGAGCACGGTGACGCCGACCCCCGCCAGCTCACCGGCCAGGTGGAGGACGTCGAGCTGGGCTGCGACGTCGAGATGGTTGGTCGGCTCGTCGAGCAGGAGCAGCCGGGGGGACTGCGCCAGCGCCCGGGCGAGGTGGACCCGCTGGCGCTCGCCGCCGGAGAGGGTGGCGACGTCCCGGTCGGCGAGGTCCGCCGCGCCCGCCCGCTCGAGCGCGTCCCGTGCGACGGCGAGGTCCTCCGCGGAGTCCGCGCCCCACGTGGGCCGGTGCGGCGTGCGGCCGAGCAGGACGACGTCGAGCACGTCGAGCGCGGCCGGCGCGGCCCCGTCCTGCTCGACGAGCGCCACCTCCCGCGCCCGGGCGCGCCGCGGCATCGCGCTGAGCTCGCGGCCGTCGAGCAGGACCGCCCCGCCGTCCGGCTCGAGCGCCCCGGCGAGCACACGCAGCAGCGTCGACTTGCCCGAGCCGTTGGGCCCGACGACGGCGCTGAGTTCCCCGGGCGGCACCTGGGCAGCGACGTCGCGCAGGATCTGCGCCTCCCCGATGCTCAGCCGCAGGCCGGCGACGGCGAGCGCGGCGGCCTGTACCGCCTGCGCCGTCGTCCCCGCGCTCACAGCCGGCTCCGGCGCAGCAGGACGGCGAACACCGGCGCACCGACCGCGGCGGTGAGGATGCCGACAGGCAGCTCGCGCGGGTCGAACAGGGTGCGGGCGGCGGTGTCGGCCAGGAGCAGGAAGATCGCGCCGGTGAGCGCCGCGACCGGCAGCACGCGGTGGTTGCGGGCGCCGAGGACGAGCCGTACGGCGTGCGGCACGACGAGCCCGACGAACCCGATCGCGCCGGACACCGAGACGAGGACGGCGGTGAGCAGGGTGACTCCCACGAGCAGCACCCAGCGCGCGCGGCGCACGTCGACACCGAGGGAGGAGGCGGCGACGTCCCCGAGGGCGAAGGCGTCCAGGACGCGCGACCGGGTGGCGAGCGCGCCGCCGAGGACGAGCGTCGCGCCGGCGGCGAGCAGTGCCTCGGGCCACGTGATGCCGCCGAGGGACCCCATGAGCCAGGAGAGGATCTCGCGGTAGGAGTCCCCGGTGGTCGACCAGAAGATCACGAGGCTGACGAGGGCCGAGCACGCCTGGCCGACGGCCACCCCGGCGAGCACGGTGCGCACCGGCGGCAGCCCGCCGCGGGAGGCGGCGAGCGCGAGGGTGAGCAGGAGCGCGGCGACCGCCCCCGCGAACGCGGCGACCGGCAGGAGCACTGCGACGCCGAGGACGAGGACGGCGACGGCGCCGAGAGCCGCCCCGGAGGACACCCCGAGCAGGTAGGGGTCGGCGAGCGGGTTGCGGACGACCGCCTGGACCACGGTCCCGGCGACCGCCAGACCCGCCCCCACCGCCGCCGCGGCGAGGACGCGGGCGCCGCGGCCCTGCCACACGATCGCCTCCTGCACCGGGGTCAACGGGTCGCCGGGGCAGGTGACCTGCCCCGGCGCGAGCGCCGAGCACACGTGGTGCCACGCCGAGCCCCACACCTGGCCCACGCTGATCGAGGCCGGGCCGACGGTCACCGCCCACGTCATGACGAGGACGAGCAGGACGAGCAGTCCGGCGAGCGTGGCGAGCAGGGTGAGACGCCGCCGGGCGGTGCCGGCGGGCGGCGTCGTGCCCGGTGAGGGGCGGGCCGGTGCCCGGGTGGCGGCGTCGGTCATCCGGCCCCCAGGGCGGTGAGCTGGTCGACGAGGTCGGCGACGGCGGCGACGTTGCGCACGCCGGCCTCCGTCGCGGCGAAGGGGACGGTGAGGTAACGGCCCTCCTGCACGGCCGGCAGGGCCGCAGTCACCGGGTTGGCCTCGAGCACCTCGACCTTCTGGGCGGCGGTGTTCCACGCCGAGTCGACGAGCACGATGACGTCCGGCGCGCGCTCGGCGACCGCCTCCCAGGACAGCGAGGTCCATGTGTCCTGGACGTCGGCCGCGACGTTCGTCAGCCCGGCGGCCTCCATGATCATCTGCGGGGCGCCGATCCCCGCGCCGACGAACGGGGTGTCCCGGCCCGAGGAGTACCAGAGGGCGGTGCGGCCCTCGCCGTCGGGCTCGACGGCCTCGAGGGCGGCGCGCTGCTCGGCGACGAGCGCCGCGGCCTCCTGCGGGGTGCCCAGGAGCCGCCCGGCCTCCTCGATCTCGGCGAAGACGTCCTCGAAGGTCAGT
Organism: Georgenia wutianyii; assembly: GCF_006349365.1. Classification (NCBI taxonomy): domain Bacteria; kingdom Bacillati; phylum Actinomycetota; class Actinomycetes; order Allobogoriellales; family Allobogoriellaceae; genus Georgenia; species Georgenia wutianyii. The sequence goes on from NZ_CP040899.1 coordinate 1,053,270, forward strand.
GGGTTCGGCTGGTGGGCCGGGTCCTGGCAGGCGGAGGGGGAGACGTACGTCGAGATCCCCAGCTCCTCGTAGCCGGCGCGCTCCCCGGCGCCCTCGTCGGACAGGTTGGACTCCCACCCGGCGTAGACGAGGTCGGGGGCGAGGTCGAGGACCGCCTCGCGTGAGGGGTTGCGCTCGGCGAGCACGGGCGGCTCGGTCACGCCCTCGGGCAGCGGCCCGTCCGCGAACGCCGAGCCGACGATCCGGTCCCCGGCGCCCAGTGCGAGGACCATCTCGGTCGCCGCGGACTTGATCGTGACGATCCGCTCCGGCGGCGCTGCGAGGGTGGTCTCCGTCCCGCAGGTGGCCACGGTGACCGGGAACCCGGCGTCGGCGGCGGTCGGCGACGGCGTCGCGTCGGCGCCCTCGTCGGGGCCTGCGGTCCCGCAGGCGGTGAGGAGCAGGGCGGGGACGGCGAGCAGGACGGCGGTACGGCGGCGGGACACGGGCGACTCCGGGCAGGTTCGACGAGGGAACTCTGCGCAGTCACAGCGCCGCGCGCGGACCGCGGGTCCAGGACGTGACCCGTCTCCGGGCAGGGCCCGTGATCCGCGGCCAGCCTACAGCGGCCGCCCCGGCAGGGGCCACGCGGTCTACGTGGGGGCCGGCTTGCGGCGGCGGGACTCGTCGGTCATGTCCTCGAGCTCGCGGCCCTTGGTCTCGGGCACCTGCCACACGACGATGAAGAACGACACGAGGGCGAAGAACGCGTACAGCCCGTAGGCCAGGCTCAGCCCCACCTCGGCGAGGCTCGGGAAGGTGGTCGAGACGGCGAAGTTCGCCAACCAGTTCGCCGCGGAGGCCACCGAGACCGCGGTGGCGCGGATCTTGTTGGGGAACATCTCCCCGAGCATCACCCACATGACCGGGCCCCAGGTCGCGCCGAAGGAGACGACGAACAGGTTGGCCGCGACCAGGGCGACCGTGGCCCAGGGCTGGGGCAGCGCGACGTCCTCGCCGGTGCCCTGGGACTGGGAGAAGGCCACCGCCATCGTCCCGAGCGTGAGGGCCATGCCGGCCGAGCCGCCGATGAGCAGCGGCCGGCGGCCGATCTTGTCGACGAGGAGGATCGCCACGACCGTGACGACGACGTTCGTCACCGAGGTGATGACCGACGTCGTCAGCGCCTGGCTCTCCTCGAAGCCGACCGAGCGCCACAGCGTCGTCGAGTAGTAGAAGATGACGTTGATCCCGACGAACTGCTGGAACACCGCCAGCCCGATTCCCACCCAGACGATCGGTTTGAGGCCCAGCCGCGCTCCCCGGAGGTCGCCGAGGCTCTCGCGCTGCTCACGCTTGAGCGACTCCCGGATCTCGGTGATCTTGGCCGTGGTGTCCGCGACCCCGGTGTACCGGCGCAGGACCTCGGCGGCCTCCTTCTCGCGCTTCTGGTCGACGAGGAACCGTGGCGACTCCGGGATGGTCAGCGCGAACAGGCCGTACAGCACGGCCGGCACGGCCTCGGCCATGAACATCCAGCGCCACGCCGCGAGCCCGAACCACAGCTCCTCCGCCGCGCCGCCCGCGGTGTCGGCGAGGAACGCGTCGGACAGGAGGGCGGCGAAGATGCCGAGGACGATCGCCAGCTGCTGCAGGGAGCCGAGCCGGCCGCGGATCTCGGCCGGGGAGACCTCGGCGATGTAGGCCGGGGCGATGACCGAGGCGGCCCCGACGCCCAGGCCGCCGAGCACCCGCCAGGCGATGAGGTCCCACGTGCCGACAGCCAGGCCGGAGCCGATCGCGGAGACGAAGAACAGCACCGCGGCAATGACCATGACCCGGATGCGGCCGTGGCGGGAGGCGAGGGGGCCGGCGAACCAGGCTCCGGCGATACAGCCGAGCAGGGCGGAGGAGACCGCGAAGCCCTGGAGGAAGCCGCTGATCCCGAAGTCCGTGCTCATCGCGTCGATCGCGCCGTTGATGACGGCGGTGTCGAAGCCGAAGAGGAACCCTCCGAGCGCTGCCGCCAGGCTGATGCCGAGGATCCTGCCGTTGAGCGTCGTCGCCCGGTCGTCCGCGGTGCCCATGTCGCCTCCCCCGTCGATGTGTCGAGGGCACGGTAACGCCGCGAACGCGCCTCGGCGCGGCGAGGGGGTCAGCCGCCCAGCTCGCGGTCCCGGTCGATGACGGCCTGGACCCCGCGCACGACGGCGGGGGAGAATCCCGCCTCCTCCATCTCCACGATGCCGGCGATCGTCGTGCCGCCGGGCGAGCACACCATGTCGACGAGGTCGGCCGGGCTCACCCCGGCCTCGGCGCGCTCGAGGACCATCCGGGCGCTGCCGAGGACGGCCTGGGCGGCGATGCGGGTGGCCAGCGCCTTGGGCATCCCGCCGCGGACGGCGCCGCGGGCGAGGGCGTCGACGAAGGTGAAGACGAACGCGGGGGAGGACCCGGCGATGGCGGTGTAGGTCGCGAAGTCCTTCTCGGCGATCTCGACGGTGCCCCCGACGGCGTCGAACATCTCGACCACGCGCGCGACGTCCGCGGCGCTCGCGGCGGCGTTCCCGGACACCGCGGCCATGCCCGCGCCGATCATCGCGTTGACGTTCGGCATGACCCGCACGACCGGCACGTCCGCGCCGCCCAGGTGCTCCTCGAGAGCAGCGAGGGTGATCCCCGCCGCGATGGACACGAGTACCGGACGGCGCTCGGTGACGGCGCCGGCGAGGTCGGTGAGCACGGCCGGGAGCACCTGCGGCTTGACGGCGAGGACGACGACGTCGCTGCCGCGCACGACCTCCTCCGCCGAGCGCGCCACGGTGGCCCCGACGTCGTCGGCCAGTCGCCGGGCCGCGTCCGTGGCGACGTCGTAGAGCAGCACGTCCCCGCCCGGGACGACTCCCGCGCCCGTGATGCCGCGGACGATGGCGCCCGCCATGGTGCCCGCGCCGACGAATCCGATGGTCATGCCGCCTCCTGCTGCGCCTCGTGGTCGGAGGCCACAGTAGCGCCGCGCACCCTGCTGGGCCGGGCACCATGGGGGGATGAACACCCGGACCACCCCCGCCCCTGCCCGCCGCGCGCTCGTCACCGGTGCCTCCAGCGGGATCGGCGCCGCGACCGTGCGCCGGCTGCGTGCCGACGGCTGGGACGTCGTCGCCACCGCCCGGCGCGCCGACCGCCTGGCCGACCTCGCGCGCGAGACCGGCTGCGCCGTCGTTCCCGCCGACCTCACCGAGGAGGACGACGTCGCCGCGCTCGTCGCCGAGGTCCGCGCGGGCGGGCCGCTCCACAGCCTGGTCAACAACGCGGGCGGAGCGCTCGGCGCGGACACGGTCGAGCACGGTCGCGTGGAGGACTGGCGGCGGATGTACGAGATCAACGTCCTGGCGACGCTTCGCCTCACCCAGTTGCTGCTGCCCGACCTGCGCGCCTCGGGCGCCGGCGACGTGCTCGTCGTGTCCTCGACCGCCGCGCTGGACACCTACCCGGGCGGCGGCGGGTACGTCGCCGCCAAGCACGCCGAGCGGGCCATCGCCACCACTCTGCGCCTGGAGCTCGTCGGCCAGCCGGTGCGCGTCCTGGAGATCGCGCCGGGCATGGTGCGCACCGAGGAGTTCGCGCTCAACCGGCTGGGTGACGAGGAGGCGGCCGCGAAGGTCTACGAGGGGGTCGCCGAGCCGCTGCTCGCCGAGGACGTCGCCGACGCGATCGCGTGGGCGCTGAGCCGCCCGCACCACGTCAACGTCGACCTCATGGTCCTGCGGCCCAGGGCGCAGGCGTCGAACACCGTGGTGGCGCGCAACCGGTGACCGCGCGCCCGGCTCACTCAGCGAGACCGGACACCGATCGTCCGTGTGGATCGGTGAGCGCGCGCGGACGCCCGTCGACGGCCAGGACGAACCGGCCGTCGTCGGTTCGGACGCCCGGGGACGGGAGCCCCGGAAGGACACCCCGGCCCTCGTTGCTGATCCAGTGCCCGGGGAGGTCGTCGACCACCCCGGCGAAGTGGGAGCGGTCCTCGGGCGACAGGTAGGCCAGCACGGCGCTGTGGAAGACGACCAGCGTGGCGTCGGCCGGCGCCTCACGGGCCAGGTCGGGAAGGGCCTCGATGAGGTTGCCCCGGACGACTCGTGGCGGCTCCCGCCGGGCGATGGCCAGGGCACCTCGCAGACGCTCGAGGCGATCTGGCTGTCCGGGCCAGATCAACGTCTCCAGCCAGGCGCAGGCATCCTGGTCCGTGACGTCGACCGGCGCGAGGTCGATTCCGGCCCGCCAGGCGATGTGCGGCAGTGCGGACGGGGCCGTGATGCCGGGACCGAGCCGACTGGTGATGACCACGTCGGACGGGCCGCCCGCCGGGTCCAAACGCGCGCCGTCGGAGTACCGGTAGGAGTAGCGGTCCGGCAACAGGCACAGGCCGGCGGACGCTCCCACCTCGATGAGGGCGAGGGGCTGCGGCAGCCGGGCCAGGAACGGCAGCAGGACGGCGCACCGGGCGGCCTCGTTGGTCTGCGTGGCGCGGGACGTGATGGTGCGGCGCACCTGCTCCCACTGCTCGAGCACCGTGCTGCGGAAGGAGTCGTAGGTGCCGTCAGCGCCGTGGTGGCGGGCAGCGGCGAAGACGAGGTTCGGCTGTCGCTTCGGACCCGGGAGCGTGTCGAGGAGGGCGAGGACCGCGTCGTCCTCGGCGACGGCGTTCGCCCAGGCCTCGTAGACGGGGGAGATGCCGTGTGCCTCGCGACGGGCGAAGAGACGATAGCCGTCGGCGACGGGACGTTCACCACGGTGGATGCTCGGGTCCATACGACCACTGTGCACGGGGACCGGGCAGGGGTCCGTGGATGAGGCTGTGGCGCAGGTCACCGGGAGGTGGAGCCGAATCGCGGGGGTGACGATCCCCGGCCCCGCGAGCCCGCTCGGAGGTCCGGGATACCGTCACCCAGGGCGGTTGACGGTCTACCCCTGCCAGCTGAGGTCGGCGTCGGTGGGGACGGGGAGTGCCTCGATGTCCGACGTCTTCATGAGCTCCTCGACCAGCGCCCGCGTGCCTGCAACGAGCGTGGAGTCGTAGTCGATCTCGGTGGCCAGGTCCGCACACTCGGGCGGACATCGAAGAAGCACGCCGCCTACGTCCCTGGCCGACTTCGACCGCCCGGCACCAGCAAGCGGACCGAAAGAGGTGATCAACGGGCGCCTCGAGCACCTGTGCGGCTCCTCCCTTGACTTCCGCAACCTCACCAACTACATCGTCAGGTCACTGCTCGAGACCGGAGGTTTTAGGTCGCGACTACACCTCAATTGTGACGAGCCCGGAAACGAGCAGAGCGGGTCGCGTTCAGGGCATGCTTGCCCCATGAACACACCGGGCGACGAACCATCCGCCATGCTCACAGTGACGCTTACGGGCGAGGATGTGCTCCCAGGGTCCGGCGACCAGGAGCCATTCCTCACCATGTCCGCGCGGTCCGGCGATGTCACATACTTCGTCGGACGGAATGGTAGCGGTAAGAGCCGTGCGGGCCGGGCGCTTGCTTCAAAGACCCCGGAGGCGCGCCTACTCTCGACAGATCGCTTGACTGGGGTCATGGGCTTCCAGCCACAGGGCTGGGGACATACACCAAAAGACTTTCAGGGGCTGCCCCTAGATGCAGCTAGTAGGCCTCATATTCGACAAGCGTCTGAGAAAGTCGGTAGCGCTGCCGAGCATTACTTCGCACTTCGCGAGAAGCCGGAGGTCCTTCTCCGAGTTGCCGCCTTCCTTAGAAAGGCGCTCAATCGCGATATAGAGCTCCGTGAGACATCCGGGTACCTCGACCCTTACATAAGAATGGGTTCTGTGTCATACTCGCTCCTCCGCGACGAGGGTCACGGTTTGCGCGAGTTGGTTTCACTACTTGCTGCGACGTATAGCGACGACTGGCGACTCCTTGTCGTAGATGAACCGGAACTGCACCTGCACCCCGCAATGTTGAGGCTGTGGCTAGGCGAACTGAACAAGGTGTGCGAGGTGACAGGGAATAGCGCCGTCGTCATCACCCACGAGCCCGCCGCCATTACGCCAAAGACGGTAGATGACCTACGATCCTTGTGGCTATTTCAGCCGGGAGGGCGTCCATCAAGATTGTCTGATTTTATCGATAAGGAACAAGAGAGGGGGGTGGAGGGAAGCCTCCTTCAGAACCCGGGCCTGGTGTCGCAACTCGTCTTCGCCCCCCGGCCCGTCTTAGTTGAAGGAATCCTGGATGTGGCCGCGCTATCTGTCGCGATGGGACGCACTCAACCCGCTGAGGTAGTTGCCCAGACTGAGCTGATCGACTGCGGCGGCAGTGGAGGGGTTGCTTTGTGGTTCAACATCGCAAGCAGGGCGGGGCTGAACTTCAAGGCGATCGCCGATCTCGATGCATGCCTTGACTCGCAAGTGCAAGCAGTGATGGACCGGCGCTCAGACGTGACGCAGCGCTATCGGGTTGACCTAGCAATCGAGCCTGCAAAGACGCACGTGCTCTTACGACCGCTCATCGAAGAGATGCGCAAGGAGGGTGTTTCTAGTAATCCGAAAAGTAGAGCCGTTTGGCTCAGCTCGAGCGTTCCAGTGGGGACAGGACATGAGTCTCGTCGCGCCAAATTGCTTGAGATTTGGAGAGATGCAGGGCTGTGGCTTCATTCACAGGGAACGCTCGAGAGCGTGCTTGGGACAGAGACGAAGTCGCGTGAAGCCGTACAGTCAGCTGCATCCAAACCAGGCCCGATCGACGAAGTGGCATCATGGGCGGCTTTCGTGCTTGACCCGAAAGGGGACGTGTTCGAGTTGCTCGGTGCGGCAGTAGAACGCATCGCGCAGGCCATTCAAGTGGCGCAGCGTTTAAATCCGGATGCGGAGTTTAGCGCGCCGGTGGGGAGTTCGGTGGACACGGACGGGCAGTTGGTCCACGTCACTCCCACTGAGAATGGGCGTCATCGCATCACGGTCAAAGTTCCGCAGGCCTTCGCAGGCTACTATGTTGAGTTCGATCGCACTACGCCTCCCGTGGACATGACCCTGCTGCCACCAGTGCGAGCCGACGAATGAGACGAGGAGCCGGTCTGAGGGCTGTCGTTTAAGCGAAATGCCACCGGCCGACGGAAGCGTACGCAAAAGCAGGCCGGTGCTTCGTGCAATGTGTTCGCCCACTCCACGGCGCCGTCTTGAGTACGCGTCTAGCGGTCGAGGCCGGTCTGAAAGGTGAACCCGTGAAACGCGAACGAAACTGTTGGACCGCCACCTTGGGCCCCTTCGAGTAATTACCTCCCGTAAACGCCGTCCGGTGGTTCGCCAGGGGTGCTATCCGCCAACGTCCTGTGCCATCGCCGCCGGGTCGTGGACGAGTCCACGTTGGATGCGGCGCGACCCGCGCCACAGGGCGACGGCCGGGACGGCGCAGACGCCGGCGAGCGCGGCGAACGCGACGCCCATGAGCACGTTGACCGCGACGTCGGGGGTGCCTTCGGTCAGCTGCCAGACGGAGTAGCCCACCGCGCAGGCACAGAGCACGGCGGCGAGGCCGGTGACGCTGCAGAGGATGACCCGCGGGAAGATCTCGGGGCGCAGGGCGGAGAGCAGACCGTGCACCCGGTGCCCCAGGCCGGCCGTGCGCGACGGGTCGCTCGTCATCCACGCCTCCGCGGCACGTGACAGTCGCCCGCCCGCACGGATGAGGTCACGCGCTCGCAGCGCCGCGACGCCGCCACCCGCGAGGGCGACGGCGATGCCGAGGCCGCCCAGTACGCCGGTGGTCACGGGATCCCCTCCGACGACGGTGGAGAGGACCGCCATGCAGCCGACGACGGCGACCACGAGCGCCGCCACGACGCCGAGCCACAACCCTGCGCCGGTGAGGATGCGAGGCGCCCCCACGTACTCGCGCACCAGGGCGTGGACCGCCGGGTGGCGTGCGCCCGTCGTCTCCCCGCGCTCCGCGGCAGTGACGTAGGGCTCGACCGTCGCCGGCAGGAACCTCACGCGCCCTCCGGGCCGTTCACCGGCAGCACCCCGCCGGCCTTGGCCACCCCCTCCGGCGGCTCGGTGCCGACGTGCGCGCCGGCCGCGATGGCACTGACGACGTGCGCGAGCAGCGGGCGATGCTCGGGGTCCGGGGAGCTCCCGGTGACGAGGACGAGGTCGTGCGGCCGGCCGGGCAGCGCGACGGCGACGACGCACGTGCCGAGCGTGTCCACGGGCCGCTCGCCCGCCTCCGGGCGAGCAGCCGGTGCGTCGTCCCCCGCCCGGCCCATCGGGGACTCGGGTGTGAGCGTGATGAACGACTGCACCGCCGTCCGCCCGTCGACCAGCGTGATGTCCTCGGTCGACTCCACCGTCCCCGTCCGGCCGAGGGACCGCTCGACCAGCGCGACCGGGTTGACCTCCCCGCTGCGCACGTGCTCGATCGTCGTCGAGAACGTCCAGACCGCGGGCTCGTCGTCGACCTCGGTGACGACGGCGCCGGCTGAGGTGATCCGGGTGCCGGCGACCGCCTCGCGCGCCGCCCGCAGCCCGGTGTAGAGGTGGTCGGTGCGGGCGTCTCCGAGGTACTCGCGGGCCGGCTCGACCATGTCGCGCCAGTGCTGCTCGGCGCGGGCGTCGGAGTCGAACGCGGCGATCTCCACCCAGCCGGGCGGCGTGGGGACCCAGAAGCGCTCGCGGGCGGGCGCGCTCACTTGCTGCCCTGCCTCTCGGCGATGTCGTGGCGCTGCTCGGCCGTGACGAAGCCGTGGCCGTCGAACATGTTGCGGAAGCGCTCCACCGTGCGGGAGGCGGGGTTGCCGACGTCGTTGAGGCCCTGGGCCGTGTCCATGACGTTCTTGCTCTCCTCGTAGGCACGGCCGGTGATGTACCCCCACGTGGCCATCGGCCCGACGGGGTTGAAGGACAGCACGGCCGTGGCCGTCGCACCCGCTCCTCCGGTGCCCCGGGAGATCCCGGCGATGGCGGGCACGAGGCCGGACATGCCGCCGTTCGCCATCGCCATGCTGCCCAGGCCTTGGATGGCCTTGCCGAGCCCGGCGCCGGCGAGCATGCCGAGCGCGCCGGTCAGCGCCTCGGTGCCGTCCTCCCGTCCGCCCGCCCACTGCGCGACGTCGATGGCCACGGCGGCGCCACCGAGGATGAGCCCGGCCATGCCGAGCCAGCCCACCGGCCCGGAGAGCACCATCGCGATGATGGCGACGACGGCGACCGCGACGACGAGGACGTCGATGAGGTCCTCGAGCACGGGGAGGACGTAGTCCTGGAGCCAGTCCTCGAGGTCGCCTGCCCACTCCTTGAAGTCGTCCCACCAGCTGGAGTCGGGGGCGGCGTCACCGGCGTCGGCCAGGCACGAGGCGACGTACTCGGCCTCGCAGGCGTAGCTGTCGGCCAGCGCCCAGGCCTCGCTGCGGATCGAGTCGAGCTCGGCGGCCGCCGCGGAGAGCAGGCCGGCCGGGCCGTCCGTGTCGGCCTCCGGGTCCTCGCTGTGCTGCGCGGCGGTGAGGTCCTCGCCGGCGGCGCTGACCTGGGCCAGGGCGGCCTGGGCGCGGCTCTCGAGCTCCACCGCCTGGGTCTGGAAGGTGAGCAGCGAGCTCGCCCAGGTGGCCAGCGCGGTCGCGGCCGTCTCGAAGCTGTCCGCCGCCGTGAGGACCCGCGGCGTCAGTTCCTCCGACATTGTCTCGTGGAAGGCGGTGGCGGTCTCGCCCTTCCAGTCCTGGCGGCCCGTGCCCCCGAGGACGTCGGCCGCCTCACGGATGCGCGAGGCGGTCGTGCGGACCTGCTCGGCCACGGACTCGGCGGCCCCCAGGGAGCCGGGGGCGGGGTCGAAGCCCAGTGCGGTGAAGGTGCTCATCACGCTCCCTCCCCGGAGGTCTCCAGGGCGGCCGCGAGCTCGGCGTCGAGCTGGGCGAAGCCCTCGGCGATGACCCGTAGGCCCTCGGCGCCACCGCCGGAGGCCTCGGCGAGCTTGTCGATGCCGTCGCTCCACTCCGAGCCGAAGCCGCTCAGCCGGGCGCGGAGGGTGTCGTTGGCGGTGACGTCGCCGGGGACGGACGCCATCGCGCCGGCGGCGCCGGACAGCGTCTCGCGGATGTTCTCCAGCGTCGCCCGCGTGGCAGCCAGGGCGTCACCGTCGATGAACAGGTCGACCACGTGTGCCTCTCCTCTCGCCGGGACGTGCGTCGTGCGCGTCCTCCCGCCGACCATGATGGCGAGCGCGACCCGTCCTGCACACCGGTATGGATAGGGAGAACTCCCCATCGCGGCCCGCGGCCCGCCGCGCGACGTGGCTACAATCGTCGGCAGCAAAGGCTTCGACCCGGCCATCACCGGTGAGCCGCCGGAAGAACAGGGCACCAGCCCCCAGTAGAACCGGCCGGATGCGGACCGTCATCACCGCAGGAGAGCGGCCCCGGGCCGCGGCCCCCGGCCGCGGACCCGACGGCAAGCGAGGTGGTACCGCGGCAGCGGCCCGGGAGGGTCCGACGTCGTCCTCGCACCCACGGCACGACGACGAGGAGACCACCGCCCATGGCTGTTGAGCACCCCACGCCCGCCCCCCGCTACCCGCGTCACCAGGCCGGCGGCGAGGTGCCCGCCTCGCCGAGCTTCCCCGCCCTCGAGCGGGACGTGCTCGCCTACTGGGACGCCGACGGCACCTTCCAGGCCTCGGTCGACCACCGCCCGGCGGGGGAGAACGGCAGCAACGAGTTCGTCTTCTACGACGGCCCGCCGTTCGCCAACGGCCTGCCCCACTACGGGCACCTGCTCACCGGGTACGTCAAGGACGTCGTCGGACGGTTCCAGACCCAGCTCGGGCGGCGCGTCGAGCGCCGCTTCGGGTGGGACACCCACGGCCTGCCCGCCGAGCTGGAGGCCGAGCGCGAGCTCGGCATCACCGACAAGTCCCAGATCGAGACGATGGGCATCGAGGCCTTCAACAAGGCCTGCCAGGACTCGGTGCTGCGGTACACCGGCGAGTGGCGCGAGTACGTCACCCGCCAGGCCCGGTGGGTCGACTTCGACCACGACTACAAGACGCTCGACCCCTCCTACATGGAGTCGGTGATCTGGGCCTTCAAGCAGCTCTACGACAAGGGCCTGGCCTACGAGGGCTACCGGGTGCTGCCGTACTGCTGGAACGACCAGACCCCGCTGTCCAACCACGAGCTGCGCATGGACGACGACGTCTACCAGCAGCGCCAGGACCCGTCGGTGACGGTCGGGGTGCGCCTGGAGACGGGCGAGCTCGCCCTCATCTGGACGACGACGCCGTGGACCCTGCCCTCCAACCTCTCCCTCGCCGTCGGGCCGGACGTCGAGTACGTCACCGTCGTGCCCGCCGAGGGCCCGCTCGCCGGGGAGCGGGTGGTCCTCGCCGCCGCGCGCCTGGCCGCCTACGCCCGCGAGCTGGGGGAGGAGCCGCAGGAGGTCGCGCGCACGACCGGCCGTGAGCTCGCCGGGCGCCGCTACGCGCCGATCTTCGACTACTTCGTCGGCCGCGAGGGCCTGGGGGAGAACGTCTGGACGGTGCTCGCCGCCGACTACGTCTCCACCGAGGACGGCACCGGCATCGTCCACCAGGCACCGGCCTTCGGTGAGGAGGACATGGCCGTCTCGGCCGCCGCCGGGATCGGCACCGTCGTCCCCGTCGACGACGGCGGCCGCTTCACCCCCGAGGTCGCCGACTACGCCGGCACCCAGGTCTTCGAGGCGAACCGCGCGATCATCGCCGACCTCAAGCACGGCACCGGCCCGCTGGCCCGCCGTGCGGAGGCCGAGCGCGCCGTCCTCGTGCGCCAGGAGACCTACGACCACTCCTACCCGCACTGCTGGCGCTGCCGTCAGCCGCTCATCTACAAGGCGGTGACGAGCTGGTTCGTGCGCGTCACCGACTTCCGTGACCGGATGGTCGAGCTCAACGAGCAGATCAGCTGGGTGCCCGACCACATCAAGCACGGCCAGTTCGGCAACTGGCTCGCCGGGGCGCGCGACTGGTCGATCTCCCGCAACCGCTACTGGGGTACCCCGATCCCGGTGTGGGTCTCGGACGACCCGGCCTACCCGCGCATCGACGTCTACGGCTCCTTCGCCGAGCTCGAGGCCGACTTCGGGCGTCTGCCGCTGGACCGTGACGGCCGGCCGAACCTCCACCGCCCGTTCATCGACGAGCTCACCCGGCCGAACCCGGACGACCCGACCGGCCGGTCGACGATGCGCCGCATCCCCGACGTGCTGGACGTGTGGTTCGACTCCGGGTCGATGCCCTACGCCCAGGTGCACTACCCGTTCGAGAACGCCGACTGGTTCGAGCACCACAACCCGGGCGACTTCATCGTCGAGTACATCGGGCAGACCCGCGGGTGGTTCTACACCCTCCACGTCCTGGCGACCGCGCTGTTCGACCGCCCGGCGTTCACGACGTCGGTCTCCCACGGCATCGTCCTGGGGTCCGACGGCCGGAAGATGAGCAAGTCGCTGCGCAACTACCCCGACGTCAACGAGGTCTTCGACCGCGACGGCTCGGACGCGATGCGCTGGTTCCTCATGGCCTCCCCGATCCTGCGCGGTGGCAACCTCGTCGTCACCGAGGAGGGCATCCGGGAGAACGTGCGCCAGGTGCTCCTGCCCGTGTGGAACACGTGGTACTTCCTGTCCCTGTACGCGGGCGCCGCGAACGACGGGGCCGGCATGGTCGGCCGCGAGGTGCGCCCCGAGGAGGCCGCCGGCCTGCCGGTGATGGACCGCTACCTCCTCGCCCGCACCCGCACGCTGGCCGCCGACGTGCGCCGCCTGCTCGAGGCCTACGACGTTCCCGGCGCGAGCCAGGCCGTGCGCGAGCACCTCGACGTCCTCACCAACTGGTACGTGCGTACCTCGCGGGACCGCTTCTGGCAGGAGGACGCCGACGCCGTCAACACCCTGCACACGGCGCTCGAGGTCCTCATGCGCGTCATGGCCCCGCTCGCCCCGCTCATCAGCGAGGAGGTGTGGCGCGGGCTCACCGGTGGGCGCAGCGTCCACCTCACCGACTGGCCGGTGCTCGACGACGCCTTCGCCGACGACGAGCTCGTCGCCACCATGGACCGCGTGCGGGACGTCGTGTCCACCACGCTCGGCCTGCGCAAGGCCGGCTCCCTGCGGGTGCGCCAGCCGCTGCGCCGCCTCCAGGTCGTCACCGACGAGCCCGGGCTGCTCGAGCCCTTCACCGCGCTCGTCGCGCAGGAGGTCAACGTCAAGGAGGTCGAGCTGCGCTCGCTCGCCGACGGCGCCGCGGAGGAGTACGGCGTGTACACCCGCCTCACCGTCAACGCCCGGGTCGCCGGGCCGCGGCTCGGCAAGGACGTCCAGCGGGTCATCAAGGCCGCCCGCTCGGGCGCCTGGGAGCAGACCGAGGACGGCGTCGTCGTCGACGGCATCGCCCTGGAGGAGCAGGAGTACACCCTGACGACCGAGGTCGAGGACCGGCCCGGGGACGAGCGCGCCGCCGGCGTGCTCGACAGCGGCGGCTTCGTCGTCCTCGACACCGGCCTGGACGACGAGCTGCTCGCCGAGGGCTTCGCCCGCGACCTCGTGCGCCGCGTCCAGGACGAGCGCAAGGCCGCCGGCCTGCACGTCGCCGACCGCATCGCGCTCGCGGTGGACGTGCCCGGCCGCTACGCGCGGTGGATCGAGAACCACGCCGAGCTCGTCACCGCGGAGACCCTCGCGGTCTCCCTCGCCGTGGACGTGAGCCCGACCGACGAGGTCGGCGTCCGACTGGAGGTCGTGGAGGCGTGAGCAGGGACATGAACATGGACGAGGACGAGGACCGCACGGCCGAGGAGGAGGCCGCGCAGGCCGAGCACGACCTCGCCGCGCAGGAGCTCACGTCGTCCGGCCTGTTCGCCGGGCCGGACCCGACGGTCGTGGACGACGTCCTGGCCTCCCCGGACGTCACCGCCGAGGTCGACCCCGTCGAGCGCGCCCAGGCGCAGTCCGAGGTGCACCGGATCTACACCGAGATCCTCGCCCGCGCCCCGGAGCACGACGTCCAGCCGAGCCTCGAGCGGGTCCGCCAGGTGCTCGAGCTGCTCGGTGAGCCGCAGCGGGCCTACCCGGTCATCCACATCGCCGGGACGAACGGCAAGACGACCACCGCCCGCATCACCGAGCGCCTGCTGCGCGAGCGCGGCCTGCGCACCGGGCGCTTCACCTCCCCGCACCTCAGCGACGTGCGCGAGCGCATCGCGATCGACGGCGAGCCGATCTCCCCGGAGGCGTTCGTCGCGCTCTGGGAGGAGGTCGCGCCCTACGTCGAGCTCGTCGACGAGCGCTCGCGCGCCGAGGGAGGGCCGCGCCTGAGCTTCTTCGAGGTCTTCGTCGTCATGGCCTACGCGGCGTTCGCCGACGCGCCGGTCGACGTCGCCGTCGTCGAGACGGGGATGGGCGGGCGCTGGGACGCGACGAACGTCGCTGACGGCACCGTGGAGATCCTCACCTCCATCTCCCGCGACCACGAGCGCTGGCTCGGGCACACGCTCACCGAGATCGCCGCCGAGAAGGTCGGCATCCTCACCCCCGGCTCCACCGTCGTGTGCGCCGAGCAGGAGGAGGACGTCGCGGCGCTCGTGCGCGACGCCGCCCACGCCCTCGATGCGCGGCTGCTCGTCGACGGCGCGGACCTCGCGGTCGTCGACCGGCAGCTCGGCGTCGGCGGGCAGATGCTCGTCCTGCGCACCCCCGCAGCGACGTACACCGACGTCTTCCTGCCGCTCCACGGGGAGCACCAGGCGCACAACGCGCTCCTCGCCGTGGCCGCCGTCGAGGCGTTCTTCGGCGGCGGGGCGCTGAGCGCGGAGGTCATCGAGCAGGGGCTCGCCGGCTCGGACTCCCCGGGCCGCCTCGAGCTCGTCCGCACGAGCCCGACGGTCCTGCTCGACGCCGCGCACAACCCCGCCGGGGTCGAGGCGCTGCGCCGCGCGCTGGAGGAGGCGTTCTCGCTCAGCCGGCTCGTCGGCGTCGTCGGCATCATGGGCGACAAGGACGCCGAGTCGATCCTCTCCGGGCTCGAGCCGCTGCTCAACGAGGTCGTCATCACCCGGCCGTCCTCGAGCCGTGCGTATGACCTCGAGGACCTCGCGGACCTCGCGCGCGACGTCTTCGACGAGGACCGCGTCCACGTCGCCGAGCGGCTCGACGAGGCGATCGACCTCGCGGCCGCCCGCGCGGAGTACGGCGGGGAGCAGGACGGGGCCATCCTCGTCACCGGCTCGATCGTCCTCGTCGGTGAGGCCCGCCTCCTCCTCCGCGGCCACTGACCCCCTCCGCCGAGCGCTGGATCCCGCACGCCCCGCGCGTGCACGATCCAGCGCTCGGCGGAAGGGCGAGGGGGACGGGATGGAGGGCACGAATGCGGGAGTGCTGGGCCTGCCGGTGCGGGGGCGCGGCGGGTACGGTGTGGACACAGGCGGGGACGCCGGGTCGCACGAGTGTGCGGGCGGCGGCCGCACCGTCCCACGACGACGAGGGAGACCGCTGTGAAGAAGCTCATCAACGACCCGGGTGACGTCGTCACCCAGTCCGTCGCCGGCCTCGTGGCCGCGCACCCCGACATCCTCACCGCCAGCCAGGACCCGCTCTTCGTCTCGCGCGCCGGCGGCGCCGTCCCCGGCAAGGTCGGCCTCGTGTCCGGCGGGGGGAGTGGCCACGAGCCGCTCCACGCCGGCTTCGTCGGCGTCGGCATGCTCGACGCCGCCGTCCCCGGCGCCGTCTTCACCTCGCCCAGCCCCGAGCCGATCCTCGCCGCCATGCAGGCCGCCGACAGTGGGGCGGGCGTGGTCCAGATCGTCAAGAACTACACCGGGGACGTCCTCAACTTCGAGGTCGCGGCCGAGCTCGGTGAGGCCGAGGGGCTCACGGTGCGCAGCGTCCTCGTCGCCGACGACGTCGCCGTCGAGGACTCGACGTGGACGGCGGGCCGTCGCGGCGTCGCCGGCACGCTCGTCGTGGAGAAGATCGCCGGGGCGGCCGCCGAGCGCGGTGACGACCTCGACGCCGTCGTCGCCGTCGCCGAGCGCACCGCCGCGGCCGTGCGCACCATGGGCATCGCCCTCACCGCCCCCACCGTCCCCGCCGCCGGCCGGCCCTCCTTCGACCTCGAGGACGACGAGGTCGAGGTCGGCATCGGCATCCACGGCGAGCCGGGCCGCCGCCGCGTCAAGGCCGTGTCCGCCGACGAGACCGCCGAGCTCCTCCTCGAGCCGGTCCTCTCCGACCTCGGCGGGGTCGACGGCAAGGACGTCCTCCTCCTCGTCAACGGCATGGGCGCCACCCCGTCGCTCGAGCTGTACATCCTCTACGGCGCCGCCCGGCGGATCCTCGAGGCCCGCGGCGCGACGGTCGTGCGCTCGCTCGTCGGCAGCTACGTCACCTCCCTGGACATGGCGGGCGCGAGCATCAGCGTCATGCCGCTGGACGAGGAGCTCGTCTCGCTGTGGGACGCTCCGGCGCTTACGGTGGCACTGCGTCAGGGAATGTGAGGACGAGATGGACGACACACTCGACACCGCCTGGGCGGTGCGCTGGGCCGAACTCGCGCAGAGCTCGGTCGCCGAGAACCGCATCGCGCTCATGGAGCTCGACCGGGAGATCGGCGACGGCGACCACGGCGACAACCTCGACCGCGGGTTCACCGCGGTGACCGCCAAGCTCGCCGACGCGACGCCGGACAGCCCAGCCGCGGTGTTCAAGCTCATCGCCACGACGCTCATGTCGACGGTGGGCGGGGCCGCCGGGCCGCTCTACGGCACCGCCTTCCTCCGCGCGGCGACGGCGGCGGGGCAGGGCCCGCTCGACGCCGGCGGGGTCGCCGCCATGCTCACGGCGGCCGTCGAGGGCGTCCAGGCCCGCGGCAAGGCGACCACCGGGGACAAGACCATGGTCGACGCGCTCGCCCCGGCCGCCGCGGCCGCGCGCTCGGTGGCCGAGGTCGGGGGCTCGGCGCGCGCCGCCCTCAAGGCCGCCGCCGAGGCCGCGGAGGAGGGGGCCCGGGCCACCGAGCCGCTCGTCGCCCGCAAGGGGCGGGCCAGCTACCTCGGTGACCGGTCCGCCGGTCACCGCGACCCGGGCGCGCAGTCGAGCGCGCTCGTCCTGCGGGCCGCCGCAGACGCCGCGGCGGGGGACCAGGAGTCGTCATGACGACGGCGATCCTCGTCGTGTCCCACTCGGCCCAGCTCGCCCGGGGGGTGTGCGAGGTCGCCGAGCAGATGGCGCCCGACGTCGTGCTCCGCGCCGCGGGCGGCACGGTCGACGGTCGCATCGGCACGAGCTTCGACAAGGTCGCCAGCGCGCTGGAGGAGCTCACCGAGGGTGAGGACGGCGTCGTCGTCATCACCGACCTCGGCTCGGCGACGATGACCGCCGAGTCGGTCCTCGAGCTCGTCGGGGGCGACGACGTCGTGCTCGCCGACGCCCCGCTCGTCGAGGGTGCGGTGGCGGCTGCCGTCGCCGCCCAGGGCGGGGCCGGGGCCGAGGCGGTGGCCCGCGCGGCCGAGGCCGCGGCGGCGTCCTTCCCCGGCGCGCACCCGACCGAGACCACCGCGTCCGAGCCGGGGGAGGAGGTCCTCGAGCGGGTGCTCGTCCTGCGCAACTCCCTCGGCCTGCACGCGCGCCCGGCCGCGACCCTCGCCCGGCTCGTCTCCGGGTTCGACGCCCATGTCGAGGTCAACGGGGTCGACGGGGCGAGCGTGCTCGCCCTCATCGGGCTGGGCCTGCCGGGCGGTGCACAGCTCACCGTCCGGGCGACCGGGCCCCAGGCCGAGCACGCGCTCGACGCCGTCGCCCAGGTCGTCGAGGACGGCTTCGGCGAGACGTAGGTCCGGGTCCCCCTGGGTGAGACCGGGGCGTGAGGGGCTCCCCGGTGCGGCACGATGTGTCCATGAGCGAGATGAAGCACGTCGAGAGCTGGCTCACCGACATGGACGGGGTCCTCGTCCACGAGCACCGCGCCCTGCCGGGCGCCGCCGAGTTCATCGAGGCGCTCATGACCTCGGGCCGGCGCTTCCTCGTCCTGACCAACAACTCGATCTACACGCCGCGCGACCTGTGCGCGCGGCTGCGGGCCGGCGGCATCGACGTGCCCGAGGAGGCGATCTGGACCTCCGCGATGGCGGCGGCCCAGTTCCTCGACGGGCAGCGCCACGGCGGCAGTGCCTACGTCGTCGGGGAGGCGGGGCTGACGACGGCGCTGCACGAGGTCGGCTACACGATGACCGACGTCGACCCGGACTACGTCGTCCTCGGCGAGACGCGGACCTACTCCTTCGAGGCGATCACCCGCGCGATCCGGCTCATCGAGAAGGGGGCGCGCTTCATCGCGACGAACCCCGACCCCTCGGGCCCCTCGGCCGAGGGCACCCTGCCGGCCACCGGCGCCGTCGCCGCGCTCATCACCCGCGCCACCGGCGTCGCGCCCTACTTCGTCGGCAAGCCCAACCCGCTCATGATGCGCAGCGCGCTCAACCGGATCGACGCGCACTCCGAGTCCACGGTGATGATCGGGGACCGGATGGACACCGACGTCGTCTCCGGCCTCGAGGCCGGCATGCGCACGATCCTCGTCCTCAGCGGCTCCACCAAGCCCGAGCAGGTCGACCGCTTCCCCTACGTGCCCACGCGCGTGATGGACTCCATCGCCGACGTCGTCCCGCTCGTCGGCGAGCTCTCCCCGGCTCAGTAGGATCGTGGCGATGAGTCGTCCCACCCGCAGCGCCCGCGCGCTCTTCGCCGCCACCCTCCTGATCAGCGAGGCGTTCGTCGTCCTCTTCGCCGGACTGGTCGTCTACGGCCTGCGCCTGACCTCCGTGCCGGTCCTGCTCGTCGGCGGCGGCGTGCTCGCCCTGTGGGCGCTGGTGGCCGGCGCGCTCGTGCGCCGCGGCGTGGCCGGGTACGTGCTCGGCTCCATGCTCCAGGTCGCGCTCCTCGCCACCGGTGTCGTCGTGCCGATGATGTTCATCGTGGGCGCCGTCTTCGCCGTGCTGTGGCTCGTGTCGCTGCGCGTCGGCAGCCAGATCGACGCCGAGCGGGTGGTGCGCGAGCGCGAGGAGCGCGAGTACCAGGCGCGCGCGGGTGAGGGCCCGGCCGTCACCGGGGACGCGCCTCCCGCCAGGTAGGGTCGCCCCGTGACTTCCACCCAGACCACCGAACGCACCCTCGTCCTCATCAAGCCCGACGGCGTCCAGCGCTCCCTCGTCGGGGAGGTGCTGCGCCGCATCGAGGCCAAGGGCTACCGCATCGTCGCGCTCGAGATGCGCAGCGCCGACGCCGAGCTCCTCGGGGAGCACTACGCCGAGCACCGCGGCCGTCCCCACTTCGAGCCGCTCGTGGAGTTCATGGGCTCCGGGCCGCTCGTCGCCGCCGTCGTCGAGGGCGTGCGCGTCATCGAGGGCTTCCGCTCCCTGGCCGGCACCACCGAGCCGACGACGGCCGCCCCCGGCACCATCCGCGGCGACCTCGCGCGCGCGTGGGAGACCCAGGTGATCCAGAACCTCGTGCACGGCTCGGACTCCCCGGAGTCCGCCGCCCGCGAGATCGGGCTCTGGTTCCCCGCCCTCTGACCAGCCGCGGACGCGGGCGCACCGGCCCGCACGCACCTGCTCGCCTCGTCCTCCCGACTCACCCCTCGCCCCGGGCGAGGGAGGGAGGGACGAGGCGAGCGGCGTCTGTGGGGGCGGGGCGCGAAACGGTGAGGAAGACGGCGGGTGGGCGACGCAGAACCGCGGCACTGTGCCGTTAGGCTGCCCCCGTGCATCTCAAGACGCTGACGCTGCGGGGGTTCAAGTCCTTCGCCTCGGCGACGACCCTGCACCTCGAGCCGGGCATCACGTGCGTCGTGGGGCCCAACGGCTCGGGCAAGTCGAACGTCGTCGACGCCCTCGCCTGGGTCATGGGCGAGCAGGGCGCGAAGTCGCTGCGCGGCGGTTCGATGTCCGACGTCATCTTCGCCGGGACGTCCAACCGCGCCCCGCTCGGCCGCGCCGAGGTCTCCCTGACGATCGACAACTCCGACGGGCTGCTGCCGATCGACTACAGCGAGGTGACGATCTCCCGCACGCTCTTCCGGGGCGGCGGCTCGGAGTACGCGATCAACGGGGAGTCCTGCCGTCTCCTGGACATCCAGGAGCTGCTCTCGGACACCGGCATGGGCCGCGAGATGCACGTCATCGTCGGGCAGGGGCAGCTGGACGCCGTGCTGTCCGCCGGCCCCGAGGAGCGGCGCGGCTTCATCGAGGAGGCCGCCGGCGTCCTCAAGCACCGCCGCCGCAAGGAGAAGGCGCTGCGCAAGCTCGAGGCGATGCGCGCCAACGTCGACCGCGTCACCGACCTCACCACCGAGATCCGCCGCCAGCTCGGCCCGCTCGCCCGGCAGGCCGACGTCGCCCGCCGCGCCCAGGTCATCCAGGCCGACCTGCGCGACTCCAGCGCCCGGCTGCTCGCCGACGACCTCGTCCAGCTCACCGCCACCCTCCAGCGGGAGATCGCCGACGAGACGGCGCTGCGCGAGCGCCGCGCCGCCGTCGAGGGCGCCGCCGACGCCGCCCGCGCCCGGCTCGCCGCCCTGGAGTCCGACGCCGCCGCCGCGGCGCCCCGGCTGCGCGAGGCCACCGACACCTGGCACTCCCTGTCCGGCCTGCGCGAGCGGCTGCGCGGTCTGCACTCCCTCGCTGCCGAGCGCAGCCGCCTGCTCGGCACGCCCGCCCAGGAGCACCGCGGCACCGACCCCGAGGAGCTCGACGCCCGCGCCGCCCGCGCCCGCGAGGAGGAGCAGGCGCTCGCCGCCGAGGTGGAGGCCGCCCGCGCCGCGCTCGAGGCACTCGTCGCCGAGCGCACGCAGGCCGAGGAGACCGAGCGCGAGGCGGAGCGCGGGCTGGCCGCCGTCCACCGCGGCGTCGCCGACCGCCGCGAGGGCCTGGCCCGCCTCACCGGCCAGGTGGCCGCCCGGCGCAGCGCCGCCGAGGCTGCCCAGTCCGAGCTCGGCCGCCTGCGCGCCAACCTCGCCGAGGCCGAGGAGCGCGTGCGCCAGGCGCAGGCCGACTTCACCCTGCTGGAGCAGCAGGTCGCGGGCGCAGAGGAGGGCGAGGAGGGGCTCGACGAGGCGCACGAGGAGGCCGTCGAGGAGCTCGACGCCGCCGAGGCCGCCGTCCGCGCCCTGGAGGAGGAGGAACGCGCCGCCGACGGCGAGCGGCGCACCTGGCAGACCCGCCGCGACACCCTCGAGCTCTCGCTCACCCGCAAGGACGGCACCGGGGCGCTCCTCGCCGCCACCGACCGCCTCCCCGGCCTGCGCGGCTCGCTGCCGGACGCGCTCGGCGTCGAGCACGGGTACGAGACCGCCGTCGCCGCCGTCCTCGCCGCGCACACCGACGCGGCGGTCGTCGAGTCGACCGACGTCGCCGTCGACGCCATCCGGCGCGCCCGCGACGAGGACCTCGGCCAGGTCCGGCTCGTCGTCGCCGGGGCGGTCGCGCCCACCGGTGAGGAGGCCGCACCTCCCGCGGGCGCACGCTGGCTGCGCGACGTCGTCACCGCGTCCGAGGAGGTCGCCGGGGCGGTGCGCACGCTCCTCGCGGGCGCCGTCGTCGTCGAGGACCTCGCCGCGGCCCGCGCGGCCGTGGCAGCCGCCGACGTCCTCGCCGTCACCCGCGACGGCGACCTCCTGTCCCGCGTCTCCGCCGGCGGCGGGACGCCGGGCGGGCCGAGCGTCCTGGAGCTGCACGCCGCCCACGAGGAGGCCGCCGCGGAGGTCGACGCCGCCACCGCCCGCGCCGAGCAGGCCCGCTTCGCGCTCGTCGGCGCCCGCGACCGGGTCGCCCGCGCCCAGGAGGAGGTCGAGGGGACCCTCGCCGCCCTCCACGCCTCGGACGCCCGCCTCGCCGGCGTCGCCGAGCAGCTCGGCCGGCTCGGGTCGGTCGCCCGCTCGGCCGAGGCCGAGGCCGACCGGATCCGCCCCGCCATCGCCCAGCTCGTCGCCAAGGGGGAGGAGCACGAGCGGGAGCTCGCCGAGCTCGTCGCCCGGCTCGCCGTCGCCCAGCAGGAGCCCGAGCGCACCGAGGACGACCTCACCACCGCCACCGCCGAGCGGGACCGCGCCGCCCAGGCCGCCCGCACCGCCCGTGCCGCGGAGACCGAGGCGCGCCTCGCGCTGCGCACCGTGGAGGAACGGGCGGGCGCGCTGTCCGGCCGTGCAGCCTCCCTCGAGCGCGCCGCCGAGGCCGAGCGGGTCGCCCGCCGCAAGGCGGCGGAGCGGGAACGCCGCCGCGCCCGGCAGGCCGAGACCGCGGCGCTCGTGCGCGCCGGCGCCGAGCAGGCGCTGGCCGCCGCCGAGCGCTCCCTCGCCGCGGCCGCCGACGCCCGCGAGGAGGCCGAGGCCGCCCGGGCCGAGCGGGAGGCCGAGATCGGCCAGGTGCGCGCGCGGCTCGAGGAGGCCACGGCGGACCTCGCCCGGCTCACCGACGCCGTCCACCGCGACGAGGTCGCCCGCGCCGAGCAGCGGCTGCGCATCAGCCAGCTCGAGGAGCGCGCGGTGAGCGACCTCGGCATCGACCCCGAGGTCCTCGTCGAGGAGTACGGGCCGCACCAGCCGGTGCCCGTCGTCGTGCCCGACGGCGAGGAGCCGCGCGACCCCGTGCCCTACGTCCGCGAGGAGCAGGAGAAGCGCCGCCGGCTCGCCGAGCGCGACCTCGCCCGGCTCGGCAAGGTCAACCCGCTCGCCCTCGAGGAGCACGCGGCCCTCGCCGAGCGGCACCGCTTCCTCACCGAGCAGCTCGCCGACCTCAAGAAGTCCCGCGCCGACCTCCTGGAGATCGTCAAGGAGATCGACGAGCGCGTCGAGCGCGTGTTCACCGAGGCGTACGCCGACACGGCCGCCGCGTTCGAGGACGTCTTCTCCCGGCTCTTCCCCGGCGGGGAGGGGCGGCTCACGCTCACCGACCCCGAGGACATGCTCAGGACCGGCATCGAGATCGAGGCGCGCCCGCCGGGCAAGAAGGTCAAGCGGCTCTCGCTCCTGTCCGGCGGCGAGCGCTCACTCACCGCGGTCGCCCTCCTCGTGGCGATCTTCAAGGCCCGGCCCAGCCCGTTCTACGTCATGGACGAGGTCGAGGCGGCGCTGGACGACACCAACCTCGGGCGCCTGCTGGAGATCTTCACCGAGCTGCGCGAGGACTCCCAGCTCATCGTCATCACCCACCAGAAGCGCACGATGGAGATCGCCGACGCCCTCTACGGCGTGACGATGCGTGGGGACGGTGTGACGACCGTCATCAGCCAGCGGCTCGCCGACGAGGACCGACACGCCACCGTGTGACTCCCGGTGGCACGAACCGTCGGAGCCTGGGTGATAATGAAGCCATGACGGGGGCGATCCTGGTGACCATCCTGGCGGCACTGTGCGCGGTGCTCGTCTTCGTCGCCGTGCTCTCGGCCAACAAGCCGGAGGGCGGCTGGGTCGCGTGGGTGCGCGAGTCCGTGCGCGCGTGGCGCACCGACGAGATCGAGTGGACCGACGAGGTCGACGAGGACGACGCCGGTGGCCTGGGCACCCTCTACCTCATGAGTGAGCCTGGTCACGCCTACACCACCCCCGAGGAGCTCGGCACGACCAAGCTCGCCGCCCGGCTGCGCGACCTGCGGGAGCGCGCCCCCGAGCTCGGCGAGCCCGGCGAGGCGCGCGCCTGACCCTCGCCCGGCCCCGGCAGGACGCTGCCGCGCCCGGCCCCGGCAAGGCGCTGACGTGCCGCGAGGCGCGCCGGTTCGAGCACGCCCGGTGGCCCCGGCCGCCGGTCGTGGTCCAGACTGGTCTGCTGTGACCGATCAGCTGTGGGCCATCCTCGCCGTCGTCCTCGTCGTCCTCGTCGCCGGAGGGGCGGCCCTCACCTCGGGCCTGCGCCGCCGGCGCCCACCGAGCCTGCCGGAGGAGCGCGCCGAGAGCGGCGTCCTCACCGAGGAGCCGCAGGACACCGCGACCCTCGAGCGGCCGCCCGCGACCGACGCGCCGGCCCCCGAGGCGCCCGCGGTCACCACCGAGCGTCCCGCGCCCGTCGCCGGCCGCATGGTGCGGCTGCGTGAGCGTCTGTCCCGCTCCGGCACCATCGGCCGGTCGATCCTCTCGGTCCTCTCCCGCGAGACCCTCACCGAGGAGGACTGGGAGGAGATCGAGGAGACGCTCCTGCTCGCCGACGTCGGCATCGGCCCGACGACCGAGCTCATGGACCGCCTGCGCACCCGCGTGCAGGTGCTCGGCAGCAAGGACACCGCCACCGTCCGCGACATCCTGCGCGAGGAGCTCGTCCAGCTCGTCGACCCGACGATGGACCGCTCGCTGCACACCGCCAAGGGCGTGGGCGACGACGGCGAGCCGCACCCCGCGACCGTCCTCGTCGTCGGCGTCAACGGCACCGGCAAGACGACGACGGTCGGCAAGCTCGCCCGTGTCCTCGTCGCGGAGGACCTCGACGTCGTCCTCGGCGCCGCCGACACCTTCCGCGCCGCGGCTGCCGACCAGCTGCAGACCTGGGGCGAGCGCGTCGGCGTCCGGACGGTGCGCTCGGACCGCGAGGGCGCCGACCCGGCCGCCGTCGCGTTCGACGCCGTGCGCGCCGGCCGGGAGAGCGGCGCGGACGTCGTCGTCGTCGACACCGCGGGCCGGCTGCAGAACAAGGCCGACCTCATGGGTGAGCTCGGCAAGATCAAGCGCGTCATCTCCCGGCAGGCGCCGGTGAGCGAGGTCCTCCTCGTGCTCGACGCGACGACCGGCCAGAACGGGCTGCGCCAGGCGCAGGTCTTCGCCGACGTCGTCGACGTCACCGGAATCGTCCTCACCAAGCTCGACGGCACCGCCAAGGGCGGCATCGTCATCGCCGTCCAGCGTGAGCTGGGGGTGCCCGTCAAGCTCGTCGGACTGGGGGAGGGGGCCGACGACCTGGCCCCGTTCGTCCCCGAGGAGTTCGTCGACGCGCTGCTCAGCTGAGCCCGTCCGGGCGCTGCGCCGCCGCCCCGTAACACGCCCGTCACACGCCCGCCGTGACCGTAACGGGAGTGAAACGTGGCGGCGGCACACGTGAAACCTCACGCGAGGAGGGTGTCCCTCAGCCGGCCGCACGAGAGCCGGGAGCGAGAGGACCACCTATGGAACTCGACAGCGGTACCACCGCATGGATGCTGATATCGGCATCCCTCGTGCTGCTCATGACGCCAGGTCTGGCGTTCTTCTACGGCGGCATGACCCGGTCCAAGTCCGTCCTGAACATGATGATGATGTCCTTCGGGGCGATGGGCGTCATCGGCGTGATCTACGTGCTGTGGGGCTGGTCGATGTCCTACGGCAGCGAGAGCATCGGCGGCATCTTCGCCAACCCCCTGGAGATGTTCGGCCTCCAGGGCGCGATCCTCGACGACGCCGGGGAGTTCGTCATGGACGGCGGCCTGCCGGTCGTCGTCGACGTCGGCTTCCAGGTGACGTTCGCGATCATCACCACCGCCCTCATCAGCGGCGCGCTCGCCGAGCGCGTGAAGTTCGGCACCTGGATGGTCTTCGCCGGCCTGTGGGTCACCCTGGCCTACTTCCCGATGGCACACATGGTCTGGGGCGGCGGCCTGCTCAGCGGGGACGGCCCCTTCGCCTCCATCGCCGACCCGATCGACTTCGCGGGCGGCACCGTCGTCCACATCAACGCGGGTGTCGCGGCCCTCGTCCTGGCCCTCGTCGTGGGCAAGCGTCGCGGCTTCGGCCGTGAGCCCAGCCGCCCCCACAACCTCCCCTTCGTCATGCTCGGCGCCGCCCTCCTGTGGTTCGGCTGGTTCGGCTTCAACGCCGGCTCCGCCTACGCCGCAGACGGCCTCGCCGGTCTCGCCTGGGTCAACACCACGACGTGCACCGCCGCCGCGATCCTCGGCTGGCTGGTCGTGGAGAAGCTGCGTGACGGGCACGCCACCTCCCTCGGTGCCGCCTCCGGCATCGTCGCGGGCCTCGTCGCGATCACCCCCGCCGCCGGCTCCCTCAGCCCGGTCGGCTCCATCGCCCTCGGCCTCGTCGCCGGTGGTCTGTGCGCGATGGCCGTCTCCCTCAAGTACCGCCTCGGCTTCGACGACTCCCTCGACGTCGTCGGCGTCCACCTCGTCGGCGGCCTCGTCGGCACCGTGATGATCGGCTTCCTCGCCACCGACGGTGGCCTGATCTACGGCGGCGGCCTCAACCTGCTCGCCGTCCAGGTGATCATCGCCGTCGTCGCGATCCTCTTCTCGGGGGTCGTCACCCTCGTCATCGGCCTCGCTCTCAAGGCGACCCTCGGCTGGCGCGTGAGCGACGAGGTCGAGGCCGGCGGGATCGACTCCGCCGTCCACGGCGAGTCGGCCTACGAGGGCCTCGGCGGCGGCCTGGCCACCAGCCTCCCGCAGCGCGTGGCCGCCTCCGCCCCCGTCAGCACCGAAGAGAAGGTCGGCTCATGAAGCTCATCACCGCAGTGATCCAGCCCCACCGGCTCGGCGACGTCAAGCAGGCGCTCACCAGCGTCGGCGTCCAGGGCATGACGGTCTCCGAGGCGAGCGGCTACGGCCGCCAGCACGGGCACACCGAGGTCTACCGCGGCGCGGAGTACGCCGTCGACCTCGTCCCCAAGATCCGCGTCGAGGTCCTCGTCGAGGACGAGGACGTCACCCTGGTGAGCGGCGCGATCGTCCACGCGGCCCAGACGGGCCGGATCGGGGACGGCAAGGTGTGGGTCGTGCCGGTCGAGGAGGTCGTCCGGGTGCGTACCGGCGACCGCGGCGTCGTCGCGATCTGACGTGGGCCGGGCCTCCGCCGCCGCTGTCGCCGCGCTGCGCGAGGCCCGGCTCGCGCTGGCCCCGCCCACCCCTGCCGGGGCGGGCGGGGCCGGCGTGTCGGGTGCCCGCTACCGCGAGCAGCTGGCGGCGCTCGTCGACGAGGCGCTGTGCGACCTCTGGGAGGCGGTGGCACCCGCCGACCACACCGGCCTCGCCCTTGCGGTCGTCGGGTCCCAGGGCCGCCGGGACGCCGGGCCGACGAGCGACCTCGACGTCGTCCTCGTCCACGACGGCCGCCGGCACGACGTCGCGGCCGTCACCCCCCTCGCCGAGTCGCTGTGGTACCCGATGTGGGACGCCGGGCTCGACATCGACCACTCCGTGCGCAGTCTCGCCGGGTGCCGTCAGGTGGCCTCAAAGGACCTCGTCTCGGCGGTCGGGCTGCTCGACGTCCGCCACGTCGCCGGCGACCCCGACGTCGTCACCCGCGCCCGCCGCGCCCTGCT
This sequence comes from Georgenia wutianyii, assembly GCF_006349365.1. Taxonomy (NCBI): domain Bacteria; kingdom Bacillati; phylum Actinomycetota; class Actinomycetes; order Allobogoriellales; family Allobogoriellaceae; genus Georgenia; species Georgenia wutianyii. The sequence goes on from NZ_CP040899.1 coordinate 1,080,561, forward strand.
CGACGACTGGCGCGGCGCCGCCCGCCGGCGGCTGCCCGAGCTCCTCGCCTCGGTGCGCGAGCGGGGCGAGCGCCACGGGGAGCTCGCCTACCTCATCGAGCCGGACCTCAAGGAGGCCCGCGGCGGACTGCGCGACGTCGTCGTCCTCGACGCGCTCACCGCGACGTGGCTCGCGGACCGCCCGCACGGGGAGGTCGACGACGCCGCCGCCTTCCTCCTCGACGTCCGCGACGCCGTCGCCCTCGTCTCCCGGCGCCGCACGAACCGGCTGCTGCGGGCCGACGCTCCCGACGTCGCCGCCCGGCTCGGGCTGACCGACTCGGACGCCCTGCTCACCGAGCTCGCGCAGGCCGCGCGGGTGGTGAGCGCCGCGCTCGACGTCACGACCCGCCGGGCCCGCCAGGCGCTACGGCGCACCACCCCCCGCTGGCGCGGCCCGCGCACGGTGCGAGGGCAGCGGGTGCCGCCGCGGCTGCGGCTCGTGGCGCCCGGTCTCGCCGAGCACGACGGCGAGCTCGTCCTCGCCGGGGACGTCGACCTCGAGGGCGACAGCGGGCTCACCCTGCGGGCCGCCGCCGCCTCCGCGCGCACCGGGCTGCCGCTCTCCCCGGTGACCCTCACCGCCCTGGACAGGGCACCGGCGCCCCCGGTGCCGTGGCCTGCCGAGGCCCGCGCCGACCTGCTCGCCCTGCTCGCCGCCGGTCCGGCGCAGGTGCCCGTGTGGGAGGCACTCGACCTCGCCGGGGTCGTCACCCGCTGGGTGCCGCAGTGGGCCGACGTGCGTAACCGCCCCCAGCGCGCCCCCGTCCACCGGCACACGGTCGACCGCCACCTGGTCGAGACCGCTGCGAACGCCGCCGTGCTGCTGCGTGAGCGCCGCGACCTGGCGCCCGCGCTCGAGGAGCGCGTGCTCCTCGCCGCGATCCTCCACGACATCGGGAAGGTGGCCGGGGCGGGCGACCACTCCGAGGAGGGCGCGCGGCGCGCCGCCGACGTGCTCGACAGGCTCGGCGTGGACCCCGCGGTGCGCGAGGCCGTCGTCCTGCTCGTCCGGGAGCACCTCACGCTCGCCGACCTCGCGACTACCCGCGACGTCGCCGACCCGGCCGTGGCGCAGGAGCTGCTCGACGCCGTCCGGCACGACCCCGCGCTGCTCGAGGCGCTGCACCTGCTCACGGCCGCCGACGCCTCCGCCGCCGGGCCGACCGCCTGGACGCCGTGGCGGGCGGGCCTGGTCGCCCGGCTCGTCGGAGCGGCCACCGAGCGCCTGCGCGGGACCGTCGCGCGGGACCCGGGGGCTGCCTGACCCGGCCCGCGGCGGGCGCGGCGGTGCTCCGCGGGAGTGCCGGACAAGGGCCGACTTCGCCGCCAGGTAGAGCCCCGGCCCGCTGAACCGGCCGCAGGGCGGATACCCTGGGAGACAGACCACCCCATCGAGCACGCGAGGACCCTCCTTGTTCGCCAGCCTCTCCGACCGCCTGACAGCCACCTTCCGCAACCTTCGCGGCAAGGGACGGCTGTCCGAGCAGGACATCACGACCACCGTCTCCGAGATCCGGCGCGCCCTCCTCGAGGCCGACGTCGCCCTCCCGGTGGTGCGCGAGTTCACCGCCGCCGTCCGTGAGCGCGCGCTGGGCGAGGAGGTCTCCAAGGCCCTCAACCCGGGCCAGCAGATCGTCAAGATCGTCAACGCCGAGCTCATCGAGATCCTCGGCGGCCAGGCGCGAGACCTGCGCTTCGCCAAGCGCCCGCCGACGGTCATCATGCTCGCCGGCCTCCAGGGCGCCGGTAAGACGACGCTCGCCGGGAAGCTCGCCAAGTGGCTCAAGGACCAGGGCCAGACCCCGCTCCTCGTCGCCGCCGACCTCCAGCGCCCCAACGCCGTCACCCAGCTCCAGGTCGTGGGGGAGCGGGCCGGGGTGCCGGTGTGGGCGCCCGAGCCCGGCAACGGCGTCGGCGACCCGGTCGCCGTCGCCCGCTCCGGCCTCGCCCAGGCGCAGGACAAGCTCCACTCCGTCCTCATCGTCGACACCGCGGGCCGCCTCGGCGTCGACGCCGAGATGATGGCCCAGGCCGCCGCCATCAAGGAGGCAGTCCAGCCCGACGAGACCCTCTTCGTCCTCGACGCGATGATCGGTCAGGACGCCGTGGCCACCGCCCAGGCGTTCCTCGAGGGCGTCGACTTCACCGGCGTCGTCCTCACCAAGCTCGACGGCGACGCCCGTGGTGGCGCCGCCCTGTCGGTCGCCAAGGTCACCGGCCGGCCGGTCCTGTTCGCCTCGACCGGTGAGAAGCTCACCGACTTCGAGCGCTTCCACGCCGACCGCATGGCCTCGCGCATCCTCGACATGGGTGACGTCCTCACCCTCATCGAGCAGGCCGAGCGGGCCTTCGACCAGGACGAGGCCGAGCGCATGGCGGCCAAGGTCGCCGGCGGCGAGGACTTCACGCTGCAGGACTTCCTGGACCAGATGCAGCAGCTGAAGAAGATGGGCTCGATGAAGAAGGTGCTCGGGATGCTCCCGGGCGCCGGGCAGATGCGCGAGGCGCTGGAGAACTTCGACGAGCGCGAGGTCGACCGCATCGAGGCGATGGTGCGCTCGATGACCCCGCAGGAGCGCGCGAACCCCAAGATCCTCAACGGCTCGCGCCGCTCGCGCATCGCCCGCGGCTCGGGCACCACGGTGACCGAGGTCAACCAGCTCATGGAGCGCTTCGAGCAGGCGCGCACGATGATGCGCCAGATGGCGCGCTCCGGCGGGAAGCTGCCGCGCGGCGGCTTCGGTCCCGGTGGCCTGCCGGGCGGTGGCAAGAAGTCGCGCGGACGCATGGCCCCGCCGCCGAAGAAGGGCAAGAAGGGCAAGTCGGGCAACCCCGCGAAGCGTGCGCAGCAGGAGGCCGAGGCCGCGCGCCAGGCCCAGGAGCGCCCGTCGGCGCCGGCCGGCTCGGCCTTCGGGCTGGGTGGTGGCCAGACGGCGAGCGAGCCCGACGCCGTACCGGACCTCGAGCAGCTCCAGAAGTACCTGCGCTGACGTGGCGCGGCCGCTGCACCTCACCGGCACGGTCGTCGTCGGGGACGGCGCCGAACTCGACGAGTGCTGGGTGGTCGAGGGTCGGCTGACCCTCGACCCTCCGGACGTGCCCGCGCGCGAGCTCGAGGGCTGGGTGCTGCCGGGCCTCGTCGACGTCCACTGCCACATCGGCCTGGGACCCGAGGGCGAGGTGAGCGTCGAGGAGGCCGAGGCCCAGGCCCGGGCCGACCGCGACGCCGGCACCCTCCTCGTCCGTGACGCGGGCTCCCCGCAGGACACCCGGTGGGTGCAGCGCCGCCCGGACCTGCCGCGGCTCATCCGTGCCGGCCACCACCTCGCCCGCCCCAAGCGCTACCTGCGCCACTACGGGCGCGAGCTCGACGACGTCGCGCAGCTGCCCGAGGCGATGGCGCAGGAGGCCCGCTACGGCGACGGCTGGGTGAAGATCGTCGCCGACTGGATCGACCGGTCCGACGGCGCCGAGTCCGACCTGCGCCCGCTGTGGCCCGCCGACGTCCTCGCCGAGGGCATCGCCGCCGCCCACGAGAACGGGGCGCGGGTGACCGCCCACGCTTTCTCCCGGGAGGTTGTCGACGACCTCCTGGCCGCCGGGATCGACGGGATCGAGCACGGCACGGGGATGACGGCCGACCACATCGCCGAGGCCGCACGCCGGGGGATCCCGGTGACCCCCACGCTCCTCCAGGTCGCCCACTTCACCGACTTCGCCGCGCAGGCCGGGGCGAAGTACCCGGTCTTCGCCGAGCGGATGCTGCGGATGCACGCGCGCCGCCACGAGCAGGTCCGCGCCTTCCACGAGGCCGGCGTCCCGCTCCTCATGGGCTCCGACGCCGGCGGCACCATCCGCCATGGCTCGCTGCCCGCCGAGCTCGCCGAGGTGGTCCGGGCCGGGGTGCCGGTCCACGACGTCGTCGCCGCCGCGAGCTGGCGCGGCCGCGACATCCTCGGGGTGCCCGGAGTGGCCGACGGCGCGCCCGCCGACGTCGTCGTCTACCCGCAGGACCCGCGCGAGGACGTCTCCGTGCTCACCCGGCCGACCGCCGTCGTGCTGCGCGGCGAGCTCTTCTGAGCACGGGATGACCGGCGTTCCGAGGGTGCAGCCGGTCCGGTGCCGCCGTGCGGGCTCGGACGACCGGCGCTGGCTATCCTGCGCATGATGGACGCAATCGACAGGGTCCCCGTGCTGGCGGACGTGGCCGCCGCAGCAGGTGTCAGCCTGTCGACGGTGTCACGGGTGATCACCGGTCGCGCGCCGGTGTCGGAGAAGACCCGGAGCCGCGTCATGGAGGCGGTCGCCCAGCTCGGGTACCGGCCCAACGCCGCGGCGCAGGCGCTCGTCAACGGCCGCTCGTCGACGGTCGCGGTCATCGCCAACCACACCCTGCGTTGGGGATACGCGGCGACGTTGCACGGCATCGAGGAGCAGGCGCGCGCGGCCGGCTTCTCGGTCATGATCGCGGTCGTCGAGTCGAGCGACCCGGCCGAGGTCCGTCGCGCCATCGACGGTGTGTGGTCGCAGCCGATCGCCGGGGCCGTCGTCATCGACTTCGACGCGGTCGGTGCGGCAACTCTCGATGCCCTGCCCCACAACGTCCCCGTCGTCGCGGCGTCCGGTGCCTGGCAGCCGGGGGCGGATCGGCCACATGCATACCTCGACGACTTCGAGGGCGCCCGCCAGGCGACCGACTACCTCCTCTCGCTCGGACACCACACGGTTCATCACGTCGCCATCCCGTCCACGAGCGAGCACTCCGGCCGGGAGTGGGGGTGGCGGCGCGCGCTGACGGACGCGGGCCGTGTCGTGCCGGACGTGGTCCGGGCGGGGTACGACCCCGAGTCCGGGTACGCGGCCGCCGAGCGGCTCGATCCCGGGGCGACCGCCGTGCTGTGCGGCAACGACGAGGTCGCGATCGGCGTCGCCCGGCGCCTCCAGGAGCGAGGCGTCTCGATCCCGCGCGACGTCAGCCTCATGGGGTTCGACGACCAGCCCTTCGCCGCGATGTGGGTGCCGTCGCTGTCCACCGTGGGCCAGGACTTCGTGGGCCTCGGCAAGCGCACGTTCGCGATGCTCCACTCCTGGATCCTCTCCAACGAGCAGCCCGCGCACTCGACCGTCCTCCCGAGGCTTGTGCTGCGGCAGAGCACCGCGGGGCCGAGGCCCGGCGCCTAGGAGGGGCCCGCCCTCGTCACACCGACGATCGACCGAGGTGAGACCCCGACAGCTCCGTCCTGAGGACCATTGCGTGGCTCGAGACGAGCCCTGTACGGTCTGACCAACGTTTGCGCAAACGTTGGTCAAACCAAGGGGGGGTCAACTGACGTGGTGCTGTTCCCACCGGCCGTCCGGGCGGCGACCGGCCAGAATGTGCCGGCGCCTCGTCGCGTGCGGTTCGCCGCCGACGGTGTCGCCCTCGTCCTCGAGCTCCCGGAGGGGTCGCTGCCCCGGGTGGTGCACTGGGGCCGTGACACCGGCGATCTGACCGACGTCGACCTCACCGCCCTCGGCCGGGTGACGAGCGCCCCTAACGCCGCGAACGGTCTCGACGAGCCACACCGGGTCGCGGTCCTGCCCGAGGCGTGGTCCGGGTGGACGGGCACGCCGGGGCTGGCCGGTCACCGGCTGGGCCGGGCGTGGTCGCCGAGGTTCCGGCCGGACCAGACGGCATCGGTCGTCACGACCGAGGGCCTCGGCGGCTCCGCACGGGTACATGCGACGGACGTGGACGCAGGACTGGGCCTCGACCTCGAGATCGAGATGCTGCCGTCGGGGGTCGTCCGGCTTCGCGCGGAGGTCACCAACCTCGAGGACGCGCCATACGTCGTCGACGGACTCCACCTGGCGCTGCCGGTTCCTGGGCACGCGGACGAGGTGCTCGACCTCGCCGGACGCTGGGCGAAGGAGAGGGTCCCGCAGCGCGGTCCGTTCCGTGTGGGCTCGCACCTCCGCGAGGGGCGCCACGGGCGGACCGGGGCCGACGCCGTCACGGTCCTCCTCGCCGGTGAGGCAGGTTTCGACTTCGATCGCGGGGAGGTCTGGGGCCTGCACGTCGGGTTCAGCGGTAACCACCGCAGCATCGCCGAGCGGGTCCACACGGGCGAGCGGCTCCTGCTCGGCGGCGAGCTCCTCCTGCCGGGCGAGGTCGTGCTCGGGGGCGGGGAGTCCTACGTCTCGCCGTTCGTCTACGCGTCCTACGGCGACGGGCTGGACGCGTCGGCCGGCCGCTTCCACCAGCTCCTCCGAGCCCGCGAGAGTCACCCGGCGACACCGCGGCCCGTGGTGATGAACGTCTGGGAGGCTGTGTACTTCGACCACGAGCTCGACACGCTCCGCGCCCTGGCCGACCACGCGGCCGAGGTGGGGGTCGAACGGTTCGTCCTCGACGACGGGTGGTTCGCAGGCCGCCGCGACGACACCGCCGGTCTGGGGGACTGGTCCGTCTCCGAGGCGGTGTGGGGCGGCGGCAGGTTCGGGCAGCTCGTCGAGCACGTCAGCGCACTCGGGATGGAGTTCGGACTGTGGTTCGAGCCGGAGATGGTCAGTCCTGACTCCGACCTGGCGCGCGAGCACCCCGAGTGGATGCTGCAGGTACCCGGGCGGCTGCCCGCCCCGTTCCGGCACCAGCAGGTGCTCGACCTCACGCACGACGGTGCCTTCCGGCACGTCCGGGACCGCATGGTGGCCCTCGTGCGGGAGTACGGGATCAGGTTCGTCAAGTGGGACCACAACCGGGACCTCGTCGACGCCGGCTCGACCCGCACGCTCCGTGCCGGGGTCCATGAGCAGACCCTGGCCGCGTACCGACTCATGGCTGAGATCCGGCAGGCCTGCCCCGAGCTCGAGATCGAGTCGTGCTCCTCGGGTGGGGCACGGGTGGACCTCGGGATCCTCGAGCACACCGACCGGGTCTGGGCCTCCGACTGCATCGATGCGCACGAGCGCCAGCAGATCCAGCGGTGGACCGCACAGCTGCTGCCACCGGAGCTGGTCGGCAGCCACGTCGGAGCGCCCGAGGCGCACACGACGGGACGGCGCCTCGACCTCGACTTCCGTGCGGCTACCGCCCTGTTCGGGCACTTCGGGATCGAGTGGGACCTGGGCGCGGCGTCGCAGCAGGAACGCCGTGAGCTGGCCGCGTGGATCGAGTTCTACAAGGAGCACCGCGAGCTCATCCACACCGGTCGAGTGGTCCGCCGTTCGAGCGAGGGCGGCGCGCTGTGGCTGCACGGCGCCGTCGCGCCGGACCGGACGCGCGCCCTGTACTCGGTCACCCTCCTCGAGCGGCCGGTGACCTGGCCGGTGGCGAGGGTGAGGCTGGCGGGCCTGGCGGACGACGTCGTCTACCGCATCACCCCAGCGGGGCCGGCACTGGGGGAGCACACTCCCGACCCCAAGGTGCTCCCGGCATGGTGGACCCCGGACGGGGCGGACCTGCCCGGGGCGGTGCTGAGCCGGGTCGGCGTGGACGTCCCGGCACTGCTCCCTGACCACACGGCCCTGATCCTCGTCACCCGGGTCGATGGCACCGACGACGAGGCGGCGACCGAGAGGAGCGGGACGTGACCGTCGCGCAGGCGCGGCTCTCCCGACGCGCGAGACGCGACCTGGGAGCGGCGATGCTGTTCATCGCGCCCGCGACGCTCGGGTTCGTCGTCTTCTTCCTCGTGCCCACCGTCCGTGGGACGTGGTTCAGCCTCACCGACGCCAAGCTCGTCGGTGGCGGGGAGTTCGTCGGCGTCGAGAACTACAGGCGGATGTTCGCCGACGAGCTCTTCTGGAACTCCCTCGTCGTCACCGCCCAGTACGTCCTCGTCAACATCTCGGTCCAGACGGTCCTTGCCGTGCTCATCGCCGTGCTGATGCACAGGCTGACGCGGTCCGTCCTGATCCGGGGGATCATCCTGCTGCCCTACCTGGTCGCGAACGTCGTCGTCGCCCTCGTGTGGTTCTGGATGTTCGACTACTCGACGGGCATCGTCAACGTCGTCATCGACGGGCTCGGTCTCGACAGGGTCGCGTTCTTCGGCAACGAGGCGACCGCGATCCCGACGATCGCGCTCATCAACGTCTGGCGCTTCGTCGGGTACACGGCCCTGCTCGTGTTCGCCGGCCTGCAGACCATCCCCAGGCAGCTCTACGAGGCCGCCGCCCTCGACGGGGCGAGCGAGCCCAGGATGTTCCGTTCCATCACCCTGCCGCTGCTGCGGCCCGTGCTCGCGCTCGTCCTCGTCATCACCGTCGTCGGGTCGTTCCAGATCTTCGACACCGTCGCCGTCACGACGCAGGGCGGCCCGGTCAACGCGACTCGCGTCATCTACTACTACATCTACCAGCAGGCGTTCGAGCGGTTCGACCTCGGCTACGCCTCGGCGCTGTCGGTCTTCCTGCTGCTCGCCCTCGCCCTCATCGCCTACGCGCAACTGAAGCTGCTGCGCTCGAACCAGTCGGACCTCCGATGATCTTCACTCCCGCACCCAGGACCGAGGACGCCGAGCGCGACCTCCAGGCGACCCCGGCGACCGCTCCGGCGCGGCGTCGACGCCTGCACCGCCCCACGCTGGGACGGGGCATCGCGTGGGCCCTCCTCGGCCTGATCCTGCTCGTGACGATCGTGCCGTTCTACTGGATGCTGCGGACGGCGCTGTCGAGCAACGGTGCGCTGTACCTCGACCCGGGCAACCCCCTGCCCGTGGACTTCAGCTGGGGTGGTTTCCGCCGGGTCCTCGGGCTCGCGAGCCAGGAGGAGATCGCCGCGGCCGGCGGTACCTCCGGGACCCTCAACTTCTGGCTCTACCTGCGCAACTCCGTCATCGTCTCCACCACCGTCATGGTGGGGCAGGTCTTCTTCAGCTCGATGGCGGCCTACGCGTTCGCCCGCCTCCGGTGGCCGGGCAGGGACGCGGTGTTCTTCCTCTTCCTCACCGCGCTCATGGTCCCGCCGATCTTCGTCCAGCTGCCCAACTTCGTCCTCATCCGGGACCTCGGCCTGCTGAACACGCTGCCCGGGATCATCCTGCCGTTCTTCTTCATGACCCCGTTCGCGGTCTTCTTCATGCGGCAGTTCTTCCTCGGGATCAGCCGCGAGGTCGAGGAGTCGGCGATGATCGACGGTGCCGGCCACGGCCGCATCTTCTTCCAGATCATCGTCCCGATGTCGTGGACCCCCATGACGACTCTCGGGCTGCTGACGTTCATCACGGCCTGGAGCGAGTACTTCTGGCCCTTGCTGGTCGGGCGGGCCGAGGAGGCCCGGGTACTCACCGTCGCGCTCGGCATCTTCCGGTCGCAGACCCCGCAGACCGGCCCGGACTGGTCGGGCCTCATGGCAGCGGCCCTCATCGCCGCGCTCCCGGTCCTCCTGCTCTTCCTCGCCTTCGGGCGACGACTCGTCAACAACCTCGGCTACTCCGGGATCAAGTAGCCGCCGCACCTCACGGGCACCGGTCCTCCTACCGAAAGGTCACGCAATGACGCACCTCTTACGCCCCCTCGTCCGGCTGGGCACCGGCGCCGCCGTGCTCGGGCTCGCAGCCGCAGGCTGTTCCTCCGGGAACGACGACCCCTCCTCGGCAGGGACGGAGATCAGCTACTGGTTGTGGGACTCCAACCAGCAACCGGCCTACCAGCAGTGTGCCGAGGACTTCGCCGCCGAGCACGACATCACCGTCACCATCGAGCAGTACGGGTGGGCCGACTACTGGCAGGGTCTCACCACCGGCTTCGCGTCCGACACCGCTCCCGACGTGTTCGCCAACCACCTGTCCTACTACCCCGAGTTCGTCGCGCAGGGCCAGCTGCTGGGCATCTCCGACCGCATCGAGGAGGACGGGCTCGACCTGTCCGTCTACCAGGACGGACTCGCCGACCTGTGGCAGGACCAGGCGGGGGAGAGGTACGGCCTGCCGAAGGACTTCGACACGGTCGCCCTCTTCTACAACGAGACGATGGCCGCTGAGGTCGGCCTCACCGCCGAGGACCTCGCAGCCCTGGAGTGGAACCCCACTGACGGCGGCACCTTCGAGCAGGCCGTCGCGGCGCTGACGGTCGACGGCAACGGCGTCCGCGGCACCGAGCCAGGGTTCGACAAGGACGACGTCGCCGTGTACGGACTGGCCCTGTCGGGCAACGGGCTCAACGCCTCCGGCCAGCAGACGTGGGCCCCGTTCGCGCTCGGGAACGACTGGTACTTCGGTGACACGACACCGTGGACGACGGCGTTCAACTTCGCCGCGCCGGAGTTCGCCGAGACCATGGAGTGGTACCGCGGCCTGCAGGAGAAGGGCTACATGCCCAGTCTGGACATCGCGCTCTCCGAGCAGGACCCGCTGAACGGCTATCTCGCCGGGCGGTACGCGCTCGTGACCGACGGCTCCTGGATGAACGGCTCCTACCTCGGGCAGGATGACGTGCCGACGAAGGTCGTGCCCACCCCGATCGGTCCCAGCGGCCAGCGCGCCTCTGTGTTCAACGGGCTGTCCGACGGGATCTGGTCAGGAACCAGCGACGCCGACGCGGCGTGGGAGTGGGTGAAGTACCTCGGCTCGACCGCGTGCCAGGACGTCGTCGCGGAGTCCGCCGTGGTGTTCCCGGCGATCCAGAGCTCGACCGAGAAGGCGACCGAGGCGTTCGCCGACAAGGGGTGGGACGTCACGGCCTTCACCGTCCAGGTGGACCAGGGGACGACGCACCTGCTCCCGATCGCCGACAACTGGTCACAGATCAACGACATCATGAGCGCCAGCATCGAGTCCTACCTCCAGGGCAACGGCGACGCCGCCTCGCTGGCTGCTGCAAACGACCAGGTCAACAGTCTCTTCGACTGACCTGGCGAGTGGCTCCCGGCGCTCGTCGCGGGCTGCTCAGCGCTGGTGGTCGACCAGACCGACCGCCGGTTCGGACGCCGAACAGCGCGAGGACGACCTCGCACGTACGAAGGAGTGCGCGATGACATCCAGTCCATCAACTGAGCCCCGGCGGAGGACGGCACGGCAGGTCGCGGCCTCCGTCACCGCGGCGGTGCTGGTCGCCACCGGGTCCGCTGCGGCGGCACCGGTGGCCCAGGCCGCGAGCGACGCTCTCGAGATCGACTTCGCAGTGTCCACCGGCCCGTTCAAGGGTGGCGCCTCGGGAATGCTCTACGGCCTCGGCGACGACGGCGTCCCCACGGACGCGATCATCGCCGGCGCGGGCCCCCACCACCTCACGCAGAAGGCGCCGCGCGGCGCGCAGCACCCCAACGGGGACCCGCTCGAGGTCGAGCGGGCGTTCTTCGAGAACGGGGGCGAGTACATGATGACCAACATCCAGGACTACTACCCCGACTGGCCCTACACGGGCGGCCGGCGGCCCGACGACTTCGAGAGCTACCTCGAGATCGTCCGCACGGTAGTCGCGGACGTCGTGGAGAACTCCGACTACCCCGAGCGGTACGTCTTCACACCCTTCAACGAGCCGGACGGCATCAACTGGTACGGGAACTGGGAGCAGATGGGGCAGACCTTCCTCGCGGACTGGAAGGCGGCGTACGAGACGATCAAGGAGGTGTACCCGGAGGCGAGGATCGCGGGCCCCGGGGACTCGAGGTGGCAGCCTGCGAGGACGCGTGAGTTCCTCACGTTCGCGAAGGAGAACGACGTCCTGCCGGACATGTTCACCTGGCACGAGCTCGGACGGAACAACCTGGCCACCTACCGGTCGAACTACGACGCCTACCGCGCGCTCGAGCGGGAGCTCGGGATCGGGCCGCTTCCGATCAACATCAACGAGTACGCGATGCGCCGGGACATGTCCGTCCCGGGCAACATCGTCCAGTGGCTCACGATGTTCGAGGACACCAAGGTCGACGCGCAGACCGCGTACTGGACGTACGCCGGCAACCTCAACGACAACATGGCCAAGTCGAACAGCGCGAACGGGGCCTGGTGGCTGCTCAAGTGGTACGCCGACCTGGGGGGCGACACCGTGCAGGTCACCCCGCCCGTCCTGAACAGGCCGGACACGCTCCAGGGGATCGCGACCCTCGACCCGGGCAAGAGGCAGGCGACCGTCCTGTTCGGTGGCACGGACAACGAGGTGCGCCTGGAGCTGTCGGGCCTCGACCCCGCAGTGTTCGGGGACGTCGTCGACATCCAGATTCGTGAGGCGGAGTGGTCCGGACAGGAAGGGGAGGCACAGGCGCCGCCCGTCGTCGCGACGCACCGGCTCGCCCTGGACGACGTGATGGTCATCGACGTCGCCAACGACGACAGGCTCTCGGCCTACCAGGCGGTCATCACGCCGGCGCTGCCCACCCAGCCCACCGTCGACCCGACGTGGCGCGTCGAGGTGGAGGCCGAGGACACCGTGCTGCGCGACGTCACCGCCTACAACCAGTCGCCCACGGACGACTGGACGTTCGCGGCGTCACGCGGGCGGGACGTCGGGTCGACCAACCGTGTCACGTCCTCCCTCACCTGGACGGTGGACGTGCCCGCTGACGGGACCTACCGCTTCGGCGCGGTCGCGGGCGTCAACGGACCGGCCAACGGCCCTGGCCGGCATGCTCTGTTCGTCGACGGCGTCCAGGCGTCCACCATCGACTACGAGGCAGGCTTCTCCTGGGGGTACCGCGGTCGTGCGGAGACCCTGGTCGAGCTGACAGCCGGCTCCCACGAGCTGTCGGTGCGGATGAGTGCGGACGGCTCCACGCTGTTGCCCGGTTCGGACATCTCGCTCGACAAGTTCGACCTCACCCTCGTCACGGGACCCGAGACGACCACCTACCCCGCCGTCTTCGCCCGCAGCGGTGACGCCACGGTGGACTACACCGCCGCCGACGGCGGGGCAGTCGAGGTGTCGGGGGACGGGGCCATCACGTTCTTCCCCTCGGTGCGCGAGACCGGGTACTACGACGTCGCGCTCGAGTACGCGACGGAGGGGGCGGCCGGCGTCGACCTCGCCGTCAACCGGCGTGCCGTCGACGGCGTCGGGGCGAGTGCCGCGGGTGAGTGGGTCTCGACCGCGCGCGTGCACCTCGGCAAGGGCGTCTCGGAGGTGACCGTGGGCGCGCCGGACGGTGCCCTCGTCTCCTCGCTCACCGTCACGCGGGCCGCGGAGGCGGACAGTGAGACGGTGACGATCGAGGCCGAGGACTCCTCGCAGGTCACGCTGCACGGCGAGGCTCGTACCGAGACCGTCGCGCAGCCCACCAACGTCTCGGGTGAACAGGTCGGTCAGCTCGGTGGGGGTGAGGGCAACTACGCCGTTGTCGCCCGGCCGGAGCAGCTCGGCGCCGGGCAGTACAACCTGTCGGTGCGCTACGCGAACGCGGAGCGGAACACCGGGCACGACTACAACACCGACGTCATCACCCGGTTCCTCGACATCGGTGAGGAGGGTGGTGAGACCACCCGCGGCGGTTTCCGGCACAACTACTCGTGGCAGGGGTTCTGGACCCACACGGTGCCGGTGGACCTCACGACCGACGAGGGAGACCTGCGGCTCGGCAACGCCACCGGAAACGCTCCGAACATCGACTGGATCCAGCTGTCGCCGCTCACTCTCGGCGTCACGAACACGGCCGGCGGGGAGCTGGCCATCGACTCCGCGGCTACGGTCCGGTGCGTGGCCGGACGGGCCCACGTGGTCGTCCGCGTGACGAACGAGAGCGCGGTCCCGGTGGCGGTGGAGATCGGCACGCCGTTCGGCACCAGGTCCGTCGCCGGGCTGGACGCTGGGCGAGCCGTGAGTGTTGCGTTCGCCTCGCGCCAGACCGAGATCGCCGCGGGAACCGCCTCGGTGGTCGCGACCGGCCTGGTCGACGGCAGCCCGGTGACCAGCCGGGCCGACGGGACGTACCTGGCAGCGGCCTGCGGCTGACGGTCCGACGAAGGGGTCTCTCGCGCCTGCTGCGGCGACGGGGGACCCCTTTGTCGTGCCCTGAGCGCGCGTCGGCTCGTGCGACCCGCGGCGCGGGGCGGAAGGGCTTGACCGCCCGACCGGTTCTATGGTTCATTACTCATGTAATGAACCAGTGAGGGAGGTGCTCCGATGTTCGACGGACCCGAGCCGATCTACGTGCAGATCGCCGAGCACCTGCGTCGCCAGGTCCTCGACGGGACGCTGGCCGAGGGTGACCAGGTCATGAGCACCACCCAGTACGCGACCACCTACCGGATCAACCCCGCCACCGCTGCCAAGGCCTTCGCGCAGCTCGTGGACGAGGGCGTCATCTACAAACAGCGAGGAGTGGGCATGTTCGTCGCCGACGGTGCCCGGGAGCGGCTGCGCGAGCGTCGCCGGGGCGCCTTCTTCACCGACCACCTCGACGCGGTCCTCGACGAGGCCCGCATGCTCGGCATCACGCCGGGCGAGGTCGTGCGCTACATCGAGCAGAGGGGGGAGCGGGCATGAGCGGTCTCGACGTCGAGCTGCGCGACCTCACCGTCGACTTCAAGGACACCCGGGCGGTCGACTCCGCCACCGTCCGACTCCCGGCCAACACCATCACCGGGCTGCTCGGCCGCAACGGCTCGGGCAAGACGACGATGCTCTCCGCCGTCGCCTCGCTCCTGCGCCCCACCAGCGGGCAGGTGCTCGTCGACGGGCGCGACCCGTACGAGGACGAGGCCCTCATGGAGCAGGTGTGCCTCATCAGGGAGGGCGGCGACGTCCTGCCGGACGAGAAGATCCGGGTCACCCTCGACTTCGTCGCCTCGGCCCGCCCGCGGTGGGACCAGGCCTACGCCGAGGAGCTCCTCGAGACCTTCGAGCTCGACCCCGGCAAGAAGCCGGCCAAGCTCTCCCGCGGCAAGCGCTCCGCGCTCGGTGCCGTCATCGGCCTGGCCTCGCGCGCCCCGGTGACGATGTTCGACGAGGTCTACCTCGGCATGGACGCACCTTCCCGCCGCCGCTTCTACGAGCTGCTCATCGCCGACTACGTCGAGCACCCGCGCACCGTCGTCGTCTCCAGCCACCTCATCAGCGAGGTCGAGCAGCTCTTCGAGAACGTCGTCGTGCTCGACCGCGGCGCGGTGCTCGTCGCCGAGGAGGCCGAGACGCTGCGCGAGCAGGGCGCCACCGTCACCGGCGCCGCCGACCGGGTGGACGCCGCGACCGCCGGGCTGCGCGTGCTCGGGGAGACCGTGCTCGGCCCCACGAAGCAGGTGACCGTGCTCGGGCGCCTCGACCAGGAGACGCGCGAGCGGCTGCACGCCGACGGCCTGGAGGTCGGGGCCGTGCCTCTCCAGGACCTGTTCATCGCCCTCACCGACAAGGAGGTGCGCCGATGAGTCGCACCGTAGCGCCGCCGAGCCGGGCCCGTGCCCGCCGCCCGCAGTGGGTCCGCGCGGCGGACCGTCACCTGAGGATCTACGGGTTCATGTGGGCGTGGTTCTGGGGGATCTGCGTCGCCGGGATCGTCGTCACCACCCTCGTCGTCCTGGGGGTGAGCGGCACCGTCGACTTCTCCGTCGTCCAGTTCGTCCGGCAGGGACCGCTCGTCTGGTTCCTCATGTCCATCGCCATCCTCGTGGCCACCGTCTACCTGGGCCCGCACGTCGCCAACGGGATGACCCGTCGCTCGTTCGTCGGCGGGTCCCTGGTGGCCGGCGTCCTGGCCGCCCTGCTCCACGCGGTCACGGGGACCGTCCTCACGCTCCTCGAGGGCGTCCTCTACGCCCGGATGGGCTGGGACCACGACGCGACGCCGGGAGTCGAGTACACCGAGGGGGTCTGGCAGACCGGGCTCGGCCCGCTCCTCCTGGACTACTCGCTCGCCGCGGCGGCCGGCACGATCGGCGGCCTGCTCATCGGCATCACCTACTACCGGCTCGGCGGCTGGTGGGGCACCTTCGCCCTCCCGCTCACCGTGCTGCCGGTGCTCTACACGATGTTCGCCACCAGCTGGAGCGAGGCTCCCTTCGTCCCCTGGGACGTGCCGCCCGTGGCCGCGGTCCTCGCCGGCGGCGTGCTCCTGGTGGCCGCGGCCATCGCGTTCGCCCTGCTCGCCCGGACCGTCCCCGTCAAGCGATCGGAGTCCTGACATGGAACCCGTCATCGAGATCCGCAACCTGCGCAAGACCTACGGCGCCAAGGTCGCCGTCGCCGACCTCAGCCTCACCATCGGGCGGGGGGAGATCTTCGGGATCCTCGGCCCCAACGGTGCCGGGAAGACGACGACGGTGGAGTGCCTCGCCGGCCTGCGCCAGGCCGACGGTGGCACCGTCCGCCTCCTCGGGGCCGACCCGCAGCGCGACCCGTCCGCGGTCCGGGAGCGCCTGGGCATCCAGCTCCAGGAGTCCAGGCTGCCGCCCAAGCTCCGGGTCCTGGAGGCACTGCGGCTGTACGCCTCCTTCTACGCCGACCCCGCCGACCCGGAGGAGCTCCTCGAGCTGCTCGGCCTGCAGGACAGACGGGATACCGCCTTCGCCGACCTCTCCGGCGGTCAGCAGCAGCGGCTGTCCATCGCGCTCGCGCTCGTGGGGAACCCCGAGGTCGCGATCCTCGACGAGCTCACCACGGGCCTGGACCCGCAGGCCCGCCGCGACACGTGGGCGCTCATCGAGCGGGTGCGCGACACGGGCGTGACGATCGTGCTCGTCACCCACTTCATGGACGAGGCCGAGCGGCTGTGCGACAGGCTCGTCATCATCGACGACGGCCGCGTCGTCGCCGAGGGCAGCCCGGCGGAGCTCATCCGGGCACAGGAGGACGAGCGAGCCTTCCGCCTTCGCCTGCCCGACGGGTCGCCCGACTCGATCCCCGCCGTCCTCGCGGCGCTGCCGGACGTCACCTCCGTCACGCCCGACGACGGGGAGTACGTGGTGAGGGGCGGCCACCGGGTCCTGCCCGCCGCCGTCCTGGCCCTCGCGGAGCGCGACGTCGTCCCCGAGGAGATCCGCACCCTGTCCCGCACGCTCGAGGACGTCTTCGTCCGCGTGACCGGGACCCCGACCCACGAGGAGGTCTCCTCATGACCACGCTCACCGCACGCTCCCGGACGAGAGGGATGGCCACTCTCACCCTCGCCGAGGCCCGGCTGTTCACGCGGGACTTCAGCAGCCTGTTCTTCGCGCTGCTCTTCCCGACGGTGCTCGTCCTGGGGATCGGCTTCATCATCCCCGGGATGCGCGACACGATCGTGGAGCTGCCCGAGCCGTGGCTCGGCCTGCGGCCGGTCGACCTCATGGCGCCGATCGCGCTCGCCACGGCCATGGCGAGCGTCGCCCTCATCACGCTGCCGGTCTACCTCGCCGACTACCGGCACAACGGCGTCCTGCGTCGCCTGTCCACGACGCCGATGCGCCCGCAGGGCGTGCTCGTCGCCCACGTCCTCATCAACGTCGTCGCCGTCGTCGCGGCCTCGCTGCTCGCCCTGCTCGCCGCGTCGCTCGCCTTCGGCACCCCGGCACCGGACCAGCCGCTGCTCGCGCTCGGCGCCTTCGTCCTCGGGACGGCGGCGATGTTCGGGATCGGGCTGCTCATCGCGGCCCGTTCCCCCAAGGGCAGCGCCGCCTCCGGCCTCGGGATGATCATCTACTTCCCGATGCTGCTCTTCGCCGGCATGTGGACGCCCGGCCCGATGATGCCGGAGTCGCTGGCCACCATCGCCACCTGGACGCCGCTCGGCGCGGCGAGCCAGGCGCTCATGACCGCGTGGTTCGAGGGCGGCTTCCCGGCCCAGCAGCTGCTCGTCATGGCCGGCTACGTCCTCGTCTGCTACCCGCTGGCGGCCAAGCTGTTCCGCTGGTCCTGAGCGGCGGCGCGGGGTGCCGAGGGCGCCCCTCCGTGGAGGGCGGAGGGGCGCCCTCGGCACCCCGCGCCCCGGCGTGACCAACGCCCCATCCGGCAGTCCGTCCCCGATGGTTGGGCGCGGGGCCCAGGGTCTGGCAGAATGTTGCGCTGTACTCGGACCGCAGGGCCCCTCTCACCCGGCGGAACCGTGTCCAGGGCCAACCTCGTGCCCGTGACCCACCGGGACCGAGCGCGGACCACCTCACATGAACCAGGAGTGACCACCACAGTGGCAGTCAAGATCCGTCTCAAGCGCATGGGCAAGATGCGCGCCCCGTACTACCGCGTCGTCGTCATGGACAGCCGCACGAAGCGCGACGGTCGTGCGATCGAGGAGATCGGCAAGTACCACCCGACCGAGGAGCCCTCGTTCATCGAGATCGACTCCGACCGGGCCCAGTACTGGCTCTCCGTCGGTGCGCAGCCCACCGAGCAGGTGGCCGCGCTCCTCAAGATCACCGGCGACTGGCAGAAGTTCAAGGGCCTCCCGGGCGCCGAGGGCACCCTGCGGTCCAAGGACGGCTCCGCCGAGCGCGCCGCCGAGGCCAAGGCCGCGGCGATCAAGGCCGCCGAGGACGAGGCCGAGAAGCGCAAGGCCAAGGCCTCCGAGGCGAAGGCCGCCGAGGCCGCGGCTCCCGCGGAGGACACCTCCGCCGAGGAGACCACCGACGAGACCAATGCTGGCTGACGCTCTCGAGCACCTGGTGCGTGGCGTCGTCGACAACCCCGACGACGTCACCGTCACCTCCCGCTCGCTGCGCCGCGGCGAGCTGCTCGAGGTGCGCGTCAACCCCGACGACCTCGGCCGCGTCATCGGCCGGCAGGGGCGCACCGCTCGCGCGCTGCGCACCGTCGTCTCCGCGCTGTCCACGCGCGGCCCGGTCCGCGTCGACGTCGTCGACACCGACCTGCGCTGATCGTCAGCCGCGAGCCCTGGTTCACCCCGGTGAGCCAGGGCTCGCGCCGTTCTACCACCGAGGAGTCCGAGATGGAGCTCGTCGTCGCCCGTGTGGGCGCCGCCCACGGCCTGCAGGGCATGGTCCGCCTCGAGGTCCGTACCGACGACCCCGCCGGGCGCTTCGCCCCCGGCGCCGTCCTGCCGACCGATCCCGCCGACCGCGGCCCGCTCACCGTCGTCCAGAGCACCGAGCGCAGCGGCTCGTGGTACGCCCGGTTCGCCGAGGTCCCCGACCGCACCGCCGCCGAGGCGCTGCGCGGCACGCTCCTGCTCGTCACCGTCGAGGACGAGGTGGAGGAGGACGCCTGGTACCCCCACGAGCTCGTCGGGCTGCCCGTCGAGGACACGACCGGCCGCCACGTCGGGACCGTCGCGGGCATCGAGCACCTGCCCGCCCAGGACGTCCTCGTCCTCACCGAGGAGAACGGCGCGCGCACCCTCGTGCCGTTCGTCGCCGAGATCGTCCCGCTCGTCGACGTGCCCGGGCGCCGGGTCGTCATCGACCCGCCCCACGGCCTGCTCGCCGCCGACGAGGCCTGACGTGCGCATCGACGTCCTCACGATCTTCCCGGACTACCTCGCCCCGCTCGACCTCTCCCTCGTCGGCAAGGCGCGCCGCTCCGGTCTGCTCGACCTCGCCGTCCACGACCTGCGCGACTGGACCGCCGACCGCCACCGCACGGTCGACGACACGCCCTTCGGCGGCGGCGCCGGCATGGTCATGCGCCCCGACGTGTGGGGCGAGGCCCTGGACGCCGTCCTCGCCGACGACGACGCCGGGCAGCCCGCCGTCCTCCTCGTCCCCGGACCCGGGGGAGAGGTGCTCACCCAGCGCACCGCCGAGGAGCTCGCCGGGGCGCGGCGCCTCGTCATCGCGTGCGGCCGCTACGAGGGCATCGACGCCCGCGTCGCGGAGCACTACGCCACCCGTCCCGGCGTCGAGGTCCGCGAGATCTCCATCGGGGACTACGTGCTCAACGGCGGGGAGGTCGCCGCGCTCGTCGTCATCGAGGCCGTCGCCCGCCTCCTGCCCGGCGTCGTCGGCAACCCCGAGTCGCTCGTCGAGGAGTCCCACGGCGCCGCCGGCCTCCTGGAGTACCCCGTCTACACCAAGCCGCCGGAGTGGCGCGGGCACGCCGTGCCCGAGGTCCTCACCTCCGGCCACCACGGCAAGGTCGCCCGCTGGCGCCGCGACCGGGCGCTGGAGCGCACCGCCGCCCGCCGCCCCGACCTGCTCGCCCGGCTCGCACCCGACGCCCTGGACCCCGCCGACCGGCGCGTCCTCGCCGACCTGGGGTGGTACGTCGCGCCCGAGGGACCGCGGCGCGCCGTCGTGCGGCCCGCCGAGCCGGCCGACACCGCGGCCCTCGCCGCGCTCGCCGCCGCGACCTTCCCGCTCGCCTGCCCGCCCTCCCTCGGCGCCGACGCCGTCGCGGCGTTCGTCGCGACCCACCTCGACGAGGCGAGCTTCGCGCGCTACCTCACCGACCCGCAGCGGCTCCTCCACGTCGCCGCCGACGAGGTGACCGGCGCGCTGCTCGGCTACACGATGGTCGTCCTCGACTCCCCGCGCCCGGGGCTGGAGGAGGGCGCCGGCAGCGCCGAGCTGAGCAAGTGCTACGTCCGGCCCGACGTCCACGGCAGCGGCCTCGCCCGCCGGCTCCTCGCCGCGTGCACCGCCGCGGCGGGCGCGCGGGGCGCGGAGACGATATGGCTGGGCACGAACGTCGCCAACCGCCGCGCGCGCCGCTTCTACGAGCGCTCCGGCTTCACCGTCGTCGGGCGGCGGACCTTCGACGTCGGCGGGGTGCCCAACGACGACGTGGTGCTGAGCACACCGATTACCGTCGGCTGACGCCGTGTGGCAAGATGGTCCGGTCATGCGCCCGTACCGCGCGCGGTCTGCCACAGGGGACCGGTGCTCCAGGGACGCGGACCACTCACGTCGAGTCGGCAGCGACCGCTGCCACGAACAGCGCCGGTGACCTGTGGCACCAGCGGGAAGGCACCAACATGCAGACCCTGGACCACGTCGACTCCGCCTCGCTGCGCGACGACATCCCCGACTTCCGCGCCGGTGACACCCTCAAGGTGCACGTCAAGGTCGTCGAGGGCAACCGCTCGCGTATCCAGGTCTTCCAGGGCTACGTCGTCGGCCGCTCCGGCGCCGGTGTGCGCGAGACCTTCATCATCCGCAAGGTGAGCTTCGGCGTCGGCGTCGAGCGCACCTTCCCGGTGCACTCCCCGTCGATCGACAAGATCGAGGTCGTCACCCGCGGTGACGTCCGTCGCGCCAAGCTGTACTACATGCGCGGCCTGCAGGGGAAGAAGGCTCGCATCCGCGAGAAGCGCTGACCGCGCACGCGAAACCCATCGCTTCTGCCCGGCTCACGCAGCCGGGCAGAAGCATTTCCCGACAGGAGCGAACGCTGGCCGTGACCAACGACGACGAGACCGCGCCGGCCGACGGACGGCGCCGCGACCGGGCCCGCGGGCGGGGCGACCGGGCCGGCGCACAGCCACGCAAGCGCGGCTGGCTGCGCGAGACCGCCATCGTCGTCGTCAGCGCGCTCGTCCTGTCGGTCATCATCAAGACGTTCCTCGTCCAGGCGTTCTTCATCCCCTCCGGCTCGATGGAGGACACCCTCGCGGTCGGTGACCGCGTGCTGGTGAGCAAGCTCGCCCCCGGCCCGCTGGACGTCCACCGCGGCGACGTCGTCGTCTTCGTCGACCCGGGCGGCTGGCTCGAGCAGAAGCCCGACACCCGCAACGCCGTCCAGCGGGGCCTGGAGGAGGCGCTGACGTTCGTCGGGCTCCTGCCGCAGAACGCCGGGGAGCACCTCATCAAGCGCGTCATCGGCGTCGGTGGGGACACCGTCGAGTGCTGCGACGCCGACGGCCGCCTCATGGTCAACGGCGTGAGCATCGACGAGCCCTACCTCAAGCCCGGGGTCAGCCCCAGCGAGACCGAGTTCTCCGTCACCGTGCCCGAGGGGCACCTGTGGCTCATGGGCGACAACCGCTCCAACTCCCAGGACTCCCGCTCCCACCTGGGCGACCCGGGTGGGGGCGCCGTCCCGATGGAGAACGTCGTCGGCACCGCGGCGCTCATCCTGTGGCCCTTCGACCACTGGTCGCTGTTCCGCAACCCCGGCGACACCTTCGCCGAGGTCCCCGAGCCCTGACCGGCGGGCCCGCCGGGCCTGGCGGGTGCATGCTTACCATGGGGACGTGCCTCCCCGTCGCGCCCCCTCCCGCCAGCTCGAGCGCGAGCTGCTCGCCTCCGGCCACCGGCTCGTCGCCGGGATGGACGAGGTGGGCCGCGGGGCCCTCGCCGGCCCGGTGAGCGTCGGGGTGTGCGTCGTCGACGAGCACACCGGGCAGCTGCCGCGCGGCCTGCGGGACTCCAAGCTCCTCGCCCCCGCCGCGCGCGAGGCGCTGTGTGAGCCGGTGCGCCGGTGGGCCGTGGGCAGCGCCGTCGGGCACGCCTCGCCCGAGGAGATCGACGCGCTCGGCATCATCGCCGCGCTGCGCCTCGCCGGTACGCGCGCCCTCGCCACCCTCGCCGCCGACGGAATCCACCCCGACATCGTCGTGCTCGACGGCATCCACGACTGGCTCACCCCGCCCCAGGACCTCTTCGCCGAGCTCGCCGACCCTGCTGCGGCCCCCACCCCGCCCGTGCGCACCCAGGTCAAGGCGGACCTGCGCTGCGCCGTCGTCGCCGGGGCCAGCGTCCTGGCCAAGTGCGAGCGCGACGCGATCATGGTCGACCTCGCCGCCCACCACCCCGCCTACGGGTGGGAGGGCAACAAGGGCTACTCCGCGCCCGAGCACGTCGCCGCGCTGCGCGAGCTCGGCCCGTGCGAGCTGCACCGCCGCTCGTGGCGGCTGCCCACCGCGCTGCCGGGCGACGACGCCGCCGTCGCCGAGGCCGTCGCGCAGGCGGTCGAGGAGGCGGTCGAGGACGCCGTCGCCGACGCGGCGGAGGCCTCCGCCGCGGGGCAGCCCGGCCGCGCCGAGGCGTCTCGTGACGCACTCGTGGCCGCACCCGGGGCATGATGGGCTCGTGAGCGCAGAGGACCTGGAGAACTACGAGGCCGATCTCGAGCTCGAGCTGTACCGCGAGTACCGCGACGTCGTCGGGCTCTTCTCCTACGTGGTGGAGACCGAGCGACGGTTCTACCTCGCCAACGAGGTCGACCTGCAGGTACGCAGCGCCGGGGGAGAGGTGTTCTTCGAGCTGACCCTCGGGGACGCGTGGGTGTGGGACGTGTACCGCTCCGCCCGCTTCGTGCGCTCGGTGCGGGTCGTGACGTTCAAGGACGTCAACGTCGAGGAGCTGCCCAAGGCGGAGCTCAACCTCCCCTCCTGAGCCGGCTGCTCTCCCGAGCCTGCTCCACAGCGCGCGCCCGCGAGCTGCCCGTCCCCCGGGCGGGTGGCGCGGCCGCCGGGGCGTGGGCGGCCGCTGCGAGGCTGCTCGCGGAGGTGGTGCCCGGTGGCTGCGAAGGACGAGCTCGGCGCGCTCGGCGAGCGGATCGCCGTCGCGATGCTCGAGGAGGACGGCTGGCGGATCCTCGACCGCAACTGGCGCTGCCGCGAGGGCGAGATCGACATCGTCGCCCGCGACGGTGCCACGATCGCCTTCGTCGAGGTCAAGACCCGCAGCGGGACCCGGTTCGGGCACCCCGCCGAGGCGGTGCACCCGGCCAAGCTCGAGCGGCTGCGCCGGCTGGCCGCCCGCTGGCTGCGCGAGCACGCCGAGCACGCCGAGGAGGTGCGGGTCGACGTCGTCGCCGTGCTGCGCCCACGCACCGGTCCTGCGCTCGTCCAGCACCTCAAGGCGGTGGGCTGAGGTGGGCCTGGCGCGCACGTGGTCGGTCGCGCTCGTCGGCGTCGAGGGCCATCTCGTCCAGGTCGAGGCGCACGCGGCGAGCGGGCTGCCCGCGCTCACCCTCGTCGGCCTGCCCGACGCCTCCCTGTCGGAGGCCAAGGAGCGCGTCCGGGCGGCGGTCACCTCCAGCTCGCTGCCGTGGGACGCGCGCCGCCGCACCGTCAACCTCTCACCCGCCTCCCTGCCCAAGGCAGGATCGGCGTTCGACCTCGCCATCGCCGTCGCGTGCCTCGGGGCCGAGGGGCTTCCCGGCGCCGAGCGGGCCGGGGGAGTGGTCCACCTCGGCGAGCTCGGCCTCGACGGCCGTGTCCACCCGGTCCGCGGGGTGCTGCCCGCCGTCGCCGCCGCCGTCGCCGCCGGACGCCCTCACGTCGTCGTGCCCGCCGCGAACCTCGCGGAGGCGCGGCTCGTGCCCGGGGCGCAGGTGCGCGGTGTGCACCACCTCGCCGAGCTCGCCAGGGAGTACGGCGCGGACGTCACGCCCCCGCCCGCCGAGGAGCTCCCGGGCCCGCCGATTCCCGCCGGGCGGGCCCGGGAGGAACGCGACCTCGCCGACGTCGTCGGGCAGGACGACGCGCGCTTCGCGCTCGAGGTCGCCGCCGCCGGAGGACACCACCTGTTCATGGTCGGCCCGCCCGGGGCGGGCAAGTCGATGCTCGCGGCCCGGCTGCCCGGCCTGCTGCCCGACCTCGAGGACGCCGACGCGCTCGAGGTCACCGCCATCCACTCCGTCGCCGGCACCTTCGACGGCGGGCTCGTGCGCCGCCCGCCGTTCGAGGAGCCGCACCACACCGCGACCGCCCAGGCGATCGTCGGCGGAGGGTCCGGCGTGCCACGGCCCGGCGCCGCCTCCCGCGCGCACCGCGGCGTCCTCCTCCTCGACGAGGCGCCGGAGTTCCCCCGCCGGGTGCTCGACACCCTGCGCCAGCCGCTCGAGCGCGGCGAGCTCGTCGTCCACCGGGCCCGCGGCGCCGCCCGCTACCCCGCACGCTTCCAGCTCGTCCTCGCCGCCAACCCGTGCCCGTGCGGAAAGGCCTCGGGCACCGGCCTCACCTGCACGTGCACCCCGCTCGAGCGGCGCCGCTACCTCGCCCGGCTGTCCGGCCCGCTCCTGGACCGCGTCGACCTCCAGATCGACGTCCCCTCCGTGACCCGCGCCGCCGCCGCGCTCGGCGGCCGGGGGGAGTCGAGCGCCGTCGTCGCCGCGCGGGTGGCACGCGCGCGCGCCGCGCAGCGCGAGCGGCTCGCCCACACCCCCTGGCAGACGAACTCCGAGGTGCCCGGCGCCTGGCTGCGCGCCGCCGAGCACGGGCTCGGCCCGGCGGCCCGGGCCGTCCTCGAACGGGCGCTGGACACCGGCACGCTCAGCCTGCGCGGCATGGACCGCGTGCTGCGCACCGCGTGGACGCTCGCCGACCTCTCCGGGCGTCCCCACCCCGGCCTCGACGAGGTCGGGGCCGCCATGAGCCTGCGGATCAGGGGAGGACCCCGTGGCTGACCTGCCCTTCGACGTCACCGACCCGCGGCTCGCGGCCGCCGCCTGGACCCGCCTCGCCGAGCCCGGCGACGCGGCCGCGGGCACCCTGCGCGCCCACCTCGGCGCCGCCGGCGCGCTCGACTGGCTCTGCCACGTGGACTCCCGCGGCTGGTCCGGCCGCGCGTTGCCCGCCGGGTCGGTGGACGCCGGCGTGTCGCCCCCGTGGGAGGAGGCGGTGGCCCGCTGGCTCCCGCGGCTGGAGAACCTCGACATCCGCCGCGAGCTCGCCGTGCTCCACTCCCTCGGCGGACGCCTCGTCGTCCCCGGCGACGACGAGTGGCCCACCGCCCTCGACGACCTCGCCGAGCGTGCACCCGCGGCGCTGTGGGTACGCGGCGCAGGGCGCCTCGACCGGCTCGGGCGCAGCGCCGCCGTCGTCGGCATGCGGGCGAGCACGGGCTACGGCGACCACGTGGCCGCCCAGCTGGCGATCGACCTCGCCGAGCGGGGCGTCGTCGTCGTGTCCGGCGGTGCCTACGGCATCGACGCGGCCGCGCACCGAGGGGCGCTGAGCGTCGGCGGTCCCACGTGCGCGGTCCTCGCCGGCGGGGTGGACCGGCTCTACCCGGCGGGCAACACCGCGCTGCTCGAGGCGGTCATGGCCGAGGGCGTCGTTCTCGCCGAGCCGGCGCCCGGGTCGGTGCCCGGCCGGCACCGCTTCCTCCTGCGCAACCGCCTCATCGCGGCGCTCGGGCAGGTGTGCGTCGTCGTCGAGGCGGCGTGGCGCTCCGGCGCCCTCAACACGGCCCGGCACGCCGAGCAGCTCCTGCGGCCGGTCGGCGCGGTGCCCGGGCCGGTGACGTCCATGGCCTCCGTGGGCTGCCACCGCCTCCTGCGCGACACCGACGCCGTCTGCGTCACCGGGGCCGCCGACGTGCTGGAGCTGCTGTCCCCGAGCGGTCAGGACCTCGGCGAGGAGCCGCCCGTCGAGCGGGCGCTGCTCGACGGGCTCGACCCGCTCGGCGCCCGCGTGCTCGACGCCCTGCCGCTGCGGACTGGGGCCACGGTGAGCAACCTGGCCCGTGCGGCAGGGCTCAGCGAGCAGGAGGTGCGCTCCGGCGTCGGGCGCCTCGAGCTGGCCGGGCGGGCCGAGCGCTCCGGGGCCGGGTGGCGGCGGGCGCGTGACCCCCGCGGGGGTGCGTGACGCACGTCACATCCGTTAGCGTGGCGGGACGTGCCCGAGCCGCACACGTCTCGCACCCCTGCACTCGCGCTGCCCTCGGGCGGACACGGGAGGGAACAGACATGGCTGGCAACAGAGCGGTTGCGTACAAGGGCCCCGGCACCGTCGAGGTCATCGAGATCGACTACCCGACGTTCGAGCTCAAGGACGGGCCGGGGGTCAATCCCGCGAACGTCGGGCGCAAGGTCCCCCACGGCGTCATCCTCAAGACGGTCGCCACGAACATCTGCGGCTCGGACCAGCACATGGTCCGCGGGCGCACCACCGCCCCGCCCGACCTCGTCCTGGGCCACGAGATCACCGGCGAGGTCGTCGAGACCGGCCCCGACGTCGAGTTCGTCAGGAAGGGCGACCTCGTCTCGGTGCCGTTCAACATCTCCTGCGGGCGCTGTCGCAACTGCAAGGCCCGGCGCACCGAGATCTGCCTCAACGTCAACCCCGACCGGCCGGGCAGTGCCTACGGCTACGTCGACATGGGGGGATGGGTCGGCGGGCAGGCGGAGTACGTCCTGGTCCCCTACGCGGACTGGAACTGCCTCGTCTTCCCCGACCGGGACCAGGCGATGGAGAAGATCCTCGACCTCGCGATGCTGTCGGACATCCTGCCCACCGGTTACCACGGCGCCTACAGCGCCGGGGTGACCACCGGGTCGACGGTGTACGTCGCGGGAGCAGGCCCCGTCGGGCTCGCGGCAGCGGCCTCGGCACAGCTGCTCGGGGCGTCGGTGGTCGTCGTCGGTGACTTCAACGCCGAGCGCCTCGCCCAGGCCCGCAGCTTCGGCTGCGAGACGATCGACCTCGCCAAGGGGCAGCCGCACGAGCAGATGGAGCAGGTCATCGGCGACCCGTTCGTCGACGCCGCCGTCGACGCGGTCGGCTTCGAGGCGAAGGGCCACGAGGGCAAGGAGGCCCCGGCGACCGTCCTCAACAGCGTGATGATGGTGGCCGACGCCGGGGCCGCCGTCGGCATCCCCGGGCTGTACGTCACCGGTGACCCGGGCGGCGTCGACGAGTCCGCCAAGCGCGGTGCGCTCTCGCTCGACTTCGGCACCGGCTGGGCCAAGGCGCTGTCCTTCGTCACCGGCCAGACCCCGGTGATGAAGTACCACCGCGACCTCATGAAGGCGATCCTGCGCGACCGGCTGCACATCGCGAAGGCGGTCAACGCCGAGGTCATCAGCCTCGACGACGCCCCGCGCGGCTACGCCGAGTTCGACAAGGGGGCGGCGCGCAAGTACGTCATCGACGCGCACGGCTCGCTGGGCTGACCGTCTGCCTCGCCGGGCTCCTCCCCGTCCGCCGCCTCGTCGGTCGGCCGGGGGGCCCGGCGGGCGATGCCCCGGCGCGGCTGGTTGCCCTCGCCACGGCGACGCGCGACGGTGAGCGCGTGCACGACACCGACGCCCTCCTCGCCGCCTTCGCGCGGCACCTCGAGCTCCAGCGCGGGCTGTCGGAGCACACGGTGCGCGGGTACGTCTCGGACGTGCGCTCCCTCCTCGCCTCCCTCGCGCCGGCGGGTGCGGACGGTGAGGACTCCGCCGCCGTCGACCTCGCGGACCTCGACCTCACGACGCTGCGCGCCTGGCTCGCCGGGCAGGCCCGTGAGGGGCGCTCGCGGGCGACGGTGGCGCGTCGGTCCGCGGCCGCCCGGACGTTCTGCACGTGGGCGCACCGTCAGGGCCACCTCACCGCCGACGTCGGGCGGCGGCTGCAGAGCCCGCGCCCGGACAAGCGCGTGCCCCAGATCCTCGCCGTCGACGAGGCGGCCCACCTGCTCGACCTCGCCGAGCAGGCCGCCGACGACGGCGACCCGGCCCACCTGCGCGACTGGGCCGTCCTCGAGCTGCTGTACGCCACCGGAGTACGGGTCGCCGAGCTCGTCGGCCTCGACCTCGACGCGCTCGACCGGCGCGAGCGCACCGTGCGGGTGCTCGGCAAGGGCGGCACCGAGCGGGTCGTGCCCTTCGGCGTGCCCGCCGACCGTGCGCTGGGGGAGTGGCTGGAGCGCGGCCGGCCGCAGCTGGTGACCCCGGCGTCTCCGCCCGCGGTGTTCCTCGGTGCCCGCGGCGGCCGGCTCGGGGTACGTGCCGTGCGCGAGCGCGTCCACAAGCTCACGGCGCTCGCGGGTGTGCGCGACCTCGCCCCGCACGGCCTGCGGCACAGTGCCGCCACCCACCTGCTGGCCGGAGGGTCCGACCTGCGCACGGTGCAGGAGGTCCTCGGCCACGCCTCCCTCGCCACGACCCAGCGCTACACCCACGTCACCCCCGAACGCCTCCGCGCCGCCTACACCCAGGCCCACCCCCGCGCCTGACCCCCGCCCCCAACCCCGCGAGAGCCGAGTTCCGCGCGAGAGCCGACTTCCGCGCGACAGCCGACTTCCGCGCGAGAGCCGAGTTCCGCGCGAGAGCCGAGTTCCGCGCGAGAGCCGACTTCCGCGCGAGAGCCGAGTTGTGCGCGAGAGCGGACTTCCGCGCGACAGCCGACTTGTGCGCGAGAGCGGACTTCCGCGCGAGAGCGGACTTCCGCGCGACAGCCGACTTCCGCGCGAGAGCCGAGTTCCGCGCGAGAGCCGACTTCTGCGTGAGAGGCGACCTCCACGACCATCCCTTCGGCTCCCCGCAGCACGACCCGCGTGAGGTCACCCGCCCCCATGAAGGGGGAGCAGCCGGATGACGACCTCCGCCGTCACGAGGCTGAGCGGGTCGAGGTAGTCGTCGCGACCTCGGCGTGCGCCCCAGTGGAGACAGTGCTCCGGTGCGCAGTGCCCGAGCCCGGCCAGCGTCCCGATCGGCTCACCGCGC
The DNA here is from genome assembly GCF_006349365.1 of Georgenia wutianyii. Classification (NCBI taxonomy): domain Bacteria; kingdom Bacillati; phylum Actinomycetota; class Actinomycetes; order Allobogoriellales; family Allobogoriellaceae; genus Georgenia; species Georgenia wutianyii. The sequence continues at coordinate 1,109,760 of NZ_CP040899.1, forward strand.
GTCACACCGGCGCCGCGTCGCACGACGGCGGAGACCGGCTCGTACGTCGTGCGGATGCCGTCGGCGTGGTCGATCGAGACGACGCCACGCCCGGCGACCGACCCCGCGAAGACGACCACGCCGTCGGCCGCCGCGAGCACGGGCGCGCCGTCGCCCAGGGCCAGGTCCGCGCCGCGGTGTCCGGCAGCCCACCGCTCGGGCGGCGGCTCGAACGGGCGAACGACCGTCGCCGGGGAGCCGGTCGGCCACCCGTACTCCACCTGGGCAGAGTCCGTTCCCGTGAACACGGACGGTTGGGGTTGCTCGACCGTCGGGCCGCTGAGCAGCACCAGCCCGCCGACGACGCCGAGCACCGCCGCTGCACCCGCCACGTTTCCTGCCAGCCCCATGTCGTGAGGATGACGCGACCGTGCCGCCGGACGGGCTGGGGCAAGCTTCGCCTGTGCTCAGGTGGTCGCTGTCCCCGCGTTGTGGAGCGGGACGGTGCGTGCGCCAGAGGACTGCGGTCGTGCGGAAGTCGGCTGTCGTGCGGAAGTCGGCTGTCGTGCGAAAGTCGGCTGTCGTGCGGAAGTCGGCTCTCGCGCGCAAGTCGGCTGTCGTGCGGAAGTCGGCTCTCGCGCGCAAGTCGGCGCTCGCGGGGTGTGCTGGGGGTGACAGGGCGGGCGGCGTGGGACGGGGGAGGGGTGCGGTAGAGTTGGCGGCGCAGCCGGAGCGATCTGGTTGACATCGCGTGCCCACATGTCGCGCTCGCAGTCGGCTCACCCCGACCCAGCGACGCGAGGCGGTCGGCGCGGTCCCGCCCAGCGGGTGCCGGCAGCCGTGAGCACCAGGAGCGGCGACCACCCGGTCGACCGCAGACAACCCGAACCGCGGTCAGAGCAGCGGCACACCCGCGCCCTGGCCGCCGAACGTGCGGGAGCTCCCGCACCGGAAAGGACGAGCCATGGCCGTCGTCACCATGCGCCAGCTCCTCGAGAGCGGCGTGCACTTCGGGCACCAGACCCGCCGCTGGAACCCGAAGATGAAGCGCTTCATCTTCACCGAGCGCAACGGCATCTACATCATCGACCTGCAGCAGTCGCTGACCGACATCGACCGGGCGTACGAGTTCGTCAAGGAGACGGTCGCGCACGGTGGGTCGATCCTCTTCGTCGGCACCAAGAAGCAGGCCCAGGAGGCCGTGGCCGAGCAGGCTGCGCGCGTCGGCATGCCCTACGTCAACCAGCGTTGGCTCGGCGGCATGCTCACGAACTTCACCACCGTGCACAAGCGGCTCCAGCGCATGAAGGAGCTCGAGCAGATCGACTTCGACGACGTCGCGGGCTCGGCCTTCACCAAGAAGGAGCTGCTCATGATGCGCCGCGAGAAGGAGAAGCTCGAGCGCACCCTCGGCGGCATCCGCGACATGGCCAAGCTGCCCTCCGCCGTGTGGATCGTCGACACGAAGAAGGAGCACCTCGCCGTCGCCGAGGCGCGCAAGCTCAACATCCCCGTCGTCGCCATCCTCGACACGAACTGCGACCCGGACGAGGTCGACTACGGCATCCCGGGCAACGACGACGCCATCCGCGCCGTCGGTCTGCTCACCCGCGTGATCGCCGACGCCGCCGCTGCCGGCCTCGTCACCCGCCACGGCGGGGGCTCGGGCGCCGCCCCGACCGAGGCCGAGCCGCTGGCCGAGTGGGAGCGCGAGCTCCTCGCCACCGGCGAGGGCGACCAGAGCGCCCAGGCCTCCCCGGTCGCCGCCGAGCAGGCCGACCCGGCCGTCGAGGCCGCGAACCAGGCCGCCGGTGTCACCAACGACGCCGAGCAGGTCGCCGCGGCCGCCGAGGCCGGCGAGGAGTCCGCTCCGGCCGTCAGCGCCGAGGGCGCGGACGCCACCCAGGTGGCCGACGACGCCCCCGCGACGGACGCCCCGGCCTCCGACGACACCACGGCCTCCCAGGCCTGAGCCCCGACCCCGACTGGAGAACACTTATGGCGAACTACACCGCCGCTGACATCAAGGCCCTCCGCGAGAAGACCGGCGCGGGCATGATGGACGTGAAGAAGGCTCTCGACGAGGCCGACGGCGACGCCGAGAAGGCCACCGAGATCATCCGGGTCAAGGGCCTGAAGGGCGTGGCCAAGCGTGAGGGGCGCGCCGCCTCCGACGGTCTCGTCGCGATCGAGGTCGTCTCCGACGACGCCGGGGAGACCGGCGTCATGGTCGAGCTCAACTCCGAGACCGACTTCGTCGCGAAGAACCAGGTCTTCGTCACGCTGTCCGAGAAGGTCCTCGCCGCCGCGGTCGCCTCCGGCGCCGCCGACGTCGAGTCCCTCCTCGCCGCCCCGGTCGACGACACCACCGTCGGCGGGCTGATCGACGAGACCGCCGCCACGCTGGGTGAGAAGCTCGTCCTGCGCCGCGTCGCCCGCGTCTCCGGTGAGAAGGTCGCGAGCTACCTGCACCGCACCGCCAAGGACCTGCCCCCGCAGGTCGGCGTGCTCGTCGCCACGGACGCCGCCGGCGCCGAGGTCGCGCGCGACGTCGCGATGCACATCGCGGCCTACAGCCCGCAGTACCTCACCCGTGAGGACGTGCCGGCCGACGTCGTCGAGAGCGAGCGTCGCATCGCCGAGGAGACCTCGCGCAACGAGGGCAAGCCGGAGGCCGCGCTGCCGAAGATCATCGAGGGCCGGATGAACGGCTTCTTCAAGGAGTCCGTCCTCCTCGACCAGGCCTTCGCCCGCGACCCGAAGACCACGGTCGGCAAGGTCGTCGAGGGTTCCGGCGGCAAGGTGACCGCCTTCGCCCGCTTCCGCGTCGGCGCCTGAGTAACCACGTCGGGTGGCCCCGGCCCCACCGGGGCCGGGGCCACCCGCGTACCATCCCTTCGGAGGTCTGCATGAACGTCACGTCCGACATGCCCCGCGCCCGCCGGGTGCTGCTCAAGCTCTCCGGCGAGGTCTTCGGTGGTGGCTCCATCGGACTGGACGCCGACGTCGTCTCCGGTGTGGCCCGCCAGATCGCCGAGGCCACCCGCGCCGGCGTCGAGGTCGCGATCGTCGTCGGCGGCGGCAACTTCTTCCGCGGCGCCGAGCTGTCCAAGCGTGGCCTGGACCGCTCCCGCGCCGACTACATGGGCATGCTGGGCACCGTGATGAACGCCCTCGCCCTCCAGGACTTCCTCGAGCAGGCCGGGGTGCGTACCCGCGTGCAGACCGCCATCACCATGGGCCAGGTCGCCGAGCCGTACATCCCGCTGCGTGCCGTGCGCCACCTCGAGAAGGGCCGCGTCGTCATCTTCGGCGCCGGCGCCGGCATGCCGTTCTTCTCCACCGACACCGTGGCCGCGCAGCGCGCCCTGGAGACGCACTGCGACGAGGTGCTCGTCGGCAAGAACGGCGTCGACGGCGTCTACACCGCCGACCCCGCGCTCGACCCGACGGCCACCCGCCTGGACCACGTGACCTACGCCGACGCGCTGCGCCGCAACCTGCGCGTCGTCGACGCCGCGTCGTTCTCGCTGTGCATGGACAACGGCCTGTCGATGCGCGTCTTCGGGATGAACGGCCCGGGCAACGTCACGCGGGCGCTGCTTGGTGAGAAGATCGGAACACTGGTGACGGTCGACGACGCCCCCGCGACCATTCCCGGCACCACCACCGGTGCCACGGACGAGACGATGAAGGAGCTACGGTGATCGACGAGATCCTCCTCGAGGCCGAGGACAAGATGGACAGGGCGGTCGACGCGGCCGGCGAGGACTTCGGCAACATCCGTACCGGCCGTGCGAACGCCGGGATGTTCAACCGCATCCTCGTCGACTACTACGGCGCGCCCACGCCGCTGCAGCAGCTCGGCTCCCTCACCATCCCCGAGGCCCGCACCGTGCTCATCGCGCCCTACGACCGTGGCGCGACCGCCGCGATCATCAAGGCGCTGCGCGAGTCGGACCTGGGGGTGAACCCGACCGACGACGGCAACGTCATCCGCATCGTGCTGCCCGCCCTCACCGAGGAGCGTCGCCGCGACTACGTCAAGCTCGCCAAGACCAAGGCCGAGGACGCCCGCATCTCCATCCGCAACCACCGCCGCAAGGCGAAGGACGAGCTCGACCGGATGAAGAAGGACGGCGAGGTCGGCGAGGACGAGGTCGACCGCGCGGAGAAGGAGCTCGAGGGACTCACCCGCAAGCGGGTCGAGGCCGTGGACGAGCTGCTCGCCGGCAAGGAGCGAGAGCTCCTCGAGGTCTGAGCCGGAGGTGAGCACCACCGGCGGCGACCCGCCGCTCACCCGTCGCCAGATCCGCCAGATCCAGGCGGGGGCCCAGCGCGCCCTCGTGCCGCCGCCGCCCCCGAAGCCGGGCAGCCGCGCGGGCCGTAACCTCCCCGCGGCCATCGGCGTGGGCCTGGGCCTGCTCGCGGTCCTCCTCGCCAGTCTCTTCCTGCGCGAAGAGGCGTTCGTCGTGCTCGCGCTCGTCGCGACGAGCGGCGGGCTGTGGGAGTTCGCGCGCGCGGTCGGCACGCACGGCGTCACCGTGCCGCTGCTGCCGCTGTGGGTGGGCAACGCGGGGATCCTCGTGTCGGCCTACACGAGCGGCCCGGCGGCGATGCTCGTCGCCTTCCTCCTCACCGCCGGGGGCGTGCTCGTGTGGCGCGTGGTCGACGGTGGGGGACCGGACGCGGTGCGCGATGCCTGCGCCGGGGTGCTGGGCTCGGCCTACGTCTCCTTCCTTGCCGGGTTCGCCGTCCTGCTCCTCACCGAGGACAAGGGCCCGTGGCTCGTCCTCACGTTCGTGCTGTGCGCGGTGGCCAACGACACCGGCGGCTACGTCGCCGGGGTGCTGTTCGGCAAGCACCCGATGGCGCCGTCGATCAGCCCGAAGAAGTCGTGGGAGGGAGCGGGCGGCTCGGTCCTGCTCGCCGCGCTCGTCGGTGTGGGGATGGCCACCCTGGCGCTCGACACCCCGTGGTGGACGGGCCTGCTCCTCGGGGTCGGCGCCGTCGTCACCGCGACGGTCGGCGACCTCGCGGAGTCCCTGCTCAAGCGGGACCTGGGGCTCAAGGACATGGGCACGCTGCTGCCCGGGCACGGCGGGATCCTCGACCGGCTCGACTCGCTCCTCATGACCGCGCCGGTGAGCTATCTCCTGCTCACGACGTTCGTCAGCTGATTCCCAGGATCATCTGAGAGAATCGGCCGCGATGTCGACGACCTCCCTGCCCCCGACGCCCGGCGCTGCCGGCGAGCGTCCGCGGCTCACCTTCACCGCCCGCCGCCGCGGCAAGCCGCCGCGCCACCTCGCCGACCTCTCCCGGGAGGACCGAGCCCAGGTGCTGCGCGAGAAGGAGCTGCCCGCCTTCCGCGCCGACCAGCTCTCGCGCCACTACTTCGGCCACCTCACCCGCGACGTCGCCGCGATGAGCGACCTGCCCGCCCAGGGCAGGGACGAGCTCGTCGCCGAGCTGCTCCCCGAGCTGCTCACCGAGGTCCACAGCCTCCAGGCCGACGGCGGGGCGACCCGCAAGTCGCTGTGGAGCCTGTTCGACGGCGCGAAGGTCGAGTCGGTCCTCATGCGTTACTCCGAGCGGGCCACCCTGTGCGTCTCCTCCCAGGCGGGCTGCGGGATGGCCTGCCCGTTCTGCGCGACCGGCCAGCAGGGCCTCACCCGCAACCTCTCGACGGCGGAGATCGTCGAGCAGGTGCGCGTGGCCGCGGCCGCGTGCCGCGACGGCCTGCTCACCGGCGGGCCCACCCGGCTGACGAACGTCGTCTTCATGGGGATGGGGGAGCCGCTGGCGAACTACCGCGCCGTCGTCGACGCGGTGCGCCGCATGGTCGAGCCCACCCCGGCGGGCTTCGGGCTCTCGGCCCGCAACGTCACGGTCTCGACGGTCGGGCTCGTGCCCGCCATCGACAAGCTCGCCAAGGAGGGCCTGCCGGTCACCCTCGCGGTGTCCCTCCACGCCCCGGACGACGGCCTGCGCGACGAGCTCATCCCGATCAACTCGCGCTGGAAGGTCGGTGAGCTGCTCGACGCCGCCCGCCGCTACTTCGACGCGACCGGGCGCCGCGTGAGCATCGAGTACGCCCTCATCCGCGACATCAACGACCACCAGTGGCGCGCCCAGCTCCTCGCCGACGAGCTCGTCGCCCGCGGCCGCGGCTGGGTGCACGTCAACCCCATCCCGCTCAACCCGACGCCGGGCTCGAAGTGGACGGCATCCGACCCGCGGGTGGAGGACACGTTCGTGCGGACCCTGCGCGCGGCCGGGATCCCGACGACGGTCCGTGACACCCGCGGCAGCGACATCGACGGCGCCTGCGGCCAGCTCGCGGCCGAGACCCTGGCGGCGAACGCTCCACGGGAGGGGCAGTGAGCACGATGTTCCCCGTCGTCGGGCGGATGAGCACCGGTTACGACCGTGACCAGGTCGAGCAGTTCTTCACCCGCGCGCGCCAGGCCTACGAGACGGGCGCGGTGGGGGACGCGGGGCTGACGGAGGGTGACGTGCGCACTGCCGCGTTCGACCTCGTGCGCGCCGGCTACGCGACCGGCGCCGTCGACTCGGCCCTGGACCGGCTCGAGGCCGCGATCGTCCAGCGGCGCCGGGACGCGTTCGTCGCCACCCACGGCCAGCAGGCGTGGATGGACCGCATCGCCGAGCGCGCGACGACCCTCTACCCGCGGCTCGTGCGCCCCGCGGGGGAGCGCTTCGCGGCCCCGGAGAGCGGGCGCGGCTACTCGCGTGACGCCGTCGACCGCCTCATGGACCGGCTCGTGGACTACTTCGACGCGGACGGCGACCTCACGGCCGCCGAGCTGCGCGCCGCGACCTTCCCCTCCGCGGGCCGCGACAAGGCCTACGCCGAGGGAGTGGTCGACGCCTACCTGGACCGCGCCGTCGAGGTCCTCCTGGCCGTCGAATGACCACCCTCACGCTCCTCGGCTCCACGGGGTCCATCGGCACCCAGGCCCTGGAGGTCGCCGCCGGCTACGACGTCGTCGCCCTCGCCGCGGGCGGTGGGAACCTGCGCCTGCTCGCCGAGCAGGTGCTCGACCACGACGTCCCCCTCGTCGCCGTCGCGCGCGGGGAGGCGCAGGAGGTGCGCGCCGCGGTCGCGGCCGTCGCCGCCGAGCGCGGCGTCCTCGCCCCTGCCGTCGAGGTGCTCGTCGGCCCGGGCGCCGCGACCGAGCTCGCCGGGGCCGGCAGCGACGTCGTCCTCAACGGCGTCACCGGCTCGGTCGGCCTGGAGCCCACCCTCGCCGCGCTGCAGGCCGGCTCGCGCCTCGCGCTCGCCAACAAGGAGTCCCTCGTCGTCGGCGGCGCGCTCGTGCGCGCCGCGCGCCGCAGCCCCGACCAGATCGTCCCGGTCGACTCCGAGCACTCGGCGATGGCCCAGGCGCTGCGCTCGGGCACGCACAGCGAGGTCGCCCGGCTTGTCCTCACCGCCTCCGGCGGCCCCTTCCGCGGGCGCCGCCGCGAGGAGCTCGCCGGCGTCACCGCCGCGCAGGCGCTGGCCCACCCCACGTGGGACATGGGCCCGGTCGTCACCGTGAACTCCGCGACCCTGGTGAACAAGGGGCTCGAGCTCATCGAGGCCCACCTGCTCTTCGACGTGCCCACCGAGGACATCACGGTGGTGGTCCACCCCCAGTCGGTGGTCCACTCGATGGTGGAGTTCACCGACGGCTCGACGATCGCGCAGGCCTCCCCGCCCGACATGCGCCTGCCCATCGCGCTCGCGCTCTCATGGCCCGCCCGCCCGCCGCGCGCCGTCGCGCCGTGCCGCTGGGACGAGGCCACGAGCTGGACCTTCGAGCCGCTCGACGAGGACACCTTCCGGGGTGTGCGCCTCGCGCGGCAGGCCGCCGCCGCGTCCGCGACCCACCCCGCCGTCCTCAACGCGGCGAACGAGGAGTGCGTCGCCGCGTTCCTCGCCGGCCGCCTGGGCTTCCTCGAGATCACCGACGTCGTCGAGCAGGTCCTCGCCGAGCACGACGGCGTCCCGGCCGCCGCCCTCGACCTGCGGGCCGTCCACGAGGCCGAGGCCTGGGCCCGGCGCAGGGCACAGGAGCTGGCCGCGCGATGAGCTTCCTCGTCGGCGTCCTCGTCCTCGTCGTCGGGCTCGTCGTGTCCATCGCCCTGCACGAGGTCGGCCACCTCGTGCCCGCCAAGCGGTTCGGGGTCAAGGTCACCGAGTACTTCGTCGGCTTCGGGCCGACGCTGTGGTCCCGCCGCCGCGGGGAGACCGAGTACGGCGTCAAGGCCGTCCCGCTCGGCGGGTACGTCCGGATGATCGGCATGTACCCGCCCGCCCGGGAGGGCGCGACCGTCCGGCGCCGCCGCGACGGGCGCCCCACCCTCGTGGAGGAGGCGCGCGAGTTCTCCCTGGCCGAGGTCGGGCCCGGGGACGAGCACCGCACGTTCTCCTCCCTCAGCGTGCCGAAGAAGCTCGTCGTCATGCTCGGCGGGCCGGTGATGAACCTGCTCATCGCCGCCGTCCTCATCGCCGTGGTCCTCGTCGGCTTCGGCGTGCCGGCCTACACCTCGACGCTCGGCAACGTCCAGGAGTGCCTGACCACCGAGGCCGCCGAGTGCACCGACGCCGACCCCGCCGCTCCCGGTGCGCTCGCCGGCCTCGAGCCCGGTGACACGGTCGTGTCCTGGGCGGGCCGGCCGGTCGAGACGTGGGACGACGTGCGCGCCGCGATCGCCGACTCCGGCACCGCCCCGGCGCGCGTCGTCGTCGAGCGGGACGGCACCGAGCGCACGGTCACCGTCACCGCCGCCCTCACCGAGCGGCCCGTCGTCGTCGACGGCGAGGTCCGCACGGGCGCCGACGGCCGGCCGCTCACCGAGGCGCAGCCCTTCGTCGGCATCGCGCCGACGGCGGCGCTCGTGCGGCAGCCGCTGTCCGCGGTGCCCGGCCGGGTGGCCGAGTCCGTGGGGGCGACCTTCGGCGTCGTGCTCACCCTGCCCCAGCGCCTCGTCGACATCGCCCAGGCGGCGTTCGGCGACGAGGAGCGCGACGCGAGCGTCGTCGGCCTCGTCGGCGTCGGGCGCTTCGCCGGGGAGATCGCCTCGCTCGAGGGCGACAGCTACGGGGTGGCCGAGCGCACCGCCGACATGCTGAGCCTGCTCGCCTCGCTCAACCTCGCCCTGTTCGTCTTCAACCTCCTGCCGCTCCTGCCGCTCGACGGCGGGCACGTCGCCGGCGCCCTCTGGGAGGGGCTGCGCCGGCGGGTGGCGGCCTGGCGTGGTCGCCCCGACCCCGGCCCGGTCGACGTCGCCCGGCTGCTTCCGCTGACCTACGTCGTCCTCGCCGTCATGGTCGCGATGAGCCTGCTGCTGGCCTACGCGGACATCGTGCGACCCGTCACGCTCTCCGGCTGAGCCGTGCACGGACCCCTGGCCGTGAGGGATACTTGCAGGGTGAGCACACCGATCTCCCTGGGAATCCCGACGGTCAAGGAGCAGCCGCCGGTGCTGGCTCCTCGCCGCCCGACCCGCAAGATCCGCGTCGGCAACGTCGAGGTGGGTGGTGACGCTCCCGTGAGCGTCCAGTCGATGACGACGACCAAGACGCACGACATCAACGCCACGCTCCAGCAGATCGCCGAGCTCACCGCCTCCGGCTGCGACATCGTCCGCGTCGCCTGCCCCACGGACAAGGACGCCGAGGCGCTGCCGATCATCGCGATGAAGTCGCAGATCCCGGTGATCGCCGACATCCACTTCCAGCCGAAGTACGTCTTCGCCGCGATCGAGGCCGGGTGCGGCGCCGTGCGTGTCAACCCGGGCAACATCCGCAAGTTCGACGACAAGGTCAAGGAGATCGCCAAGGCCGCCTCCGACGCCGGGGTCTCCCTGCGCATCGGCGTCAACGCCGGCTCCCTCGACCCGCGCCTGCTGAAGAAGTACGGCAAGGCCACGGCCGAGGCGCTCGTCGAGTCCGCCGTGTGGGAGGCCTCCCTCTTCGAGGAGCACGACTTCCACGACTTCAAGATCTCCGTGAAGCACAACGACCCGGTCGTCATGGTGCGCGCCTACGAGATGCTCTCCGAGCGCGGCGACTGGCCGCTGCACCTCGGGGTCACCGAGGCCGGCCCCGCGTTCCAGGGCACGATCAAGTCCGCCACCGCGTTCGGCGCGCTGCTCTCCCAGGGCATCGGCGACACCATTCGCGTCTCGCTGTCCGCGCCGCCCGCCGAGGAGGTCAAGGTCGGGTCGCAGATCCTCGAGGCCCTCAACCTGCGGCCCCGCAAGCTCGAGATCGTCTCCTGCCCCTCCTGCGGCCGCGCCCAGGTGGACGTCTACACCCTCGCCGAGGAGGTGACCGCGGGCCTCGAGGGCCTCACGGTCCCGCTGCGCGTCGCGGTCATGGGCTGCGTCGTCAACGGCCCGGGGGAGGCCCGCGAGGCGGACCTCGGGGTGGCCTCCGGCAACGGCAAGGGCCAGATCTTCGTCAAGGGCGAGGTCGTCAAGACCGTCCCGGAGGACCAGATCGTCGAGACCCTGATCGCCGAGGCGAACCGGATCGCCGAGGAGATGGGCCTGGAGTCCGACAGCGGCACGCCTGTCGTCACGGCCGGCTGAGGGATGCTCGGCCGGTGGCTGCACCCTGCGGGTGCGCGGGTGCGACCGCTGCGTGAGGAGGACCGCGAGGCGGCCCTGGAGCTGTGCGCCGTCGACCCGGTCGCCAGCGTGCTCGCCGCGGTCCAGGTCGAGCAGCTCGGCCGGCGCCGGCTCTCCGGGGCCGAGCTCTTCGGCGTGTGGCGCGAGGGCCGGCTGGAGGCCCTGTGCTGGTCCGGCGCCAACCTCGTCCCCGTCGGGGTCGAGGACCCCGAGCTGCTCGACACCGTCGCCGACCACGTCCGCTCGCGGGGCCGGCGCGCCTCCTCCCTCGTCGGGCCCGCCGAGCAGGTCCTGCCGCTGTGGGAACGGCTCGGCCCCTCGTGGACACGTGCCCGGGAGGTGCGCGCGGACCAACCGTCGATGGCGATCACCGGCCCTGCCGCCGTCGAGCCCGACCCGCTCGTGCGTCTGAGCTCGCTCGACGAGCTCGACGTCGTCGTGCCCGCGTGCGTCGCCATGTTCACCGAGGAGGTCGGCTACTCCCCGCTGGCCTCCGGCGGGGCCTACGCCGCGCGGGTGCGCGAGCTCGTCGCCACCAACCGGTCCTACGTGCGCATCGAGGAGGCGCCGGAGGGGCCACGCGTCGTGTTCAAGGCCGAGGTCGGCGCCTGCGCCCTCGGCGTCGCCCAGATCCAGGGCGTGTGGGTGCACCCCGAGCACCGCGGGCAGGGGATCGCCGCCCCGGGCATGGCCGCGGTCGTGGAGGACGTGCGGATGCGCACGGCCCCGACCGTCTCCCTCTACGTCAACGGCTACAACGCCGCCGCGCTGGCCACCTACCGCCGCGCCGGCTTCGAGCAGGTCGGCACCTACGCCACCGTCCTGCTCTGACCCGCGGCGAGGGACGTACCTCACGCCGCGCCGCGCGCCCCCATGCCCGCTCGGGGGACGGTGCGGGCGCGCGGGGCGATACGCTGGCCCGCGTGCTGATGCGGATGTCGACCCTGTTCCTGCGGACCCTTCGTGAAGACCCGGCGGACGCCGAGCTGCCGAGCCACCGGCTGCTCGTGCGCGCCGGCTACATCCGGCGGGCCGCGCCGGGCATCTACACCTGGCTGCCGCTGGGGCTGCGGGTGCTCGGCAAGATCGAGGCGGTCGTCCGCGAGGAGATGACCGCCGCCGGCGCCCAGGAGGTCCACTTCCCGGCGCTGCTGCCGCGCGAGCCCTACGAGGCCACCGGCCGCTGGACCGAGTACGGCCAGGGCCTGTTCCGGCTCAAGGACCGCCGCGGCAACGACTACCTCCTCGCGCCCACCCACGAGGAGATGTTCACCCTCCTGGTCAAGGACCTGTACTCCTCCTACAAGGACCTGCCGCTCACGCTCTTCCAGATCCAGACGAAGTACCGCGACGAGGCCCGGCCCCGCGCCGGCCTGCTCCGTGGCCGCGAGTTCATCATGAAGGACGCCTACTCCTTCGACATCGACGACGCCGGCCTCGAGCGCTCCTACCAGGCCCAGCGCGCCGCCTACGAGCGGATCTTCACCCGCCTGGGCCTGGAGTACGTCATCGTCGCCGCGACGAGCGGCGCCATGGGCGGCTCCCGCTCCGAGGAGTTCCTCTTCCCGACGCCGTCGGGGGAGGACACCTTCGTCCGCTCGCCGGGCGGCTACGCGGCCAACGTCGAGGCCGCCCGGGCCGCCGTGCCCGAGCCGGTCGACGCGACCGATCTCCCGCCGGCCGAGGTCCGCGACACCCCGGACTCCACGAGCATCGACTCCCTCGTCCAGCGTGCCAACGAGCTCTACCCGCGCACCGACCGCCCGTGGACGGCCTCGGACACGCTGAAGAACGTCGTCCTCGCGCTCACCCACCCCGACGGCACCGAGGAGCTCGTCGTCGTCGGCCTGCCCGGTGACCGGGACGTCGACCTCGCCCGCCTCGAGGGCGCCCTCGAGCCCACCCAGGTCACCGCCGCGAGCGACGAGCAGATCGCCGCGCGCCCCGAGCTCGTCAAGGGCTACATCGGCCCGGCCGTCGTCGGCCCGAACGCCGGCGGGGAGGGCGAGGAGCGCACGTCGCTGCGCTACCTGCTCGACCCGCGCGTCGTGCCCGGCACGAGCTGGATCACCGGCGCCGACGAGGAGGGCAAGCACGTCTTCGGGCTGGTCGCCGGCCGGGACTTCACCGCCGACGGCACCATCGAGGCCGCCGAGGTCCGCGCCGGGGACCCGGCGCCGGACGGCTCGGGCCCCCTCGAGCTCGCGCGCGGCATCGAGATCGGCCACGTCTTCGCCCTCGGCCGCAAGTACGCCGAGGCCCTCGACCTCAAGGTGCTCGACGAGAACGGCAAGGCCGTGACCGTGACGATGGGCTCCTACGGGATCGGCGTCAGCCGCGCGCTGGCCGCCGTCGCCGAGGCCACCTGCGACGACCTCGGCCTCTCCTGGCCGATGAACGTCGCGCCGTACCACGTCCACCTCCTCGCCACCGGCAAGGACCCCGAGGTGTTCGCCGAGGCCGAGCGCATCGGGACCGCGCTGTCCGCCCAGGGTGTCGAGGTGCTCCTCGACGACCGGCCGAAGATGTCGGCCGGCGTGAAGTTCGCCGACTCCGAGCTGCTCGGCGTCCCGCTCGTCCTCGTCGTCGGCCGCGGTCTCGCTGACGGGAAGGTCGAGCTGCGGGTGCGCGCCACCGGCGAGCGGCGCGAGCTGCCCGTGGAGCAGGCCGTGGACGTCGTCGCCGACAACGTGCGCGCGGCGCTCGCCCGGACGTGATCTCGCGCCGTCCCCGCACCGCGCTCGCCGCCGCGCTCGTCGCCGTGACGCTCGCCGGGTGCGGGGTACGGCTGGAGACCCCGCCGCCCGAGGTGCCCGTCGCCGACGCCGCCGAGACGGCGCGGCAGGAAGCGGCGCTGGCCGCGGCCGAGCTCGCCGTGCTGGCTGCCGCGGCCGCGACGACGGCGCAGGACCCCGCCGTCGCCGCGGCGCTGACCGCCGTCGCCACCGCCTCCGGTGAGCACGACGCCGCCCTGGGCGGGGTGTGGGAGCCGTGGCCGGGCGCCGGACCCGACGCCACCGAGCCGCCCGGGCCCAGCCCGACGGTCGCCGAGACGGCGCCCGCGGCGACCCCCGAGGACGTCCTCGGGGACCTCACCGTGGCCGCGGACTCCGCGCAGGCGGGCGCCCTCGCCCAGACCGGTGAGCTCGGCGAGCTGCTGGCCTCGGTCGCGATCTCCCGCACCTACCTCGCCGCGGACCTCGCCGCCGCGCTCGGCACCGAGGTCACGACCCTGCCCGCCGCGCCGCTGCCCGTGCCCGAGCCCGGCACCCTCGCCCCCGACACCTCCCGCACGCTGGACGCCGCACGCTACGCCCTCGTCGTCGCCGCGGCCCGCAGCACCGGCGCCGAGCGCGGCGCCGCGGCGGACCGCGCCGACCACCTCGCCGCCGTCGCCGGCGCCGTCGCCCCCGAGGACGACCGGCGCGAGGCCGCCTACGACCTCACCGGCGTCGACGCCGAGGACCCGGCCGCCCTCGCCGCCGCCGCCGAGCTCGACGTCGTGCGCGTCTACGTGATGCTTCTCGCCTCCGCGCAGGAGGGGAGGGCCGAGCTGCTCGCCGCAGCGGTCGACGCCGCAGGTGAGGCACGGTCCTGGGGCGCGGCCCTGCCCGCCCTGCCAGGACTCTCCTGAGCGCGGGACCCCCGCCCGCCCCGGGTAAGGTGTTGTAGTTCCGCAGCCTGACCCATGAGGAGAGCACATGACCCGCCCGTCGGACGTCGCAGCCGAGCTGCGCCGCGTCCTCGACCCGGTCGTCTCCGACGCCGGCCTGTACCTCGAGGACGTCGCCGTGAGCCCGGCCGGACGGCGCAGCGTCGTGCGCGTCGTCGTCGACCTTCCCGACGGGCCCGGCGGTGTGGACTCCGACTCCCTCACCGACGTCTCGCGCAAGGTGTCCGCCGCACTGGACGAGGCCGACGTCGTGCGCGGGGCCTACACCCTCGAGGTGTCCACGCCCGGCATCAGCCGGCCGCTGACCACCGCCCGCCACTTCCGTCGCGCCCAGGGCCGCCTCGTGGTGGCCCGGACCGCCGGGGGAGAGGTGCGCGGCCGGATCGTCGAGGTCGCAGGTGAGGACGTCGTCCTCGACACTGGGAGCCGGCACGTGGTCGCGCTCGCGGACATCACGTCGGCCACCGTGGAGCCCGAGCTCGGGCGACCCACCACGGACGCCGAAGAGGGCTGAGGAGGACACATGGACATCGACATGACTGCGCTGCGCCTCATCGAGAGCGAGCGCGAGATCAGCCTCGACGTGCTGGTCGGCGCGATCGAGGAGGCCCTTCTCCTCGCCTACCAGCGCACCCCCGGGGCCGCCGAGCGCGCCCGCGTGGAGGTCGACCGCAAGTCCGGCCGGGTGGCCGTCATCGCCACCGAGCTCGACGAGGAGGGCAACCCCGTCGGTGAGTACGACGACACGCCCAGCGGCTTCGGTCGCATCGCGACCGCCACCGCCCGCAGCGTCATCGTCCAGCGGCTGCGCGACGCGGAGGACGAGCAGGTCATGGGGAGCCTGCGCGACCGCGCGGGCACCCTCATCGCCGGCGTCGTCCAGCAGGGTCGCGACCCGCGCACCGTGCTCGTCGACATCGGCGAGCTCGAGGCCGTCCTGCCCGCGCACGAGCAGGTCCCGACCGAGACCTACCGGCACGGCGACCGGCTGCGCGCCTACGTCCTGGACGTCAGCCGCGGCCCCAAGGGCCCCTCGGTCACCCTCTCGCGCACCCACCCCAACCTCGTGCGCGAGCTCTTCGCGCTCGAGGTCCCCGAGGTGGCCGACGGCACCGTGGAGATCAGGGCGCTCGCCCGCGAGGCCGGTCATCGCACGAAGATCGCCGTCTCCACGTCCGTGCCCGGGCTCAACGCCAAGGGTGCGTGCATCGGTCCGATGGGCCAGCGCGTGCGCGCCGTCATGAGCGAGCTCGGCGGTGAGAAGATCGACATCGTCGACTACAGCGAGGACCCGGCGACGTTCGTCGCCAGCGCGCTGTCCCCGGCGCGGGTCACGAGTGTCGAGATCGTCGACCTCGAGGAGCGCTCCGCGCGCGTCGTCGTCCCCGACTTCCAGCTCTCCCTCGCCATCGGCAAGGAGGGCCAGAACGCCCGCCTCGCCGCACGTCTCACCGGGTGGCGGATCGACATCCACGCCGACACGGAGGACGAGCAGGAGGGCTGAGGCGCCCCCTGTGAGCAAGCACACCGGACCCCCGGGCGCACGCTCTTGGTGTGCAGCGCGGGGGTTCGGGGGTAGACTGCCGGACGGGCCGGTGCCCTTGATCCCATGATGACGACTCCTACTTCCCCAGCTCCCGCCGGGGGACAGGTACGTACGTGCGTGGGATGTCGGGCCAAGGCCCGACGGGCCGCTCTCGTGCGGGTCGTCCTCGTTCCCCACGCGCACCGCGCGGTGGTGGACGAACGGACGGACGCCCCTGGGCGGGGAGCCTGGTTGCACGCTGACCGGGCCTGTCTTGACCTCGCCGAGCACCGGCGGGCATTTACCCGGGCCCTGCGATCCGCAGGACCGGTGGACCTCACCGCAGTAGCGGAGTGGTTCAGCACAGCCGAGCCAGACCTGGCCCGGCACGAGTCATCGACGAAGAAAGCGGGTTGGAAGCCGATGGGCACCCGATGAGTACCCAGCGATGAGCCCCAAGCAATAACACGGCCCCACCCTGTCCCGGGCGGGCCGAGACAGGAGAAATGTGGCAAAGCTTCGCGTCCACGAGCTCGCCAAGGAGCTCGGCGTCGACAGCAAGACTGTGATGGCCAAGTTGAGCGAGCTCGGAGAGTTCGTCAAGTCGGCCTCCTCGACCGTCGAGGCGCCGGTTGTGCGCCGCCTGCGGGAGGCGATTCCCGCCCCGTCGGAGTCGACGGAGAAGAAGAAGCCGGCTCCCCGTAAGCCGCAGCCGAAGGCGCCCGCGCCGGCCCCGGCGGCAAAGCCTGCCGCTCCGGCCGACGACGCCCCGGCCCCGGCCCCGGCAGCCCCGGCAGCCCCGGCTCCCACCCCGACCCCCGCCGCCCCGAAGCCGGCGCCGGTCGAGGAGAAGAAGGCACCCGAGCCCGCGCCGGCCCCCGCCGCGCCGCAGGCCCCGGCCGCCAAGGCCGAGACCCCTGCGCCTGCAGCGCCTGCCCCGAAGCCGGCGTCCCAGGCCGCCCCGGGCCCCCGGCCCGCGCGTCCCGGCAACAACCCGTTCGCCCCGAGCCAGGGCATGCCCCGCAGCGGCGGCAGCGGTGGCGGCCCCCGTCCCGGTGGCCCGCGCCCCGGTGGCCCGCGTCCCGGCAACAACCCCTTCGCCACGAGCCAGGGCATGCCCCGGCCCGGTGGCAGCGGTGGTCCCCGGCCCGGTGGCCCCCGCCCCGCCGGCGGTGCCCCCGCAGGCGCCCCGCGTCCCGGCGCGCCCCGTCCCGGTGGGACCGGTGGCCCGCGTCCGGCGGCTGCGCCGCGTCCCGGTGGCGCTCGCCCGACCCCCGGCATGATGCCGGGCCGTAGCTCGGTGGGCACCCCCGGTGCACCCGCGCGTGGTGGCGGCCGCGGCCGTCCCGGCGGCGGTGCCCCCGGTGGCGCCGGCGGTCCCGGTGGCGCAGGCCGTCCCGGTGGCGGCGGCGGTTTCGCCGGCCGCGGCGGCGGTGCACGTGGTGGCCGCGGCGGCACCCAGGGCGCGTTCGGTCGTCCCGGCGGCAAGCCGGTCCGCGGGCGCAAGTCCAAGCGGGCGAAGCGCCAGGAGTTCGAGCAGCAGGGCGCCCCGAGCCTCGGCGGCGTCCAGGTCCCCCGCGGTAACGGCACCACCGAGGTGCAGATCCGCGCCGGAGCCAGCCTCGCGGACTTCGCGGACAAGATCGACGCCAACCCCGCGGCGCTCGTCACGGTGCTCTTCCACCTCGGTGAGATGGCCACCGCGACCCAGTCGCTGGACGAGGACACCTTCCAGGCCCTCGGCGCCGAGCTCGGCTACCAGATCAAGATCGTCTCGCCCGAGGACGAGGACCGTGAGCTCCTCGGGGGCTTCGACATCGACCTCGAGGCCGAGGAGGCCGCCGAGACCGACGAGGACCTCGAGGCACGCCCGCCGGTCGTCACCGTCATGGGTCACGTCGACCACGGAAAGACCAAGCTGCTCGACGCGATCCGTCAGACGGACGTCGTCGCAGGCGAGGCCGGTGGCATCACCCAGCACATCGGTGCCTACCAGGTCCACCACGAGCACGAGGGCCACGAGCGCGCGCTCACCTTCATCGACACCCCCGGTCACGAGGCGTTCACCGCCATGCGTGCCCGTGGTGCGGACGTCACCGACATCGCGATCCTCGTGGTCGCGGCGGACGACGGCGTCATGCCCCAGACGGTGGAGGCCCTCAACCACGCGCAGTCGGCCGGCGTGCCGATCGTCGTCGCGGTGAACAAGGTGGACAAGGAGGGGGCCAACCCCGCCAAGATCCGCCAGCAGCTCACCGAGTACAACCTGGTGGCCGAGGAGTACGGCGGCGACACGATGTTCGTCGACGTCTCCGCGCTCAAGCGCATGGGCATCGACGAGCTCCTCGAGGCCGTCCTGCTCACCGCGGACGCCTCCCTCGAGCTGCGCGCCAACCCCGACAAGGACGCCCGAGGCGTCGCCATCGAGGCGAACCTCGACAAGGGCCGCGGCTCCGTCGCGACCGTCCTCGTCCAGTCCGGCACGCTGCACGTCGGCGACGCGATCGTCGCGGGCACCGCCCACGGCCGTGTCCGCGCGATGTTCGACGAGTACGGCGACCCGGTCCAGGAGGCCGGCCCCTCGCGGCCGGTCCAGGTCCTCGGTCTCACCTCGGTGCCCCGCGCCGGCGACAGCTTCCTCGTCGCACCCGACGACCGCACCGCCCGGCAGATCGCCGACAAGCGAGCGGCCGCCGAGCGAGCCGCGACGCTGGCCAAGCGCCGCAAGCGGGTGTCCCTGGAGGACTTCACCGAGGCCCTCAAGCAGGGCCGCGTCGAGACCCTCAACCTCGTCCTCAAGGGCGACGTGTCGGGTGCCGTCGAGGCGCTGGAGGACTCGCTGCTCAAGATCGACGTGGGCGACGAGGTCGACCTGCGCATCATCCACCGCGGCGTCGGTGCGATCACGCAGAACGACGTCAACCTCGCCACGGTCGACAACGCGATCATCATCGGCTTCAACGTGAAGCCCGCCGAGCGGGTCCAGGAGCTGGCGGACCGCGAGGGCGTCGACATCCGGTACTACTCGGTCATCTACCAGGCGATCGACGACGTCGAGCAGGCCCTGCGCGGCATGCTCAAGCCGGAGTACGAGGAGGTCCAGCTGGGCACCGCGGAGGTCCGTCAGGTGTTCCGCTCCTCCAAGGTCGGCAACATCGCCGGTTCGATCGTCCGGTCCGGCACCATCCGCCGGAACACGAAGGCGCGTGTCCTGCGGGACGGCGTCGTCGTGGGGGAGAACGTCAACATCGACTCCCTGCGTCGCGAGAAGGACGACGTCACCGAGGTCCGCGAGGGCTTCGAGTGCGGTATCAGCCTCGGGTCGTTCAACGACATCACCGAGGGTGACGTCATCGAGACGTTCGAGATGCGCGAGAAGCCGCGTAGCTGATTCGCCACACGACGGCGTGGCGCGCACCAGCCGGTGCGCGCCACGCCGCGTCAGCCCACCAGGAGGGAACCATGGCCGACACCCCGCGGATGCGCCGCGTGAGCGACCGCATCCAGCAGATCGTCGCCTCGATGCTCGAGTCCCGGATCAAGGACCCGCGCCTCGGCTTCGTCACCGTGACGGAGGTCCGGGTGACCGGTGACCTCCAGAACGCCACCGTCTACTACACCGTCCTCGGGGACGAGCAGGCGCGGCAGGACACCGCCGCCGCCCTCGCCTCGGCCAAGGGCCTCATCCGCTCCGAGGTGGGCAAGCAGCTCGGTCTGCGGCTCACCCCGACCCTCGCCTTCACGGCGGACGTCATCCCGGAGACCGCGGCCGACCTCGACCGCGTCCTGCGCGAGGCGGCCGAGCGGGACGCCGAGCTGGCCCGCCTCGCGGCCGGCGCCACCCCGGCCGGGGAGGCCGACCCGTACCGCCGCGAGCGGGACGAGGAGCTCACGGCCGACGACCCGGCCGACCGCTGAGCACCCAGCCCGTGAGCATCCCCCGACTGGGCGCCGCCGGCCTCGCCGTCGGCGTCCTGTCGGGGCTGCTCGGCATCGGCGGGGGCGTCGTCCTCGTCCCGGTCCTCGTCTCGCTGTTCGCGATGGCGCAGAAGCGGGCGCAGGCGACCTCACTCGCCGCGATCACCCTCACCGCCCTCGCCGGGGCCCTCAGCTACGGCATCGCCGGGGACGTCGTCATCGTGCCCGCGCTCCTCGTCGTCGCCGGCGGGCTCGTCGGCACGTTCCTCGGCGCCGAGCTGCTCCACCGCTTGTCCGACCGGGCGCTGAAGATCGCCTTCGCCGCCGTCATGGTGGCGGTCGCCGTGCGCATGGCGCTGGCCCCGCCGGTCGAGGGCGCCGGCGAGATCGCCCACCTCGAGCCGGTCGTGCTGCTCGGCTACGTCGGCGCCGGCCTCCTCATGGGCCTGCTGTCCGCCCTCATCGGCATCGGCGGCGGGATCGTCATGGTGCCGCTGCTCGTCCTCGGCTTCGGGTTCACCCCTCAGGAGGCGCAGGGGACCTCGCTCGCCGCCATGGTGCCGATCTCGCTCCTCGGCGCGTGGCGTCACGCCCGCCGCGGGTACACCGACTGGCGATCCGGAGCGGTGCTCGGCCTGGGCGGCGTCGTCGGCGCTCCGCTCGGAACCCTCGTCGCCCAGGCGGCCCCGGGGGAGTGGCTCCAGCGACTCTTCGCCGTCCTCCTCCTCGTCACCGCCGTCCAGCTCGTCCTCAAGGCCCGCCGCACCCCCTCCTGACCGCCCCGGCCCCGGCCCCGGCCCCGGCCCTGCCTCCCTCCCTTACGCGCGAGAGCCGACTTCCGCGCGAGAGCCGACTTCCGCGCGAGAGCCGACTTCCGCGCGAGAGCCGACTTCCGCGCGAGAGCCGACTTCCGCGCGAGAGCCGACTTCCGCGCGAGAGCCGACTTCCGCGCGACAGCGGAGTTCTGGTCGGCAGTGGCGTTCCTCTCCGCCGGCCGCTCGACATGTCCTGGTGCCACGGCCCGTCCGTCGGGCGCTGCTAGCGTCGCGTGGTGACCGAACGCCGCGCACCTTCCGGATCCGCCGACCCCGCCGACGGGATCCTCGTCGTCGACAAGCCCTCGGGCTGGACGAGCCACGACGTCGTCGGACGCGTCCGCCGCCTCGCCGGGACCCGCAAGGTCGGCCACGCCGGCACCCTCGACCCTATGGCCACCGGCGTGCTGGTCCTCGGCGTCGGCCGCGCGACGCGGCTGCTCACCTACCTCGTGGGCGCGGACAAGGAGTACACGGCGACGATCCGGCTCGGGCAGGCGACGATCACCGACGACGCCGAGGGCGACGTCACCACCGCCGTGGGCGCCCCCGACGTCTCCCGGGAGGCCGTCGAGGCCGCTCTCACGGACCTTCGGGGTCCGATCGAGCAGGTGCCGAGCTCGGTGAGCGCGATCAAGGTCGACGGCAAGCGGTCCTACGCGCGGGTGCGTGGCGGGGAGGAGGTCGAGCTCGCCGCCCGGCCGGTCGTCATCCACCGTTTCGACGTCCTCGACAGGCGCACGACGACGGCGCAGGACGGGACGCCCGTCACCGACCTCGACGTCGTCGTCGGCTGCTCGTCCGGAACCTACGTGCGCGCGCTCGCCCGTGACCTCGGCGCCGCGCTCGGCACCGGCGGCCACCTCACCGCGCTGCGCCGCACGCAGGTCGGGCCGTTCGGGCTCGACGGCGCGGCCGACCTGGCCGCGCTCGGCGTCGCGCACGAGGAGGGTGCGCCGGTGCGGCTGCTCTCGCTCACCGAGGCGTGCCGGCTCGCGTTCCCGGTGCGTGACCTCACCGCGGAGGAGACGACGGCGGTCCGGTACGGCAAGCGGCTCGCGCCGAGCGGGTGTCCCGGGACGGTCGCCGTCGCGGCACCGGACGGACACGTCGTCGCGCTCGTCGAGGACCGCGGGGAGCAGGCCCGGCCGGTGCTCGTGCTCGACCCAGCCTGACGCGTCGCCCTCCAGGACTCCCAGGGCGGAGTCTGCCGCCGCGCGGAACTCGGCTGTCGCGACGAACTCCGCCGCCGCGCGGAACTCGGCTGTCGCGCGGAACTCGGCTGTCGCGCACAAGTCGGCTGTCGTGCGGAACTCGGCTGTCGCGGGGGAGGGGGCGAGGAGGGCGGGTGACGCTCTC
Source organism: Georgenia wutianyii (assembly GCF_006349365.1). Taxonomy (NCBI): domain Bacteria; kingdom Bacillati; phylum Actinomycetota; class Actinomycetes; order Allobogoriellales; family Allobogoriellaceae; genus Georgenia; species Georgenia wutianyii. The sequence goes on from NZ_CP040899.1 coordinate 1,131,676, forward strand.
TCACGGGCGGAGCGGCGGGGTGTGTGCGAGGGTGAGTGCGCTCGTGCACGAGAGAGGGGGGAAGCCGTGCTCCAGGTGCTGTGGGGACTCGGTGGAATGGTGCTCGTCCTGGCGATCGCCTGGCTGCTGTCGGTCGACCGACGCCGGATCAACTACCGGACGATCACGCTCGCGCTGCTCATCCAGATCACCTTCGGCTTCCTCGTGCTCTACGTGCCCGCCGGCAGGTGGGTGCTGGAGGAGTTCACCACCGCGGTCCAGGCCGTCATCAACTCCTCCTCGTCCGGCATCGACTTCCTCTTCGGGCCGATCCTGCCCGACGAAGGCTCGGTCTTCGCCTTCCAGGTGCTTCCGGTCATCGTCTTCTTCGCCTCGCTCACCGCCGTCCTCTACTACATCGGTGCGCTGCAGCTCGTCACGCGGTGGATCGGGGGCGGCCTGGCGAAGGTCCTCGGCACCACCGGCCCGGAGTCGATGAATGCCGCGGCGAACATCTTCGTCGGTCAGACCGAGGCGCCCCTCGTCATCCGTCCCTACATCAAGCACATGACGCCGTCGGAGGTCTTCGCCGTCATGGCCGGCGGGCTGACGACGGTCGCCGGCTCGGTGCTCGTCGGCTACTCGCTGCTCGGGGCGAACCTCGAGTACCTCATCGCGGCGAGCTTCATGGCAGCCCCCGCCGGGCTGCTCATGGCGAAGATGCTCGTGCCCGCGGGCGCGCTGTCCGACATCGGGCCCAACGCGGTGCCCACGGACGGGGCGACGACGACGGCGCGAACGCCCGTCGTGCAGGCGCCCGACACGGTGAGCGGCGCCGACACCCCGGAGGTCCCCCGCAAGGCGGGCGGCCGGAAGGAGGACCGCAGCTTCGCCGACCGGGCGAGGGCCGCCTTCCAGCGCGGCGCGCGGCGCGGGGCCACGGTGGAGGGTCGCGACGAGCTCGTGCGCCGGGTCCGCGCGGCCGACGAGCCGGCCGACGCCGACACCGACGACGACACCGCCGACGACGACGAGCCCGTCAACGTCATCGACGCCGCCTCCCGTGGCGCGTCCGACGGCCTCGGGCTGGCGCTCAACGTCGGCGCCATGCTCCTCGCGTTCATCTCCCTCGTCGCGCTGCTCAACATCATCTTCGGCGCCATCGGCTCGCTCTTCGGGGTCGACGACCTCTCCGTCCAGCAGATCCTCGGCTACGTGTTCGCCCCGGTGATGACGGCGGTCGGCGTGCCGATCAACGAGGCCGTCGACGCCGGCAGCTTCCTCGGCCAGAAGGTCGTCCTCAACGAGTTCGTCGCCTTCTCCGACTTCGCGCCCCGCGCGGAGGAGTTCAGCGCGAAGTCCCAGGCGATCATCACCTTCGCGCTCACCGGCTTCGCCAACCTCGGCTCCCTCGCGATCCTCCTCGGCGGCCTCGGCGGCATCGCCCCGACCCAGCGGGGCGTCATCGCCACCCTCGGTCTGCGGGCCGTGCTGGCCGGCACCCTGGGCAACCTCATGTCGGCCGCGATCGCCGGAATTCTCATCGGCTGACCCGGGGTAGTCTCGGCAGCGGCCGTGGAGAGCGGCCGTCGTGAGGAGAAGGAGCCCCAGGGTGCAGGTGTGGCACGGCATCGAGCAGATCCCCGCCGACCTGACCGGCAGCGTCGTGACCATCGGGAACTTCGACGGCGTCCACCGTGGTCACCGCGCCGTCCTCGAGACGACGATCTCCCACGCCCGGGCGCGCCGACTGCCGGCCGTCGCGCTGACCTTCGACCCGCACCCGGCGCAGGTCCACCGGCCCGAGGCCGCCCCCTCCCTCCTCACCGGGCTCACCGACCGGCTCGTGCTGCTCGCCGATGCCGGGATCGACGTCACGCTCGTCGTGCCCTACACCCTCGACTTCGCCCGGGCCACGCCCGAGGAGTTCGTGCGCACCTACCTCCTCGGCGCCCTCCACGCCCAGGCGGTCGTCGTCGGGCACGACACGCGCTTCGGGCGGGACAACTCCGGTGACCAGCACACCATGTCGGCCCTCGGGCGGGAGCACGGGTTCGACGTCGAGGTCGTGCACGACGTCGGCGAGGACCGGCGGTGGTCCTCGAGCTGGGCCCGCCAGCTCGTCGAGTCGGGGGACGTCGCCGCCGCGGCCACCGTCCTGGGACGCCCGCACCGCATGCGTGGCGTCGTCGTGCGCGGGTACGCGCGCGGTCGCGAGCTCGGCTACCCGACGGCGAACCTCGCCGCCGACTCGGTCGGCACCATCCCGGCCGACGGCGTGTACGCCGGCTGGCTGCGCCGTCACGGCGGGACGGGGGAGCGGCTGCCCGCCGCGATCTCCATCGGCACCAACCCGACGTTCGGGGACCCGGTCCGCACCGTCGAGGCGCACGTCATCGGCCGCGACGACCTCGAGCTGTACGACGAGGAGGTCGTCGTGGAGTTCGTCACCCGGCTGCGCCCGACACTGCGCTTCGACGGCGTCGAGCCGCTGATCGCCCAGATGGGCCACGACGTGCAGGACGCCCTCGCCGTGCTGCGCGCGTCCGGGGTCTGATACGATCGACGCTGCCGTCAGATCGGCCGCGGATGCGTCATGCCCGGGTGGACATGCCCCGGTGCTCCGCGCAACGAACCCCAAGGAGAACCTGTGCCCCTCGCTGCAGACGTCAAGCAGTCCATCATCGCCGAGTACGCCACCCACGAGGGTGACACCGGTTCGCCGGAGGTCCAGGTCGCGCTGCTCACCCGGCGGATCAACGACCTCACCGAGCACCTGAAGTTCCACAAGCACGACCACCACAGCCGTCGTGGTCTGCTGCTCCTGGTCGGTCAGCGCCGTAACCTCCTCGGTTACCTGCAGAAGATCGACATCGCGCGCTACCGCAGCCTCATCGAGCGCCTCGGACTGCGTCGCTAGGACCCGCGCCGGCTCGGACCCCGACGGGGTCCGAGCCGGCCTTGCATGTCCGCCGGTGACGGGCGGGCACAAACTGAACAGAAACACCCACTCCCGCGCCGGTGTCATGCGCCGGTCCTCGGTAGTGGCCCCCGGAAGGTCGGCACCGCCGACGGTCCGTGGGCCTCGATCGAAGGCCGCCAGGCCCGCGCGGGGACGATCAAGAAGGAGGGCACCCGTGGAGGGACCCGAAATCACGTCCGCTGAAGCCGTCATCGACAACGGCAGCTTCGGCACCCGCACCATCCGCTTCGAGACCGGTCGCCTGGCCCGCCAGGCCGCCGGCTCCGCCGTCGCGTACCTCGACGAGGACACGATGATCCTCTCGGCGACGACGTACGGGAAGAACCCGAAGGACCACTTCGACTTCTTCCCGCTGACCGTCGACGTCGAGGAGCGCCAGTACGCCGCCGGCAAGATCCCCGGCTCGTTCTTCCGCCGCGAGGGCCGTCCCTCGACCGAGGCGATCCTCGCCTGCCGGCTCATCGACCGCCCGCTGCGCCCCTCGTTCGTCAAGGGCCTGCGCAACGAGGTCCAGGTCGTCGAGACCGTCCTCGCGATCCACCCGGACGACAGCTACGACGTCCTGGCGATCAACGCCGCGTCGCTGTCCACCCAGATCTCCGGCCTGCCCTTCTCGGGGCCGATCGGCGGCACCCGGATCGCGCTCATCAACGACCAGTGGGTCGCCTTCCCGCGCTACTCCGAGCTCGAGCGGGCCGTCTTCTCGATGGTCGTCGCCGGACGCGTCGTCACCGACGCCGAGGGCAACGAGGACGTCGCGGTGATGATGGTCGAGGCCGAGGCCACCGACAACGCCTGGACGCTCATCCAGGACGGCGCCACCGCGCCGACCGAGGAGATCGTGGCCCAGGGCCTCGAGGCCTCCAAGCCGTTCATCCTCGCGCTGTGCAAGGCCCAGGCCGAGCTCGCCGAGAAGGCCGCCAAGCCGGTCACCGAGCTGCCCCGCTTCCTCGACTACACGACCGAGGAGTACGAGGCCGTCGTCGGTCACGCCGCCGCCGACCTCGCCGAGGCGATCGCCATCGCCGGCAAGCAGGAGCGCGAGGAGCGCCTCGACGAGGTCAAGAAGGCCACCCTCGAGGCCCTCTCCGAGCAGTTCCCGGAGTCGGAGAAGAACCTCTCCGCCGCCTTCCGCGCCGCGACCAAGCACTTCGTGCGCCAGCGGGTGCTCAAGGACGGCGTGCGCATGGACGGTCGCGGGCTGCGCGACATCCGCACCCTGTCCGCGGAGGTCGACGTCCTCCCGCGCGTGCACGGCTCGGCACTCTTCGAGCGCGGCGAGACCCAGATCATGGGTGTGACGACGCTCAACATGCTCCGCATGGAGCAGCAGCTCGACACGCTCTCCCCGCAGACGCGCAAGCGTTACATGCACAACTACAACTTCCCGCCGTACTCCACCGGTGAGACCGGCCGCGTGGGCTCGCCCAAGCGCCGCGAGATCGGCCACGGCGCCCTGGCGGAGCGGGCCCTCATGCCCGTCCTGCCGACCCGCGAGGAGTTCCCCTACGCGATCCGTCAGGTCTCCGAGGCCCTCGGGTCCAACGGCTCGACCTCGATGGGCTCGGTCTGCGCCTCGACCCTGTCGCTGCTCAACGCCGGTGTGCCGCTGCGCGCCCCGGTCGCCGGCATCGCCATGGGCCTCATGAGCGACGAGGTGGAGGGTGAGACCCGCTACGCGGCGCTCACCGACATCCTCGGCGCCGAGGACGCGTTCGGCGACATGGACTTCAAGGTCGCCGGCACCCGCGAGTTCGTCACGGCGATCCAGCTCGACACCAAGCTGCTGGGCATCCCGGCCTCGGTGCTCGCCGCCGCGCTGAACCAGGCGCGCGACGCCCGCCTGCACATCCTGGACGTCATGACCGAGGTCATCGACGCACCCGACGAGATGGCCGCCACCGCCCCGCGCGTCATCACCGTCAAGGTCCCGGTCGACAAGATCGGTGAGGTCATCGGCCCGAAGGGCAAGATGATCAACCAGATCCAGGAGGACACCGGCGCGGACATCTCGATCGAGGACGACGGCACCGTCTACATCGGCGCGACCGACGGCCCCTCGGCCGAGGCGGCCCGCCAGGCCGTCAACGCGATCGCCAACCCGCAGATGCCCGAGGTGGGCGAGCGCTTCGTCGGGACCGTCGTCAAGACGACGTCCTTCGGCGCCTTCGTCTCCCTGTCCCCGGGCAAGGACGGTCTGCTCCACATCTCCCAGATCCGCCGCCTCGTCGGTGGCAAGCGCGTGGAGAACGTCGAGGACGTCCTGTCCGTGGGCCAGCAGGTCCAGGTCGAGCTCGCCGAGGTCGACCCGCGCGGCAAGCTCTCCCTCCACGCCGTCGTCGACGACGAGGAGACCGGTGACGCCGAGGCCGCCGAGGCCACCGACGCCGGGACCGAGGACGCCGCCGAGGAGCAGCGTGACGAGCGTCCCCGCCGCGAGGGTGGCAGCAGCCGCCGCGAGGGCGGTCAGCGTCGCGAGCGTCGCAACCGCATCCGGGAGGACGGCGACACCGCCGGTGCCTGAAGCACTTCCGCTCGGCCCGGCCGGTGAGCCGGGCACCGAGCTCCACGTCGAGCAGGACGGCAGCGTCATCCGACGCTCCGTCCTGCCCGGCGGGATCCGGGTGCTCAGCGAGGCCATCCCCGCGCAGCGCTCGGCTGCCGTGGGCGCGTGGGTGGCCGTCGGTTCTCGTGACGAGACCGACGGCCACCACGGCTCGACCCACTTCCTCGAGCACCTGCTCTTCAAGGGCACCGCGCGACGCGACGCGATGGACATCGCGGTCGCGTTCGACGCCGTCGGTGGCGAGGCGAACGCCGCCACCGGCAAGGAGCACACCTGCTACTACGCACGGGTGCTCGACGCCGACCTGCCCATGGCGGTCGACGTCATCACCGACATGGTGACCTCCGCCCTGCTCGACGCGGAGGACTTCGAGACCGAGCGGGGCGTCATCCTCGAGGAGCTGGCGATGGCGGGGGACGACCCCGTCGACGTCGTCCACGAGCAGTTCGCCACCGCGGTCCTGGGCCCGCACCCGCTCGGCCGTCCGATCGGCGGGACCCCGGCGACGATCCGCGAGGTTCCGCGCGAGGCCGTCCTCGAGCACTACCGGCGCACCTACGTGCCGCGCGAGCTGGTCGTCACCGCCGCCGGCGCCGTGGACCACGAGACGCTGTGCCGCCAGGTGCTGCAGGCGGTCGAGGCCGGCGGCTGGCGGCTCGACCCCGCCGAGGCGCCCGTCGCCCGGCGCACGGCCGGCAGCGACGCGCTGCCCACCGAGGGCAGCGCCCTCACCGTGCGGCGCACGACCGAGCAGGCCAACGTCATCCTCGGCTGCCAGGGGCTGCCCGCCCGCGACGAGCGGCGGTGGGCGCTGTCGGTGCTCATGACCGCGCTCGGCGGTGGCATGAGCTCGCGCCTGTTCCAGGAGGTCCGCGAGCGTCGCGGCCTCGCCTACTCCACCTACGCCTTCGCCTCCTCCTACGCGGAGGCCGGGCTCGTCGGCCTCTACGCGGGCTGCGCGCCGGAGAACACGACCGAGGTCGTCACCCTCCTCGGCGCCGAGCTCGACAAGATCGCGCGTGAGCCGCTCGGTGCGGAGGAGCTCGAGCGCGCTGTCGGCCAGCTGTGCGGCAACCTCGTCCTCGGCCTGGAGGACACCGGCTCGCGCATGTCGCGCCTGGGCCGCGCGGAGATCGTCCACGGCGAGCTCACGACGATCGCGGAGAGCCTCGAGCTCATCCGCGCGGTCACCGCCGAGCAGGTCCAGGAGCTCGCGGCCGAGCTCGCCGCCCGGCCGCGCTCGCTCGTCGTCGTCGGGCCCTTCGAGGACGACGTCGCGGGCCCGCTGCTCGCCTCCCTCGCGCCGGTCCCGGCCCCCTGACCCGGGGGCCGGCCGGCCGGCTCAGCCGCCGAGGCGCTCGATGGCGGCCACCGTCATGTCCCACAGCCGGTCGCGGTCGAGGGACACGGCCACGCGCGTGTTCACCGGGCGGCCGAGGAGCCCCTCGAAGTCGGTGACGGTCATGCCGGTGGTCCACGTGCCGGTGAGCTCGACGGTGACGAAGGCGTCGCGGTAGGTCATGACGTCCGGGTCGAGCACGGCGGCGACGGCGCACAGGTCGTGGACGGCGGGCGCGGGGAACCCGCGGCGCGCGTACGACTGCGTGAAGAACTCCATGAGCTCCTCGACGAACCCTGCCAGCGGCGTCCCGAGGGCACGGACCCGGCTGCGGAAGGCGTCGTCGGCCAGCGCCTGGTGGGTGAGGTCCAGGCCGACCATCGTCACCGGCCACGGCGCGGCGAAGACGGCCGCCGCGGCCTCCGGGTCGGCGATGATGTTGAACTCCGCGGCGGGCGTGCGGTTGCCGCGGGTGTAGGCCCCGCCCATGAGGGTGACGCCGCGGACGCGCTCGGCCAGCCGCGGCTCGAGCGCGAGGGCCAGGGCGATGTTCGTCAGCGGCCCGGTGGGGACGAGGTCCACGGTCCCGGGCTCGCGGTCCATGACCGTGCGGACGATGAGCTCAGCCGCGCCGCGCGGGTCCAGGGGCACGGTGGGCTCGGGCAGGTCGGGCCCGTCCAGGCCGCTGTCGCCGTGGTACTCCGGGGCGATGATCGCCTCACGGACGAGCGGGCGGGACGCGCCCTGGGCGACGGTGACGCCCTCGACCCCTGCGACCGTGCACACGGCGCGCGCGTTGCGGGTGACCTTCTCGACCGTCTGGTTGCCCGCCACCGTCGTGATCGCGAGGAGCTCGGCGCGGGGGTCGCCCGCGGCGAGCAGGATGGCGAGGGCATCGTCGTGGCCGGGGTCGCAGTCGAGGATGATGCTGCGGGTCATGGGTCTCCTCCCGAGGGTCGAGCGCGAGCATAGTGCGCGCTCCTGGAGCCGTATGCTCGCCGTCATGACCGAACGCGTGAGGGTGGCGGTGCTCGGCGCCGGCGGACGCATGGGAGCCACGGTGTGCCGGGCCGTCGAGGAGGCGCCCGACCTCGAGCTGGTCGCGCGTCTCGGGCAGGACGACGACGTCGCCGCGCTCGCCGGCCGGGCGGACGTCGCCGTCGACTTCACCGTCCCGTCCGTCACCGAGGCCAACGTCCACGCCCTCCTCGACGCCGGCGTGCACGCCGTCGTCGGCACGACCGGCTGGGACGCCGACGCGCTGGAGCGGGTGGCCGACCACGCCGCCCGGGTCGAGGGCCTCGGTGTCCTCGTCGCCCCGAACTTCGCGCTCTCCGCCGTCCTCGCGATGGAGCTCGCCGCCCGCGCCGCCCGCTGGTTCGAGTCCGTCGAGGTCGTCGAGCTGCACCACCCGGACAAGGTCGACGCGCCGTCGGGGACTGCCGTCGCCACCGCCCGGCACATCGCCGCGGCACGCCGTGAGGCGGGGCTCGGTCCGGCCCCCGACGCGACGCAGACCCAGCTCGACGGCGCCCGCGGGGCCGTCGTCGACGGCGTGCACGTCCATGCCGTGCGGCTGCGCGGGCTGGTCGCCCACGAGGAGATCCTCCTCGGCAACCCGGGGGAGCAGCTGACCATCCGCACCGACTCCTTCGACCGGGTGAGCTTCATGCCCGGGGTGCTCCTCGCGGTGCGCAACGTCGCCCGGCGGCCGGGCCTGACGGTCGGCCTCGAGCACCTCCTCGACCTCGCCTGAGGAACGCCTCCCACGGGAGGCGCCCGGGCGGGGCGCGGACGAGAATGGTCGGTGTGAGTCGTCTCGCGGACAGGTACCAGCTGCACCGCGTCGTCGGACGCGGCGGGATGGGGACCGTCTGGGCCGCCCGTGACGTGAGGTCCGGGCGCGAGGTCGCCGTCAAGACGGTCACCGACCGGGGCGGGGAGGCGGGGCGGCTGCGCCGCGAGGCACGGCTCGCCGCGTCGGTCACCCACCCGGGTGTCGTCGCCGTCCACGACGCCGGGCACGACGGGGCCACCGGCTACCTCGTCATGGACCTCCTCACCGGGCCGGACCTCGGCGCCGTGCTCGACCAGGGGCCGATGGCGCCCGTCGAGGCCGTGCGCGTGACCGCGCGGCTGGCCGACGCCCTCGCCGCCGTCCACGGTGCCGGCGTCGTCCACGGCGACGTCAAGCCCGCGAACGTCGTCCTCGACGCCGGGGACGGCGTCGTCCTCATCGACTTCGGTGCCGCGCTGTCGACCGACGACGACGCCGGGCCGGTGACCTTCGGGACCGCGACCTACATGGCCCCCGAGCAGGTGACCTCGGCGCCGGCGACCGCCGCGAGCGACGTCTACGCCCTCGGCTGCCTGCTGACGACGGCCCTCGCGGGGCGCCCGCCGTTCGTCGCGGGCTCGCCGACCGACGTGCTCCACCGGCAGGTGAGGGCCGCGGCGCCGCGGCTGCGTGAGCTCGTGCCCGGCGTCCCGGCCGCGCTGGACGACCTCGTCGCGTCGATGCTCGAGAAGGACCCGGCGGCGCGCTGCACGTCGGCGCAGGCCCACGCGGCCCTCTCCGCCCTGCGGGAGGACGACCCGCTGCCGGCGAGTCTCGGGCGCCGCGAGGAGGCCCCGGTCACCCGGCTGGACGCGGAGGCCACCCGCCCGATCCTCGAGGTGCTCGACCTGCCTGCCGCGGCCTAGGCCTCCGGCCGGGTCGGGCCGGCGGGGTCAGACCTGGGCGAACCAGCAGCTCTCGACGACGTCGACGGCGCCCGTGCCCAGCGCCCGGCGCGGCCCGGCCGGGGCGAACCCGGCGGAGCCGAGGAAGCGGGTGCGCGCCTCGTCCTCCTGACCGGACCACGTGACGAGGCAGGTGCCGCCGGAGTCGCGCACGAGGTCCGCGCACGCGGCGAGCAGTCGCGAGCCGTGGCCCTCGCGGGTGTGGCCGGCCCGGACCTCGAGGGCGATCACCTCGACCGGGTCGGTGCCGGCGGACTCGGGCAGGGAGACGTCCCCGGCGGGGGCGTAGGCGAGGAACCCGACGACCTCACCGCCCGCGAGCGCGGTGAGCACGCGGTGGCGCGGTGAGGGCGGGTCGGTGATCGCCGCGCCCCACTGGGCGGTGACGGCCGCGGTGTCGACCGTGGCGAGGAGGTCCTCGTCCACCAGGCCGCGCGCCCGCCACGCGGCGAGCTGCAGCGCGGTGATGAGCGGGGCGTCCTCCGGGACGGCCGGACGCACCGACAGGTCGGCGGTCGGCCCGTGGTCGTGCCCGGCGTGGGGGTCCTCCTCCTCGGGCAGGTTGCCCGCCGCCAGGGCTCCGAGCAGGTCGTCCTCGTCGTGCGGTCCGCTGTCCATCCTCACCCGGGCAGGTTATCGCGGACACGGGACGCCCCCCCGCCGCCCGCCCCCACGGGCGCGCGGCCCGGGCCGCCGGGTGGACGAGCAGGAGCGTCGTGGCGCCGGAGCGGTACCGTCTTCCCCATGAATGCTGCCGTGCCCACGCGCACCTTCGGCTCCGTGTCGGTGGCGATGATCACCCCGTTCCACGCCGACGGCTCCGTCGACGTCGACACCGCCCAGCAGCTCGCCGTCGACCTCGTCGACGCGGGCTGCGACAGCCTCGTCGTCAACGGCACGACCGGTGAGTCCTCGACCACCCACCAGCCCGAGAAGGACGCCGTCGTGCGCGGCGTCGTCGAGGCGGTGGGGGACCGCGCGATGGTCATCGCCGGCGCCGGGTCCAACGACACCGCGCACGCCGTCCGCATCGCCAGGAGCGCCGAGGCCACGGGGGCGCACGGGCTCCTCGTCGTCACGCCGTACTACAACCGGCCCTCGCAGGCCGGCGTCCTCACCCACATCCGCACGATCGCCGACTCCACCGGCCTGCCGGTCATGCTCTACGACATCCCCGGTCGCACCGGCGTGGCGATCGGCGACGACGCACTCGACCGGCTCGCCGAGCACCCCCGGATCCTCGCCGTCAAGGACGCGACCGGGGACGTGCAGCACGGCTTCGAGCGCATGGCCCGCACCGGCCTGGAGTTCTACTCCGGCGACGACGGGCTCAACTTCGCCTGGCTCGCCCACGGCGCCTCCGGGGTCGTGTCCGTCGTCGGCCATCTCGCTGCCGGCGCCTACGCCGAGATGGTCGCCGAGGTCGACGACGGCGACCTCGTGGCCGCGCGTGCCGTGGCGAACCGCGCGCGCGGGCTCGTCAATGCCATCATGGGAGGCGGACAGGGCACCGTCATGGTCAAGGAGGCGCTGCACCTGCAGGGCCGGCTGCCGAGCCCTGCCGTGCGGCTGCCCCTCGTGCGCGCCGCCGAGAACGAGATCACGGCACTGGAGACAGTGCTGCGCCAGGAAGGACTTCTGTGAGCCACCCCCACCCCGACCTCACACCGCCCGGACCGCTGCCCGCAGGAGCGCTGCGCATCGTCGCCCTCGGCGGGCTCGGAGAGGTCGGCCGGAACATGGCCGTGCTCGAGTACGAGGGCCGGCTGCTCGTCATCGACTGCGGCGTGCTCTTCCCCGAGGACGACCAGCCCGGCGTCGACCTCATCCTCCCGGACTTCGACTACATCGCCGACCGGATGGGCGACATCGAGGCGATCGTCCTCACCCACGGCCACGAGGACCACATCGGCGCCGTGCCCTACCTCCTGCGGCTGCGCCAGGACATCCCGCTCGTCGGCTCCCGGCTCACCCTCGCGTTCATCGAGGCCAAGCTCAAGGAGCACCGCATCACGCCCACCACCCTCGCGGTCAAGGAGGGGCAGGTCGAGCGCTTCGGCCCGTTCGAGACGGAGTTCGTCGCGGTCAACCACTCGATCCCCGACGCGCTCGCGGTCATGGTCCGCACCGGGGCCGGCAACGTGCTCCACACCGGCGACTTCAAGATGGACCAGCTCCCGCTCGACGGGCGCATCACCGACCTGCGCGCCTTCGCCCGGCTGGGGGAGGAGGGCGTCGACCTGTTCATGACGGACTCGACGAACGCCGAGGTCCCCGGCTTCACCACCGCCGAGGCCGAGATCGGCCCGGTGCTCGACTCGGTCTTCGCCGCCGCCGAGCAGAAGATCGTCGTCGCCTCCTTCGCCTCCCACGTCCACCGGGTCCAGCAGGTGCTCGACGCCGCCTACACCCACCGGCGCAAGGTCGCCTTCGTCGGGCGCTCGATGGTCCGCAACATGCGCATCGCCGCGGACCTCGGCTACCTGCAGGTCCCCGAGGACACGATCGTGGACATCAAGCAGGTCGACGACCTGCGCGACGACGAGCTCGTCCTCATGGCGACCGGCTCCCAGGGCGAGCCGATGGCCGCGCTCAGCCGGATCGCCAACCGGGACCACCGGGTCTCCGTCGGTCCGGGCGACACGGTGATCTTCGCCTCCTCGCTCATCCCCGGCAACGAGAACTCCGTCTACCGCGTGATCAACGGGCTGACCCGTCTCGGTGCGAAGGTCGTCCACCAGGCCAACGCCCGGGTCCACGTCTCGGGCCACGCGAGCGCTGGTGAGCTCCTCTACTGCTACAACATCGTCCGGCCGCGCAACGTCATGCCGGTCCACGGGGAGATCCGCCACCTCGTCGCCAACGGCGCGCTGGCCGTCAAGACCGGCGTGCCCGCCGAGCGGGTCGTGCTGGCCGAGGACGGCGTCGTCGTCGACCTCGTCGACGGCCGGGCGCGGATCGTCGGAGCCGTGCCGAGCCGCTACGTCTACGTCGACGGCTCGAGCGTCGGGGAGATCACCGAGGCCGAGCTCAAGGACCGGCGGATCCTCAGCGAGGAGGGCTTCATCTCGATCTTCGCCGCCGTGGACTCCGCGACCGGCGCCGTCGTCGCGGGCCCGCACATCCAGGCCCGCGGGATGGCCGAGGACGAGTCGGTCTTCGACGCGATCCTCCCCAAGGTCGCCGAGGAGCTCACCAAGGCCGCGCGTGGCGGCACGACCGACGTCCACCAGCTCCAGCAGGTCATGCGCCGCATCGTGGGCCGCTGGGCCTCCAGCCGGCTGCGCCGCCGCCCGATGATCATCCCGGTGGTCGTCGAGGCGTGACCTCGGTGCCGGGCCCCGGGTCGGGGGCCCGGCGCGAGGCGAGGAGCGCCTCCCGGTAGCGGGCGTCGCGCTCCTCGCGGCCGCCCGGCAGCAGGCCGGCGAGCTCGAGACTCACCAGCCCGTGGGCCAGCGCCCACAGGCGCAGCGCGAGCTCGTCGGCGTCCGGGACGCCGGGGACACGCGCGACGGCCTCGCGCAGCACCCGGAAGGTCGGCTGAGCCGTCGTGGGGGCCGCGGCGCCTCCCTGCTCCGGGGCGGGCCCGAACATCACCCGGTAGAAGTGCGGGTTGGCCAGCGCGTTGTCGCGGTAGGCCAGGCCCAGCGCGAGGAGGTCGGCACCGGGGTCCGCGCTGCGGGGGACCGCCGCCAGGTGCTCGGCGAAGCGCCGGAAGCCCTCCTCGACGACGGCGGCGACCAGCCCGTCGCGGCCGCCGAAGAGGGTGTAGACGGCTGCCGTCGTCGTGCCTGCCTGCGCCGCCACCGTGCGCAGGGACAGTCCGGCGCTGCCCCGCTCGGCGACGGCCGCGGAGGCGAGCTCGACGAGGGTGGCGCGCAGGGCGGCGTCATGGGGGCGTGGTCGGGGCACGAGCCGGAGTCTAGGGCGTTGACAGCCATCCGTCTAACACTGTTAGATAACGGTGTTAGACCAATCAGGGGGGTCCATCGTGCTCGAGCTGTCACCGGCAGCCCTCTCGACGGCGGGCGTCGCGGTCCTCGCGGCGGTCACCGTGACGAGCGGCGGCTACTTCATGATCAAGGTGGCCACCGCGAAGGTGCCCGCCACCCCGTTCCAGACGTCCTTCTTCCGCGCCGGCCACGCGCACGCGGGCGTGTTCGTCATCCTGGGTCTCGTCTGCCTGCTCCTCACCGAGGCGACCGGTCTCACCGGGGGCTGGGCCTGGCTGGCGCGGACGGGGGTGCTCTGTGCGGCGATCCTCATGCCCGCGGGGTTCTTCCTCTCCGCCGTGGGCCGGGGCCGGGAGCGGCCCAACCGCCTCGTCATCCTGCTGCCCGTCGGCGCCGTGCTCCTCGTGGCAGGGCTCCTCACCCTCGGCGTGGGGCTGCTCACGGCCTGACCCGCCGAATGCGGGCGGATCCGGTCCCCGTCGCGTGTCCACCGGGTGCGCGGGCGTGCCGGTGTGGTTCAGTTGACCCGCAGGTGCGTCCACGACGCACCGCTTGGAGGACACACATGGCGACCCGTACGACTTCCCCCGCACGGTCCGCCCGGTCCGCCAGGCCGAGCGGGAGCTCGGCGGCGCGTTCCGGTGGACGGTCGAGTCGCGCCCCCAGCCCACCACGATCCCCGTGGCCGGTCCGGATGGTGCGTGGGCTGTGGTTGGGCCTCGCCCACGTCATCGGAGGGACCCTGCGTCGAATGGGAAGTGGTGCTCGCGGGCTGGACCCCGCGCTCCGCAAGGACGGGGTGGCCCTGCTGCTGCTCGCGCTCGCGGTCGTCGTCGCCGCCCGGGAGTGGTTCGGGCTGTCCGGTGCCGCCGGGACGGCCATCCACGCCGTCACCGCCGGGAGCGTCGGCGTGCTCGCCGTCCTGCTTCCCCTCGTCCTCGTCGTCCTCGCCGTGCGCCTCATGCGCCACCCCGAGCGGGGCGAGGACAACGGCCGGGTGACCATCGGGCTGTCGATCGCCGTCGTCGCCGTCACCGGCATCATCCACGTCGCCCGCGGGGTGCCCAGCCCCACCCAGGACTTCCCGGCCGTGCAGGACGCCGGCGGCGTCGTCGGCTGGCTCGTCGGGACCCCGCTCACCGTCCTGCTCAGCGAGTGGGTCGCGATCCCGGTTCTCGCCATCCTCGGTTTCTTCTCGGTGCTCATCATCACCGCCACCCCGATCGCGGCCATACCGCGCAGGCTCGCCGCCCTCACCGGCCGGGAGCGGGCGGCGGCCGAGCACCCGCCTGCCGAGGAGGAGGTCACCGCCGGCCGTCCGCCGAAGCCGCGCCGTCGCCGCGCCAAGCAGGCCCCGGAGGTCACCCCGGGGGAGTACCAGGCCGACGAGGCGTTCGTCCGGGCTGCGGAGACCGAGGCCCCCGCCGCCCCCGACGCCACGACCGTCCTGCCCCGCAAGGGACGCAAGCGCTCCGCCCCTGCGCCCGAGCCGGAGCCGGAGCCCGTCGAGGAGGAGCTGCTCGCCCCGCCGACGACGCCGCTGCCGGCGCGCGCGGAGCAGCTCGAGCTCAGCCCCGACATCGTCTACCAGCTCCCGGCCGACGACGTCCTCGTCAAGGGCGCGCCGCACAAGGTGCGCTCGGCCGCCAACGACCGCGTCGTCGAGGCGCTGAGCAACGTCCTCGAGCAGTTCGAGATCAACGCCAAGGTCACCGGCTTCTCCCGGGGCCCGACGGTCACCCGCTACGAGGTGGAGCTCGGCGCCGGGACGAAGGTCGAGCGCGTGACGGCGCTGAGCAAGAACATCGCCTACGCCGTCGCCAGCGCCGACGTCCGCATCCTGTCCCCGATCCCCGGCAAGTCGGCGATCGGCATCGAGATCCCCAACGCCGACCGCGAGACCGTCGCCCTGGGCGACGTCCTTCGCTCCTCGGCCGCCCGGCGCACCGAGCACCCCCTCGTCATGGGCGTGGGCAAGGACGTCGAGGGCGGCTACGTCGTGGCGAACCTCGCGAAGATGCCCCACCTGCTCGTCGCGGGCGCCACCGGCGCCGGGAAGTCGAGCTTCGTCAACTCGATGATCACCTCGATCATGATGCGTGCCACCCCCGAGGAGGTGCGCATGGTGCTCGTGGACCCCAAGCGGGTCGAGCTGACGATCTACGAGGGCATCCCGCACCTCATCACCCCGATCATCACGAGCCCGAAGAAGGCCGCCGAGGCGCTGGACTGGGTCGTGCGGGAGATGGACGCCCGCTACGACGACCTCGCCGCCTTCGGGTACAAGCACATCGACGACTTCAACGCCGGGGTCCGCTCGGGCAAGGTCAAGCCGCTGCCGGGCAGCGAGCGCAAGATCTCGCCCTACCCCTACCTCCTCGTCGTCGTCGACGAGCTCGCCGACCTCATGATGGTCGCCCCGCGTGACGTCGAGGCCTCCGTCCAGCGCATCACCCAGCTCGCCCGCGCCGCCGGCATCCACCTCGTGCTCGCCACCCAGCGCCCGAGCGTCGACGTCGTCACCGGCCTCATCAAGGCGAACGTGCCCTCGCGGATGGCGTTCGCGACGTCGTCCCTCGCGGACTCGCGCGTCGTCCTCGACCAGCCCGGCGCGGAGAAGCTCATCGGCCAGGGGGACGCGCTGTTCCTCCCGATGGGCGCCCCCAAGCCGATGCGCGTCCAGGGCGCCTGGGTCACCGAGTCGGAGATCCACGCCGTCGTCGAGCACGTGAAGTCCCAGCTCAAGCCGAACTACCGCGACGACGTCATCGTGGCGGCGGCGAAGAAGCAGGTCGACGAGGACATCGGCGACGACCTCGACCTCCTGCTCCAGGCGGCCGAGCTCGTCGTCACCTCCCAGTTCGGCTCGACGTCGATGCTCCAGCGCAAGCTCCGCGTCGGCTTCGCGAAGGCCGGGCGGCTCATGGACCTCCTCGAGTCCCGCGAGATCGTCGGTCCCTCCGAGGGCTCCAAGGCGCGCGACGTCCTCGTCCAGCCCGACGACCTGCCGGCCACCCTCGCGATGCTCCGCGGGGAGGACGTGCCGCCGTCGGGCGACGACGTGCCCTACGACGTCGCGGCGGAGGTCGACCCGACCACCGTGCTGCCCACCGGCGACGCGCCGCTCGCCGAGGACTACTACGACGACGACACCGCGTCCGACGAGGACGCCTGGCACCTCACCGGCCGCTGACGCCCCGCCGGCTCAGCGATCCGTGCGGGGCAGGACCCGCGGGGGCGGGCCGGTGGGCTGCGGGGGCTCGGTGCGCTCGGTCGCGGCGTCACCGACGACCTCGAGCACCTGCTCGTAGCGGCTGCTGATCTGCCCCTCGGACAGGGTCAGGCCCTCGGGCCGCGCGCCGGCGAGGAGGTCGGACAGGACGTACAGCCGCTGCGCGCCGACCCGGTCGACCGTCACGGCGGTCCACTCCATCGACTCCACCCGGGCGGGCCCGTCGAACGGTTTGACGACGGTGGCCAGGGCGAGCAGGCCGGTGGCGGTCTGCGGCACGCAGCACCGCTCGTCCTGGTTGGAGATGAAGTTGCCCAGTCCGTAGGCCACCCACATCCCCTCACCGCGCGGGCCGCCGGGGAGCCGCTCGATGGGCTGGGGCACATGGGCGTGGTGGCCCAGGACGAGGTCGACCTCGCCCGACGCGGCGAGCGTCTCGGCCAGGCTCACCTGGTCCGGGTGGGGGGTGCCGCTGTACTCGCTGCAGCAGTGGATGCTCGCGACGACGAGGTCCGCACCCTCCGCCCGCGCCTCGGCGGCCATCCCCAGGAGCCGGTCGGCGTCGATGAGCTCGACCGCCCACGGGCTGTCCGCGGGAACCGGCAGGCCGTTGGTGCCGTACGTCGCACCGATCTGCGCCACCCGGATGGTCTGGCCCTCGCGCTCGAGCTCGTACCACTGGGCGCTGTCGGCCTCCTCCTCGCTGCGCGCGGTCCCCACGTGCCCCAGCCCGGCCGCGTCCATCGCGTCCAGGGTGTGCTCAAGACCGGCCATCCCGCGGTCGAGGCTGTGGTTGGTCCCCGTCGAGCAGCCGTCCCAGCCGAGCCTCGCGAGGTCGGCGGCGAGCTCCTCCGGCGCCCCGAACATCGGGTAGCCGCTCGGTGCCGTGCCGGGCGGGGCGAGCGGGACCTCGAAGTTGCACAGCGCGAGGTCCGCGCCCCGGGTGTACTGAGCCGTCGCCTCCATCATCGGGACGAAGTCGTACCCCTCACCCGTCTCGGCCGTCCGGATCACGGTGGTGTGGGGCAGGACGTCGCCGCCGCCGACGATGGTGAAGCGGGCGTCCGGCGGCGGCTCGGGCGTGGGGGACGGCGTCGGCGTGGGGGCCGAGGTCTCGGTCGCCGTCGGCGTCGGGTCGGCAGTGACCGTGGGCTCGGTGTCCCAGGGGCGAAGCAGCGCCGCGAGGACGAGGACGGCGGCGACGACGGCGAGGCCCAGCACCGCCCAGACGGACGGGCCGCGGCGGGAGGGGTGGGCATGGCGCGCCATGCCGCAGAGCGTACTGGCCGGGGTGCGGGATGCCGTCCACCTGTCCGGGGACCGTACCCTGGTGTCATGCCGACCGACACCCACGGGACCCAGCACGTCCCGCTGTGGAACCTGGCGAACGTCCTCACGATGGTCCGCGTGGCCCTCGTGCCGGTCTTCGCCGTGCTCATGCTGGGTGACTCGACCACGCAGCGCGTGCTGGCCGCGGTCGTCTTCCTCCTCGCCGCGGCGACCGACAAGCTCGACGGCTACATCGCCCGCAGCCGTGGTCTCGTGACGAACTTCGGCAAGATCGCCGACCCGATCGCGGACAAGGCGCTCGTCATCGCCGCGCTCGTGCTCCTGTGGGCCGAGGGGACGATCCCGTGGTGGGTGCCGGTGATCATCATCGTGCGCGAGCTCGGCATCACCGCGCTCCGCTTCGTCATGGTGCGTCGCGCCGTCATGGCCGCCTCCAACGGCGGCAAGCTCAAGACGGTGCTCCAGGTCGTCTTCATCGCCGCCTACCTCGTGCCGTGGGAGGCCCTGCTGCCGCAGGGTGCCGCCGACGTCGTGCTCCTCGTCGCCTGGTGGGTCATGCTGCTCGCCGTCGTCGTCACCGTGGTCACCGGTCTGGACTACGTGCTCCGCGCGGTCCGGATCGCGCGCGCCCCCGCACCCGGCGCCCCGTGACACCCGCCGGCGACGTCGTCGGCCGGCTCCGTGACGCCGGCCTCACGGTGGCGACGGGGGAGTCCCTCACCGGAGGGCTGGTGAGCGCGGCGCTCGTCGACGTGCCCGGCTCCTCGCGTGTGGTGCGTGGCGGGCTCGTCGCCTACGTGAGCGAGCTCAAGGCGCAGCTGCTCGGGGTGGACCGCGCACTGCTCGCGCGAGGTGGCGCGGTGCAGGCGGAGGTGGCCGCCCAGCTCGCCACCGGGGCCGCGCGCGTGTTCGGGGCGGACTGCGGGCTGGGGACCACCGGCGTCGCCGGCCCCGGCCCCGACGAGGGTCACCCGGCCGGGACGGTCTTCGTCGCCGCGAGCCTGGCCGGAACCGTGCGGGTGCGGCGTCTTCGCCTGTCCGGCACGCGTCCGCTCGTGCGGCGGGCGAGCACCGCGGCGGTGCTCGCCCTCCTCGTCGGGCTGCTCGAGGACCGGGAACAAATTGCTTCGGGCCGGAGTTGGAGCAGGTGATGACACACCACATCCATGGCGGCACCGTGCTCGGGCCGCCCAACCGCCCAGCGAGACGGCTCCCGTCCCGGCCCGCGCCCTCGCCTGCGCCGGGGTACCGTAAGGCAAACCACGGCGAGCGACAGGAGGTGGCCCCGGTGATCGTCCTACGACGCGAGATCGGTGACGTACTTCGGACGGTGCGACAGCACCAGGGCCGCACACTGCGTGAGGTCTCCTCTGCAGCGCGCGTCTCCCTCGGCTACCTGAGCGAGGTGGAGCGCGGCCAGAAGGAGGCGTCCTCCGAGCTGCTCGCCTCCATCTGCACCGCCCTCAACATCCCCATGTCCTTCGTGCTGCGCAAGGTCAGCGACCGCATCGCGGTCGCCGAGGGCGTCCACGTCCCCGACACGGTGCCCGAGGAGCTCGTCTCCTCGCTCCGCAAGGAGCTCGCCGGCGTCGCCTGACACCCGCGCGACCCACTCAGCCCCCGACCGGCTCCGGCCGTCGGGGGCTGAGTCGTGCCCGGGTCGTTGCCGCTCAGCGCGGCTGGCAGGCAGGGCAGTAGAACGCCGGGCGCTCCTGGCCCGGCGGGCCCACCCGGAGCTCGGCGATCGGGGTGCCGCAGCGCCGGCAGGGGCGCCCGCGCCGGCCGTGGACGTGGCTGGTGCGCCCGGGGGCGCTCTCCCCGGTGGCGGTGGGCAGCGGAGCGTCCGCCGAGCGGAGCATGAGGGCGCGGGCGGTCGCGCACAGCGCCTGCGCCTGGTCGACGTCCCGCGCGGGGCGCAGCGGGTGGACCCGGTGGGCCCACAGGGACTCGGCGAGGTAGAGCGTGCCGATCCCGGCGACGACGGTCTGGTCGAGCAGGACGGCGCCGATCGGGCGGTCGCCCTGTGCGCGGACACGCTCGCCGCACTCGGCGAGGTCGACGCCGTCGGCGAGGAGATCGGGGCCGAGGTGGCCCACGAGGAGGTGCTCGTCCCGCGTGCGCACGAGGTCGACCATCCCGAGCAGCCGTCCAACGCACGTCCAGCGCTCGGTGCCGAGCACCGCGCGGACCCGGGGCGAGCGGTCGGCGCCGCGCTCCTGGCCGGCGCGGGTGATCCACCAGCTGCCGTCCATGCGCAGGTGCGTGTGGAGCGTGCGGCCGTCGTCGAGGCGGGTGAGCAGGTGCTTGCCCACCGGCTGGTTGCCGAGCACCACCCGTCCGGCGAGGTCGGTGTCCCCGAGGCGGCCCCAGCGCAGCTCGCCGCGGACCAGCCGCTGGCCGGCGAGCACCGCGTCCATCCGCCGGGCCACCCGCAGGACGATGTCCCCCTCAGGCACGTGCTGCTCCGTCCGCCGCGCGCCGGGCCGGCCCGTCCTCACGGAGCCGCAGGCCGCGGGGGGTGGCGAAGAAGCCCGCCTCCTGGAGGGCGGCGCGGACCGGGCCGCCGGCGCCGAGCGCGGGCTCACCGTCGACCCGGTGGAGGGTGAGACGGCCGAGCGTCCCGCGTGCGGCGGTGCGGGCGAGCTCGCCGGCCGCGACCTCCAGGCGGGCGGGGTCGGTGGTGAAGGAGAGCAGGGTGCGCCCGCCTCGCTCGACGTAGAGGCACAGCTCGCCGCCGACGAGGACGACGACCGAGCCCGCCGCACGGCGCGGGCGGGCGCCCTCCGCCGTGGCGTCGGGCCAGGGGAGCGCGGCACCGTACGGGTTGGCCGGGTCGGTCGCGGCGAGGAGCAGAGGCGTGGGCGAGGCGCGCCGGGCGGCGTCGCGCAGCAGGTCGACGCACTCGGGGAGGGCGAACTGGGCCGCGCCCAGCCCTTCGACGAGGTAGCCGCGGCGGACCTTCCCGGCGTCCTCGAGCCGGGTGAGCACGGGGTAGGCGGTGGCGAATCCGCCGGGGAGGTCCTCCAGGCCGACCGCGCCCCGGGTGAGCACGCCGTGCCGCTCGAGCAGCGCCGCGACCTGCGCGAGGACGGCCGTGGCGTTCCCGCCGGCGCGGGGGACGAGGGACCAGCGCCCGGCCGCGGCGGGCGGTAGCGGCCCGCCCGGCCTGGACCCGGCGGCCGCGGCGACGAGCGAGCGACGCCGGGAGAGCGCGCCGCTGGCCCGAGGCGGCCGGCGCGCGGAGTGGTGGGCCGGGCGGCCGCCGGAGAGCCGGGCGCGGACGGGGGCGAGGGAGTCGTTGGTCACGTGGCCGCCCCAGGCGAGCTCCCACAGCGCGTCGAGCACCCGGTCGGTGCTCACCATGGCGTCCTGCTCGCGGCAGGCGGCGAGCAGCTCGCGGAAGAACTGCCCGCCCCCGGCGAGCACCTCGAGGAGGGTGTGCTGGAGCGGGTCGTCCGCCACCTCCTGGGCGGGAGGCAGCAGCTCGGGGCTGTCGGCGGGGGCGAGCACGAGGTAGCCGTCGACGCCGGGCAGCGCGCCGGCGCCGCACCACAGGACCTCACCCGCGGTGGTGAGCTCGTCGAGGAGCGCGCCGCGGTAGCCACTGACCCGCGCCGGCAGGACGAGGGACTCCAGGGCGGAGGCCGGGACCCTGGCCCCGGCGAGCTGGTCGACCACCGAGGCGAGCGCCGCGGGGCCGCTGCCGGCGGTGGCGACCTGCTGCCAGCGTGGGAGGAAGGCCCCGAGGGTGGTCGCCGGCACGGCCTCGACCTCCGCACGCAGCACGGCGAGGCTGCGGCGGCGGATGCGGCGCAGCACCTCGGCGTCGCAGTACTGGTCGCCGGTCTCCGAGCCCGGGCGCAGGCGTCCGGTGACGAGGGCGGAGGCCGCCGTCAGCCGCCGCAGGACCGGGGCGATCGCGGCGGTCCCCAGCCCGAGGTGGGCGGCCGGCTCCTCGGCGCGGAAGGGGCCGTGCGTGCGGGCGTAGCGACGGACGAGGTCACCGAGCGGGTCGGCGACGGGCTCGAGCACGCCCTCCGGCAGGCCGACGGGCAGGGCCACCCCGAGGGCGTCACGCAGCCGGCCGGCGTCCTCGATCGCCGCCCACCGTTCCTGGCCGCCGACGGTGACGCGGATGACGCGCCGGGCCGTCTCGAGCTCGGCGAGCCACTCCCCGGCGGACGTGGGCGGGGCGCACCGGGCGGCGACGTCGGCGCCGGTGACCGGACCGAGGCGGCGCACGAGGTCGGCGACGGCCTCGAGGTCGCCGGCGGGGTGGCGGCGCAGCCCCACCTCCTCCTCGATGTCCGCCAGGGCGGTCGGCTCGAGGAGGTCGGCGAGCTCGGTGGCACCCGGGCCGATGAGCTCGGCGAGCAGGCGCGGGTCGAGGGTGAGGGCGGCGGCGCGGCGTTCGGCGGCGGGGGCGTCGCCGTCGTAGAGGAACTGCCCGACGTAGCCCATGAGCAGGCTGCGCGCGAAGGGTGAGGGGGTGGGGGTGGAGACCTCGACGACGCGCAGGTCGCGCCGGGCCACCTGCGCCATGACCTCGGCCAGCGCCGGGGTGTCGAAGTCGTCCTGGAGGCACTCACGAACCGCCTCGAGCACGATGGGGAAGTCGGGGTGGTCGACCGCCACGCCGAGCAGCTGGGCGGCGCGGTGGCGCTGCTGCCACAGCGGCTGGCGGCGGTCGGGGCGCCGGCGCGGCAGGAGGAGCGCGCGGGCGGCGGCCTCGCGGAACCGCGAGGCGAAGTGCGCCGAGCCGGCGAGCCCCTCGACGACCAGGCCGGTGACCTCGTCGGGCTCGAGGAGGAGGTCCTCGGCAGCGATCGGCAGCTCCCCGCCCTCGGGGCCGACGTCGGGCAGGCGCAGGACGATGCCGTCGTCGGCCGGCATGGCGGCGACGTCCATCCCGAGCCGCTCACGCAGCCGCGCGGACAGCACGAGCGCCCACGGGGTGTGGACCCGGGAGCCGAAGGGGGAGTGGATGACCACGCGCCAGTCGCCGAGCTCGTCGCGGAAGCGCTCGAGGACGATCGTGCGGTCGTCGCTCAGGTGGGCGTGCTCGCGCTGCTCGTACAGGTAGCCGAGGAGGTTGTCCCGCGCCCACTCGTCCAGGCCCTGCGCCGCGAGCCTGGCGTGCGCCTCGTCGGTGGGCAGCGCCGCGGTCGTGCGGACGAACGCGCCCAGCGCCCGGCCGAGCTCGACGGGCCGCCCGGGGGAGTCGCCCTTCCAGAACGGCAGCCGCCCGGGCTGGCCGGGGGCGGGGGAGACGAGGACCCGGTCGGGGGTGATGTCCTCGATGCGCCACGTGCTCGACCCGAGGGTGAAGGTGTCGCCGACGCGCGACTCGAAGACCATCTCCTCGTCGAGCTCGCCCACCCGGCGCCCGCCCCGACCCGCGGAGGTGACGCCGTCGCCGTCCTGGGTCGCGGTGGCGGCGAGGAAGACGCCGTACAGGCCACGGTCGGGGATGGTGCCCCCGCTCGTCGTCGCCAGCCGCAGCGCGCCCGGCCGCGCGGTGAGCGTGCCCGCGGCGCGGTCCCACACGACGCGCGGACGCAGCTCGGCGAACTCCTCGCTGGGGTAGCGGCCGGAGAGCATGTCGAGGACCGCGTGGAGGGAGGCGTCCCCGAGTGACTCGAACGGGGCGCTGCGCCGCACGAGGGCGGCGAGCTCGTCGACCGACCAGTCGTCCACGGCGAGCATCGCCACGACCTGCTGGGCGAGGACGTCGAGCGGGTTGCTCACGACGTGCAGCGCCTCGATCGCCCCCTCCTGGGCCCGCACGGAGGTCACCGAGGACGCGAGGAGGTCACCGCGGTGGGTGGGCAGGACGACGCCGCGGGACAGCGCCCCGACCTGGTGCCCGGCCCGCCCGATGCGCTGGAGCGCCGAGGCCACCGACGGCGGGGCACCGACCTGGACGACGAGGTCGACCGTGCCCATGTCGATGCCGAGCTCGAGGGTGGAGGTGGCGATGACGGCGGGCAGGGTGCCGGACTTCAGCGCCGTCTCGATGCGGGTGCGCTCCTCGCGGCTCATCGAGCCGTGGTGGGCCCGGGCGAGCTCTCCGTCGGCGGCCGGCGAGGCCGTCCCCGACTGCCCGGGGACCTGGGCGGCCCAGGCGTCGGCCGAGCTCGCGGGCCCGCTCTCCGCGTCGGCGGGCCGGGTGCGCTCGGCCCAGACCTCGTTGACCCGTGCGGCGAGGCGCTCGGCTCCGCGCCGTGAGTTGGCGAAGACGATGGTCGAGCGGTGGGTGGTGATGAGGTCGACGAGGCGTTCCTCGACGTGCGGCCAGATCGAGGCGCGGTGCGGTCCGGGCAGGCGGCCGGCGGCGGAGCCCGACAGGTCCGGCTCCGCCGCGGGCTCGCTCGGTGCCTCGGGCAGGTCGGACAGGTCGGGGACGGGGACGACGACGTCGATCTGCAGCTCCTTGGCGACCTCCGGGCGCACGATGCGGACCGGGCGACCGCCCTCGTCCGGGGTGCGGGCACCGGAGAGGAAGCGCGCCACCGCCTCGACCGGACGCACCGTGGCCGAGAGCCCGATCCGCTGCGCCGGGCGCGGCAGGAGGGCGTCGAGCCGCTCGAGGGTGACCGCGAGGTGCGCCCCGCGCTTGGTGCCGGCCACGGCGTGGACCTCGTCGAGGATGACCGTCTCCACCCCGCGCAGCCCCTCGCGCGCTGCGGAGGTGAGGACGAGGTAGAGCGACTCCGGGGTGGTGATGAGGATGTCCGGCGGCCGGGTGGCCAGGGCGCGGCGCTCCGCGGGTGGGGTGTCGCCCGTGCGCACGCCCACCGTGACGTCGCGCAGCGGGGTGCCGGATGCGGCCGCCGCCCGGGTGATGCCGACGAGGGGGGAGCGCAGGTTGCGCTCGACGTCCGCGGCGAGGGCCTTGAGCGGGGAGACGTAGACGACACGGGCGCGCCGCTCGGGCGGGGGATCCTCCCCGGTGAGGAGGCGATCGACCGACCACAGGAACGCCGAGAGCGTCTTGCCCGAGCCGGTCGGGGCGACGACGAG
Source organism: Georgenia wutianyii (assembly GCF_006349365.1). Lineage (NCBI taxonomy): Bacteria > Bacillati > Actinomycetota > Actinomycetes > Allobogoriellales > Allobogoriellaceae > Georgenia > Georgenia wutianyii. The sequence goes on from NZ_CP040899.1 coordinate 1,156,783, forward strand.
GGCGTGGTCCCCGGCGCGCACCGCCTCCCAGGCGCCGGTCTGGGCGGCGGTGGGCGCGGCGAAGGCGCCGGCGAACCAGGCGCGCGTCGGGGCGGAGAACCCGGCCAACACGTCTGCCACCATGGCCCTCATTGTGCAGGTGAGGTCCGACACGCACGCCCCGAGCCCTCCGGTGCGCGCCCTCACGGGCCGCCGTGGCACCCTTGTGCGGTGAAGCACTCGGAGTTCCGGCAGGCGCTGGAGGACACCTTCGGCTCGGCGTACGGCCGCACCCTCGCCGCCGAGCTCGTCCTCGTGCCGCTGGGTAACCGGACGGCCGCCCAGGCGCTCGCCGACGGCCTCGCGCCGCAGCAGGTGTGGGACGCCGTGTGCCAGGAGATGGAGCTCGGTGAGCTCGTGCGCTGGCGCCACCGCGGGACGCTGGACCCGAAGCGTCGCTGACCCCGCGTGTCGCGTGCGGTCGAACACCCGTTCGGTCTAGGCTGGTCCCCAGGGAAGGACGGGTCGCGGGTCTCCACAGTCGGGAGGGGCCGCGACCCGGATGTCGGTGGTCGGGCATAGCCTCCCCAACAGGTAGCCGTCCGGAGAGGGCGGGCCCTGGAAGACCAGCCCTGTTCCGCCCGGCCGGCGCCCGGCCGACTGACCCAAGGAGAACTCACATGGCCGCTCCCGTAGCAGACCGCAGCAAGGCCCTGGAGGCCGCGCTCAGCCAGATCGACCGCCAGTTCGGCAAGGGCTCGATCATGCGGCTGGGGGACGACACCCGTCCGCCCGTCGCCGTCATCCCCACCGGGTCGGTGGCCCTGGACGTCGCCCTCGGCATCGGCGGACTGCCCCGCGGGCGCGTCGTCGAGATCTACGGCCCGGAGTCCTCCGGCAAGACGACCGTCGCCCTCCACGCGGTGGCCAACGCGCAGCGGGCCGGCGGGATCGCCGCCTTCATCGACGCGGAGCACGCGCTGGACCCGGAGTACGCCAAGAAGCTCGGCGTCGACACCGACGCCCTCCTCGTCTCCCAGCCGGACACCGGTGAGCAGGCGCTGGAGATCATGGACATGCTGATCCGCTCCGGCGCGATCGACATCGTCGTCATCGACTCGGTCGCCGCGCTCGTGCCCAAGGCCGAGATCGAGGGCGAGATGGGTGACTCCCACGTCGGTCTGCAGGCGCGCCTCATGTCCCAGGCGCTGCGCAAGATCACCGGCGCGCTGTCCGCCTCGGGCACCACCGCGATCTTCATCAACCAGCTCCGCGAGAAGATCGGCGTGTTCTTCGGCTCGCCCGAGACCACCACCGGTGGCAAGGCGCTGAAGTTCTACGCCTCGATCCGGATCGACGTCCGCCGCATCGAGACCCTCAAGGAGGGCGCCGTCCCGGTGGGCAACCGCACCCGGGCCAAGATCGTCAAGAACAAGATGGCCCCGCCCTTCAAGCAGGCCGAGTTCGACATCGTCTACGGCCAGGGCATCTCGCGCGAGGGTGGCCTGCTCGACCTCGGCGTCGAGCACGGCATCGTGCGCAAGTCCGGTGCCTGGTTCACCTACGAGGGCGACCAGCTCGGCCAGGGCAAGGAGAACTCCCGTCGCTTCCTCAAGGACAACCCCGAGCTCGCCGAGGAGATCGAGAAGAAGATCCTCGACAAGCTCGGCATCGGCAAGTCCGCCGAGGCGAAGGACGGCGCGGAGGCCGAGGTCGACTTCTGAGCCCCGCACGTCGCTCCGGTGGCCGGGCGCCTGAGCCCCCGGCCACCGGCGCCGCCGCCGAGGACCGCGAGCCGCCGACGGAGGAGGTCGCCCGCGCGATCCTCCTGCGCCAGCTCGCCGCCGCCCCGCGCAGCCGGTCCCAGCTCGCCGGGAAGCTCGCCTCCCGGGACGTCCCGGAGGAGCTGGCCGAGGCTCTCCTCGACCGGTTCGAGGAGGTCGGGCTCGTCGACGACGCCGCGTACGCCGAGATGCTCGTCCGTACCCGGCACGAGGAGCGTGGCCTGGCCCGGCGGGCGCTCGCCCACGAGTTGCGCCTCAAGGGCGTGAGCCCCGAGGTCGCCGAGCAGGCGCTCGAGCAGATCGACGACGAGGACGAGGTCACCACGGCGGTCGCGCTCGCCGTGCGCAAGGCGCGGACGACTCGCGGCCTGGACCCGGTGAAGCGGCGCCGCCGCCTCGCCGGGATGCTCGCCCGCAAGGGCTACCCTCCCGGCGTCGTCATGCGCGCGGTCGAGGAGGCCCTCGGCGGCGAGGGGGAGGACCCGGGCGGGGAGGACCTGCAGTGAGGGGGTCGCCGTCCACGGACGGCGACCCCCTCAGCGTTAGTGGCTCCCGCCCGCGCTCTGCGGGACGGCCGACGGCGCACCGACCCGGACGGGCCCGGCCGTGCGGGCGCGCATGCGGGAGGCCGTACGCTCCGCGAGCGTCGTGAGCATCCAGTTGATGAGGATGAAGATCACCGCCGCGACGAGCAGCGCGGGCAGCAGGTTGCCGAAGTTGCTGCCGACGAGCCGGGCGGCCCGCAGCAGCTCGGTGTAGGTGATGATGTAGCCGAGCGCCGAGTCCTTGAGGATGACGACGAGCTGGCTGACCATCGACGGCAGCATGGCGAGCATCGCCTGGGGCAGCTCGACCAGGCGCAGCGACTGCCCGTGGCGCAGGCCGATCGTCAGCGCCGCCTCCCGCTGGCCGCGGGGCAGGCTCACCACGCCCGAGCGCAGCAGCTCGGCGATGACCGAGCCGTTGTAGAGCGTGAGCGCGACGACGACGGCCCAGAGCGGGCCCTCGGACGCAGGCACCACGCCGCTCCGGGTGAACCAGAAGTACAGGAAGATCATCATGATCAGCACCGGCACGGCGCGGAAGAACTCCACGACGGCGCCGGACGCCCACCGCACCGGTGCGAGCTGGGACAGGCGCCCCAGGCCGAAGACGAGTGCGAAGAGGTGGGCGCCGATGATGGCGAGGAACGCCGCCTTGAGGGTGGCCAGCAGCCCGGGGAGGAAGAAGTTCTCCCAGACGTTCGCCGTGAGGAACGGCTCCCACTTCTGCGCGGTGAACTGGCCCTTGCCCGCGAGGCCGACGACCGCCCAGGTGAGGAGCGCGAGGAGGACGAGCGCCCCGATGATGTTGGCCACGAGGATGCGGCGCCGCATGCGGGGGCCGGGGGCGTCGAAGAGGGTGGTGCTCATCGGCGGACCGCCGCCTTCCGGGAGACGTAGGTGGCCAGCAGCCCCATCGGCAGGACGATGACGATGAAGCCGAGGGCGAAGGTCAGGAAGATCGCGACGATGTACTGCGGGTGGAACTCGATCATCGTGTTCATCACCGAGGAGGCTTGGAACACCCCGGCCGCCTGGGCGACGGTCGTGTTCTTCGTCAGCGCGATGAGCGTGTTGCCCAGCGGCGCCACCGAGCCGCGGAAGGCCTGCGGCAGGATGATGAGGCGCATCGAGTCGGTGAAGCCGAGGCCGATCGCCCGGGCCGCCTCCGCCTGGCCGACAGGGACGGTGTTGACGCCGCTGCGCAGCGCCTCGCAGACGAACGCGCCGGTGTACGCCGCCAGGCCGAGCACGGCGAGGCGGAAGCTGTTGACCTCGAGCCAGCCCGCCTGGTCACGGCTGACGAGCTGGATGTCGAGCTGCCCCCACAGGACGAGGGAGCAGAAGACGACGACGAGGGTGAGCGGGGTGTTGCGCACGAGCGTGACGTACGCGGCGCCCGCCAGGCGCAGGCTCGGCGCGGGGCTGACCCGCATGGCCGCGAGGACCACGCCGATGACCAGGGCGGCCAGCCCCGAGAAGAGGGTGAGCCGGAGGTTGGAGCCGAACGCGCCGATCACGTCGTACTGCGTGACGACCTCGGCGAACCCCGAGAGGTACTCGCCCATTGCTTCCTTTCGTTCCGAGGCCGAGACGTCGGGGAGCGTGACCCGAGGCCGCGCTCCCCGACGTCGTCAGTGGCTCAGCTGCAGGCTTCGAGCTCGGTGGGCGGGTTGAGCGAGGCGTCCGGGGTGAAGGAGTCGCCGACGTTCTCGGCGAGGATCCGCTCCCAGTCGCCGTCGGCGACCATCTTCTCGACCGCGGCGTTGATGTCCTCGCACAGGTCGGAGTCCTTGTTGAGGCCGATGCCGTAGCGCTCCTCGGAGAACGGGTTGCCGACGACCTTGAGCTGGCCCTCGTACTGCGGCTGGGCCGCGAAGCCGGCGAGGATGACGTCGTCGGTGGTGACCGCGTCGACCGTGCCGGCGGTGAGGAGCTCGACGCACTCGGAGTAGCCGACGGTCGGGTAGAGCTCCACGCCCTCGGCGTACTCCTCGCGGATCCGCTCGGCGGACGTCGAGCCCTCGACGGAGCACAGCACCTTGCCGTCGAGGGTGTCCGGGCCGGTGATCTCGGTCTCGTCGGCGCGCACGAGGAGGTCCTGGCCGGCGACGAAGTACGGGCCGGCGAAGGAGACGAGCTCCTTGCGGTCGTCGGTGATCGAGTACGTCGCGAAGATCATGTCGACCTGGTTGTTCTGCAGCATGTTCTCGCGCTGGGCGGAGGGGGACTCGACGAAGGTGATCTGGTCGTCGGTGTAGCCGAGCTCACCCGCCACGTACCGCGCGACGTCGACGTCGAAGCCGGTGAACTCGCTGCCCTCCTGGAGCCCGAGGCCGGGCTGGTCGAACTTGATGCCGATGGTGATGCCGTCACCACCGTTCGCGCCCTCGGTCGAGCCGCCGGTGGTCGCGTCGCCGCTCCCGCTGCCGCCGTCGTCGCTGCCGCAGGCGGCGAGCATGAGCGCGCCCGCCGCAGCCAGTGCCGCGATTCGGGTTCCTCGTGTGATTCTCATGGGTCTCCTTCGGTCGGTGCGGGTCAGTGGGTGAGGATCTTGCCGAGGAAGTCCTTGGCGCGGTCCGACTCGGGGGCGGTGAAGAACGTCTCGGGGTCCTTCTCCTCGACGATCTCGCCCTGGTCCATGAAGACGACGCGGTCCGCCGCCCTCCGTGCGAAGCCCATCTCGTGGGTGACGACGACCATCGTCATGCCCGAGCGTGCGAGCTCGGTCATGACGTCGAGGACCTCGTTGATCATCTCCGGGTCCAGCGCGGAGGTCGGCTCGTCGAAGAGCATGACCTTGGGCTGCATGGCCAGGGCGCGGGCGATCGCCACACGCTGCTGCTGGCCGCCGGAGAGCTGGGCGGGGAGCTTGGCGGCCTGGTCGGCCACCCCCACGCGACGCAGGAGGTCCATCGCGTGGTCCTTGGCCTCCTTGCTCTTCATGCCGCGGACCTTGATCGGGCCGAGGGTCACGTTGTCGAGGACCGACTTGTGGGCGAAGAGGTTGAAGGACTGGAAGACCATCCCGACGTCGGCCCGCAGCTTGGCGAGGGCCTTGCCCTCCTCGGGAAGCGGGGTCCCGTCGACGAGGATCTCGCCGGAGTCGATCGTCTCGAGCCGGTTGATCGTGCGGCACAGCGTCGACTTGCCCGACCCCGAGGGGCCGATGACGACGACGACCTCGCCGCGGTGCACGGTGAGGTTGATGGTCTTGAGGACGTGCAGGTCCCCGAAGTGCTTCTCGACTGCCCGCATCTCCACGAGAGGCTCGCTGGAGGGAGGGGGCATGGAGGTGCCCGGCTGAGTCATACGGGCAAACCTAACCGTAAGCAGTGGCGCAGGTCATGTTTTCCGGGGGCGTGAGGTCGGACAGTCCGGGCGGAACTAGACTTGCCAGACGATGAGTGCCACCGCCAGCGCACCCCGCACGTACGCCGTGCGCACCATGGGTTGCCAGATGAACGTCCACGACTCCGAGCGCCTCGCCGGGATGCTGGAGGACGCCGGCTACGTGCCGGCCGACCCCGCCTCCGACCCGCTCGTCACCGGCGCGGACGTCGTCGTCATCAACACGTGCTCGGTGCGCGAGAACGCCGCGACCAGGCTCTTCGGGAACCTCGGCCAGCTCGCCGCCGTCAAGCGCGGGCGGCCGGGCATGCAGATCGCCGTCGGCGGGTGCCTCGCCCAGCAGATGCGCGACGGCATCGTCGACAAGGCCCCGTGGGTCGACGTCGTGTTCGGCACCCACAACCTCGACGTCCTGCCGACCCTCCTCGAGCGCGCCCGGCACAACGCCGAGGCGCAGGTGGAGATCGAGGAGTCGCTCAAGGTCTTCCCCTCGACGCTGCCCACCAAGCGCGAGTCCGCCTACGCGGGCTGGGTGTCGATCTCCGTCGGCTGCAACAACACGTGCACCTTCTGCATCGTGCCCCACCTGCGCGGCAAGGAGCGCGACCGGCGCCCCGGTGACGTCCTCGCCGAGGTCGAGGCGGTCGTCGCCCAGGGCGCGATCGAGGTCACGCTGCTCGGGCAGAACGTCAACTCCTACGGCGTGAGCTTCGGTGACCGCGGCGCGTTCGCCAAGCTGCTGCGCGCCTGCGGGCAGGTCGAGGGCCTCGAGCGCGTGCGGTTCACCTCCCCGCACCCCGCTGCCTTCACCGACGACGTCATCGAGGCGATGGCCCAGACGCCGACGGTCATGCCCCAGCTGCACATGCCGCTGCAGTCCGGCTCGGACCGCATCCTGCGGGCGATGCGCCGCTCCTACCGCTCGGCCAAGTTCCTCGGCATCCTCGACCGCGTGCGCGCCGCCGTCCCCAATGCCGCGATCAGCACCGACATCATCGTCGGCTTCCCGGGGGAGACGGAGGAGGACTTCGCCCAGACCCTCGAGGTCGTCGAGGCCTCCCGGTTCGCCAGCGCCTTCACCTTCCAGTACTCCCCGCGCCCCGGTACCCCGGCCGCCGACCTCCCCGACCAGGTCCCGCCGGACGTCGTCGCCGACCGCTACCAGCGGCTCGTCGCCCTCCAGGAGCGGATCGGGACCCTGGAGAACGAGCGCCAGGTCGGGCGCACCGTCGAGGTGCTCGTCGCCGACGGCGAGGGCCGCAAGGACGGCGCGACGGCGAGGATCAGCGGCCGCGCCGCCGACAACAGGCTCGTCCACGTCGCACTGCCCCCGGGCACCACCGAGCTGCCACGCCCCGGGGACATGGTCACCGCGACGGTGACCCACGGCGCCCCGCACCACCTCGTCGCCGACTCCCCGGCGCTCGGCGGCACCTACGCCCTGCGCCGCACGCGCGCCGGGGACGCCTGGGAGCGCGCCCGCCGCGGCGACCACGACCACGGCGGCGGGGCGGCGCCCGCGCCCGGTGGCGCCGTCACCCTCGGCATGCCCTCGCTGCGCACCCGCTGACCGCGGGCGTGGGGACCCGCGGCTGGGGCCGGGGGACCGGGGCGACGTAGGCTGACGGCCGTGCCCCACCCCGTCCTCGCCGTCGTCGGGCCCACCGCGACGGGCAAGTCGGACCTCGCGCTCGACGTCGTCGACCTCCTCGGCGGCCCCGACGCCGCCGAGGTCGTCAACGCCGACGCGATGCAGCTCTACCGCGGCATGGACGTCGGCACCGCCAAACTGCCGCCGGACCAGCGGCGCGGGGTGGCACACCACCAGCTCGACGTCCTGGACGTCACCCAGGAGGCGAACGTCGCCGCCTACCAGCGTGAGGCGCGCGCGGACGTCGCCGCCGTCCACGGCCGTGGCCGGCGCGCGGTCCTCGTCGGCGGCTCGGGGCTCTACGTGCGCGCCGCGCTGGACGAGCTCGACTTCCCCGGCACCGACCCGCAGGTCCGGGCCCGGCTGGAGGAGCGCGTCGAGCGTGAGGGGCCCGGCATCCTCCACGCCGAGCTCGCGGCCCGCGACCCGCAGGCGGCCGCGCGGATCCTGCCGGCCAACGCGCGCCGCGTCGTGCGGGCGCTGGAGGTCATCGAGCTCACCGGCCGCCCGTACTCGGCCTCGATGCCCGAGCACCGCTACCACCTGCCCGCCGTCCAGGTGGCGATCGCCGTCCCGCGCGAGGAGCTCGACCGCCGCATCGCGGCGCGCGCCCGTGCCATGCTCGACGGCGGCCTCCTCGAGGAGACCCGCGACCTCCTGGCCGCGGGGCTGGCCCAGGGACGCACGGCCTCACGGGCCGTGGGCTACTCCCAGGCGGTGGCCGTCCTCGAGGGGCGGCTCGACGTCGACGAGGCGCACGAGGCCATCACCATCGCCACCCGCCAGCTCGCCCGGCGCCAGGAGAAGTGGTTCCGCCGCGACCCGCGCGTCCGGTGGCTGGAGCCCGGGCCGGACCTCGCGGCACGCGCGGCGCAGGCCTTCGTGGACGGGGCCGCGACCTGACCGGTCGCCGGACGTAGGCTCTCGCCATGCCTTCCCTCGCGGCCCTGTCCGGCCTGTCCCTCACCAAGGGGCACGCCACCGAGAACGACTTCCTCCTCCTCGCCGACCCCGACGGCGCTCGCGAGCTCGACGCCGCCGCGGTGGCCGCCCTGTGCGACCGCCGGGCCGGCATCGGGGCCGACGGCGTCGTGCGCGTCGTCCGCTCCCGTGCGTTCGCCGAGGCGGCCGAGGCCGCCGCGCACGGCGCGGAGTGGTTCATGGACTACCGCAACGCCGACGGCTCACCGGCCGAGATGTGCGGCAACGCCGCCCGGCTCGTCATCGCCTTCCTCGAGGACGAGGGCCTGCTGTCGCTCGCCGACGGCGAGCCCGTCCTCCTCGGCACCCGCGGCGGGGTGCGCTCGGTGTGGCGCAGCGGCGGGCTCTACACCGTCGACATGGGCCCGTGGGGGCTGCCCGGCGGTGCGGAGGCCGTCCGGCGGGGCTTCGACGTCGCCGTCCAGGCCACCGGGCTCGAGGGCACCCGCGCCGGACTGCGCGTCACCATGCCCAACCCGCACACCGTCGTCGCGCTGCCGGACGTCGCCGAGCTCGACGGCGCCGACCTCGGCCCGCTCGTCGCCGTCGACCCGCTGCCCCCGGAGGGGACCAACGTCGAGCTCGTCGTCCCCCTCGGGGAGACGACCCTCGACGGGGAGACGGCCGGCACGGTGCGCATGCGCGTGCAGGAGCGGGGGGCGGGGGAGACCCGCTCGTGCGGGACGGGCGCGTGCGCCGTCGCCGTCGCGCTCCACGCGTGGGGCGGGCAGGAGGCTCCCCGGCTGTGGCGGGTGCAGGTGCCCGGTGGGGAGCTGCTCGTGCGTCTGACCGACGACGGCCGCGCCCTGCTCACCGGTCCCGCGACGCTGGTCGCGCGCCTCACCCTCCGCTAGGGGTTTCCGGCGCCGTCCTCCCGGCCGGGGGCGATCGCCGCGCGCCTGACGTCGGTGTTGTCCTGGAGGAACCGGAGCAGGGCGGGCCCCAGCCCGAGCTCCTCGGCGTCCAGGCCCTCGCTCGCGTCGTGGACCGCCCGGACCACCGCGCCTACGCGGCCGACCTGCGCGCGGGTCGCCGCCGGTGCCTGCGTCGCCACCGGGGACGAACCCGGTCACGACGCCTGCTCGTCACGCCGAGAGCAGCTCGGGGAGGTCGGCCCCCCGCGCCCGCAGGACGCGCATGTAGCGCTGGACCGTTCGGCGCCCGGCCGGGCTAGCGATCCGCGCCCGGCGCCGCTGCGGGCGAGTGCACGTCGAGCACCCGGAAGCCCTTCGAGCTCGACAGGCGCTCGGTCGGCAGCGCCAGCTCGGTCTCGATCCACCGGTGCAGGGAGTCGGCGCCGAGGTTCTTCCCGACGACGAGGTAGGCCCGGCCCTCGGGCGCGAGCCGGCCCAGCCACGTGCGCAGCAGCTCGTGCAGCGCCGGCTTGCCGATGCGGATCGGCGGGTTGGACCACAGCTCGGTGATCCCGTCGGGCAGCAGGTCCGCCGCCTCCTCGGGCGTGGCGACGACGACGTTGCGCAGGCCCAGGGCCGCGGCGTTGCGTGCCGTGAGGTCGCGTGCCCGCTCGTTGACGTCGACGGCGACCACCCGCGCGGCGGGGGAGGCCGCCGCCAGGGCGAGGGTCACCGGACCCCACCCGCAGCCGAGGTCGACGAGCGTGCCCGACGGCGCCGGGTCCGGCGCGGCCTCGAGCAGCACCCGGGTGCCGAGGTCGAGGCGGTCGCCGGAGAACACCCCGGCGGCCGTGGTCACCTGGACGCGCCTGCCGCGGAGCTCCACGGTCATCGTGCGGGTCTCCCCGGAGGAGGCCGGCTGGGCGGAGAAGTAGTGCTCGCTCACCCCAGAAACCTACCTCGCGGGGTGTGGATATCTGTTCGCAGCCGGCGCGCCTCCGTGGGACCCTTGGGGGAGTGGACGACGACTGGGAGAACATGGCAGAGCACGACGAGACCTCCGCACCGACCGACCCTGCGCACGACGTCGTGGCACGGGTGCTCGCACGGGCCGGCACGGCCGTGCAGGAGGACGCCGCGGACGGTCACGAGCTCGACGGCGAGCAGCTCGACCGCGAGGAGCGCTCGGCGCTGCGTCGCGTGGGCGGGCTGTCGACCGAGCTCGAGGACGTCACCGAGGTCGAGTACCGGCAGCTGCGCCTGGAGCGGGTCGTGCTCATCGGTGTGTGGTCCGGGCCGGACTCCGAGCTCGCCGAGGTCTCCCTGGCGGAGCTGGCGGCGCTCGCCGAGACGGCCGGCTCGGTCGTGCTCGACGCCGTGCTCCAGCGCCGCGCCTCGCCCGACCCGGCGACGTACTTCGGCTCGGGCAAGGCCGCCGAGCTCGCCGAGCTCGTCGCCGAGCTCGGCGCGGACACCGTCGTCGCGGACTCCGAGCTCAGCCCTTCCCAGCGGCGCGCCCTCGAGGACGTCGTCAAGGTCAAGGTCATCGACCGCACGGCCCTCATCCTCGACATCTTCGCCCAGCACGCGAAGTCCCGGGAGGGCAAGGCGCAGGTCGAGCTCGCCCAGCTCGAGTACCTGCTGCCGCGCCTGCGCGGCTGGGGTGAGTCGATGTCCCGGCAGGCAGGTGGCCGGGTCGCCGGCGGCGCGGGGATCGGCTCGCGCGGCCCCGGTGAGACGAAGATCGAGCTCGACCGGCGGCGGATCCGCACCCGCATGGCGCGGCTGCGTCGCCAGATCGCCCAGATGGCGCCCTCCCGGGAGACCAAGCGCGCCTCGCGTCACCGCGCCCACATCCCGTCGGTCGCGATCGCCGGCTACACGAACGCCGGCAAGTCCTCCCTGCTCAACCGGCTCACCGGCGCCGGCGTGCTCGTCGAGAACGCCCTGTTCGCCACCCTGGACCCCACGGTCCGCCGCGCCGAGACGCCCGACGGCCGGGTCTACACCCTGGCCGACACGGTCGGTTTCGTCCGCTCGCTGCCCCACCAGCTCGTCGAGGCGTTCCGCTCGACCCTCGAGGAGGTCGCCGAGGCGGACCTCGTCCTCCACGTCGTCGACGCCGCCCATCCCGACCCCGAGGGCCAGGTCAAGGCCGTGCGCGACGTCCTCGCCGACATCGAGGGCGTCGAGGAGATCCCCGAGGTCATCGTCCTCAACAAGGCCGACCTCGCCGACCCGGGCACGATCGCCGGGCTGCGCACCCGCTACCCCGGGGCCGTCGCGGTCTCGGCGCGCACCGGCGCGGGGATCGAGGAGCTGCGCGAGCGCATCGCCGAGCTGCTGCCGCGCCCGTCGGTCCGGGTCGAGGTGCTCGTGCCGTACTCGCGCGGCGACCTCGTCTCCCGGGCGCACAACAGCGGTGAGGTCATCGCCGAGGAGCACACGGGCACCGGCACCCGGCTCACCGCACTCGTCGACGAGGCGCTCGCGGCAGAGCTGGTCGCCGCCCACTCGGCGTGAGCACGACCGCGGAGCTGCTGCACGCCGCCGTCGAACGGCTCGGGGGCAAGGAACGCGACGGGCAGCTGACGATGGCGCGCGAGGTCGCCCGGACCCTGCGCGAGCCCGGTGCGCTCCTCGTCCAGGCCGGCACCGGCACGGGCAAGTCCCTCGGCTACCTCGTGCCCGTCCTCGCCCACGCCGTCGAGCACAACGAGCGGGCCGTCATCTCGACCGCCACCCTCGCCCTGCAGCGCCAGGTGCTCACCCACGACGTCCCGCTCGTCGCCGACGTCGTCGCCGCGTCCGGCCGGCCGCGCCCGAACGTCGCGCTGCTCAAGGGCTGGCACAACTACGTGTGCCGGCACAAGGTCGCGGGCGGCTACCCGGCGGACGACGAGCCGGGCCTGTTCGCCCTCGACGCCGCGACCGCCGACGCCGGCGGGGCGCCCGCCCGGGGGCCGCTCGCCGAGCAGGTGCTGCGGCTGCGCGAGTGGGCCGAGGAGACCGACTCGGGGGACCGTGACGACCTCGACTTCGCCGTCGGTGACCGCGCGTGGCGCCAGGTCTCGGTGACCAAGCTCGAGTGCCTCGGCGCGAGCTGTCCGATGCTCGAGGAGTGCTTCCCCGAGGCGGCGCGTCGCGCGGCGCACGAGGCCGACGTCGTCGTCACCAACCACGCGATGCTCGGCATCGCCGCCGCCGGGTCCTCCCGGGTGCTGCCCGAGCACGACGTGCTCGTCGTCGACGAGGCGCACGAGCTCGCCGAGCGGGTCACCGCGCAGTCGACCCTCGAGCTCTCCGCAGCCGTCGTCGACCGCACGGTGCGCCTGGCCCGCAAGCACGCCGGGGTGAGTGCCGAGTCGCTCGAGGCGGCGGGACGCGCGCTCGGCGCCTGGCTCGAGACCGCACCGGCGGGCCGGCTGCGCCGCGTGCCCGCCGAGCTCCTCGACGCCCTCACCCTCCTCGAGGCGGGCAGCCGCGAGGCGATGACCGCCCTGCGCGGTGACGGCGAGGCCGAGCCGGGCGGACGCCTCATGGCGCGCTCGGCCATGCTCGTCCTCCACGAGATCGCCGAGCGGCTCCTCGGCGACGGCGTCGCCCAGCGCCGCGAGGTGCTGTGGTGCGACCGTGGCCGCACCGGCTTCGAGTCCGCCCGGCTCCATCTCGCACCTCTCGACGTCGCCCGGCCGATCGCCACCGAGCTGCTCGCCGGCCGCGCAGCAGTCCTCACCTCCGCCACCCTCGCGCTCGGCGGCACCTTCGACCCCGTGGCCCGCACGCTGGGCGTCTCCCTCCTCGACCACCTCGACGACGGCGACGACGCCGAGCGGCCGGTCCGGCGCACGGCCCCGGAGGGCGAGGAGGACGAGCCCGCCGTCACGCCGACGAGCGCCGGCACGAGGTGGCGGGGCATCGACGTCGGCTCACCGTTCGACTACGCCCGCCAGGGCATCCTCTACGTCGCCGGGCACCTGCCCGCGCCCGGCCGCGAGGGCCCGAGCGAGGAGGCGCAGCGCGAGCTCGTCGACCTCGTCCGCGCCTCCGGCGGAGGCGCGCTGGGCCTGTTCTCCTCCCGGCGCGCCGCGGAGGAGGCCGCCGACCTGCTGCGCGCCGAGCTCGACACCCCGGTCCTGTGCCAGGGGGAGGACCAGCTCGCCTCCCTCGTGCGGCGGTTCGCGCAGGACGAGGACGCCACGCTCGTCGGCACCCTGTCGCTGTGGCAGGGCGTGGACGTGCCCGGGCGCACCTGCCGGCTCGTCGTCATCGACCGCATCCCCTTCCCCCGCCCGGACGATCCCGTGCGCTCCGCGCGCTCGGAGGTCGTCGCGGCGTCCGGCGGCAACGGGTTCATGGCGGTCGCCGCCACCCACGCCGCCCTGCTCCTCGCGCAGGGCGCCGGCCGGCTCATCCGCTCGACCGGGGACCGGGGCGTGGTCGCCGTCCTCGACCCGCGGCTCGCCACGGCCCGCTACGGCTCCTTCCTGCGCCGCTCGATGCCACCGCTGTGGCCGACCACCGACGGTGAGGTCGCCCGCGGCGCGCTCCGCCGCCTGGGCGCGCAGCCCGCGACCAGGACCTAGGCTCGGGCAGGACGAAAGGGGTGGGCATGGTCAGAGGTAGCACCGTGGCGATCGTCGGAGCCGGGACGGTGGGGGCGACCCTCGCCTACGCCCTGCTCATGCGGGGCGCCGCGCAGCGCGTGGTCCTCTACGACGTCAACCGGGCCAAGGTCGAGGCGGAGGCGCTCGACCTGGCCCACGGCATCCAGTTCGTCCCACCCGCGCAGGTCGTCGGCTCGGACGACATCGAGGTGTGCCGGGACGCCGACGTCGTGGTCGTCACCGCGGGTGCCAAGCAGCAGCCGGGGCAGACGCGCCTCGACCTCGCCGCGAGCACCGTCTCCCTCATGCGCACCCTCGTCCCGGGCCTCACCGCCGTCGCCCCGGACGCCGTCTACCTCATGGTGACCAACCCCGTCGACATCGTCACGCAGGCGGCCCTGACGATCTCCGGGCTGCCGCGCGAGCAGCTCTTCGGGTCCGGCACCGTCCTGGACACCTCGCGCCTGCGCCACCGGATCGCCCAGGAGACGGGCATCGCGGCGAAGAACGTCCACGCCTACGTCGTCGGTGAGCACGGGGACTCCGAGCTCGTCCTGTGGAGCTCGGCGATGATCGGGGCGGTCCCGCTGCTGGACTGGAGCACCACGCACGCGCCGCGGCTCGACGCGGACGCGCGGGCTGCCGTCGCGGAGGAGGTCGTCGCCGCGGCCTACCGGATCATCGCGGGCAAGGGTGCGACGAACTACGCCGTCGCGCTCGCTGCCGTCGAGATCATCCAGGCCGTGCTCCGCTCGGAGAACAGGGTGCTGCCCGTCTCCACGCTGCTCACCGACTACGTCGGGATCTCCGGGGTGTGCCTCTCGGTGCCCACCGTCGTGGGCGGCAGCGGTGCCGAGGAGCGCCTCGTGCTTCCGATGACGAGTGCCGAGCTCGCCGGCCTGCACGCCAGCGCCGAGCGGATCCGCTCGGTCGTGCGCGAGCTCGGCTTCTAGGCGCTCGCGCCCGCGAGGGTGCTGACCTCGGCCCAGGTGGCCCGCCGCACGGGCAGCCCGCGCTCGAGGTTCTCGCGCCGGGCGCGCTCGGTGCCCTCACCGGGGTAGCGCAGGTCCGCGCCGGCGGCGTGCAGCGAGGCGACGACGGCGTCGGCCACCCGCTCCTGCTCGTCGGGACCGCTGACGACGCCCGGGTCGAGGGCGAGGAAGAACTGGGTCTGGCCGCTCTCGCCCTCCGGGTCCGTGCCGAGCTCGTGGGTCGCGGCCCCGCCGGAGAGCATGGCGGCCCACGCGTCGAGGACGACGGCGAGCGCGAAGCCCTTCCAGCGACCGACCGCGGCCGGGCGCCCGCTGTCGAGGACCGCGGCGGCGTCGTGCGTGAGGTCGCCCTCGGCGGTGAAGCCGCCGGGGACCGGGAGCCGCTCGCCGCGCTGGGCGTAGCCGGTGAGGACACCGACGGAGAACTGGCTCAGCGCCATGTCGAGGACGAGCGGACCGGCAGGCCGGGGGACGGCGACGACGAGCGGGTTGTTGCCGACGACGGGCTCCTCCCCGGCGGCGGAGGTGTTGGCGATGGTGTTCGACCAGCACATCGCGAGGAGGCCAGCCTCGGCCGCCTGCCGGCCGTAGGTGCCGCCGCGCATCCAGTGGTTCGTGTTGCCGAGGGCGACGGCGCCGACCCCGTGCGTGCGGGCGAGGGCGACCGCGCGGTCCATCGCGGCCCAGGCGTTGAGGTTCCCGGGGCCGCGCCGTCCGTCCCACCGCTCGACAGCCCCGCTGCCGGCAGTCCGCTCCGGCGTGGCCGAGACGTCGACGAGGCCGGCGGCGACGGTGCGTGCGAAGCGGGGGAGGCGTTCGACGCCGTGGGAGTACACCCCGTCGCGGGTGGCCTCGACGAACAGCCGGGCGCACAGGTCGCCGCGCTCGCCGGTGAGCCCGAGCCGCCCGACCGCGGCGCGGACGACGCGGTGGACCTCCTCGAGCGGCAGGCGCAGCTCGCCGTCGGCCATCTACAGGCTGCGCAGGACCGAGACGACGCGCCCCAGGACCTGGGCGTGGTCGCCGTCGATGGGGGAGTAGGCCTCGTTGGCCGGGAGCAGCCACACGTGGCCGTCGCGGCGCTGGAGCGTCTTGATCGTGGCCTCCTCCCCCAGCAGGGCGGCGACGATCTCCCCGTTCTCCGCGACCGGCTGGCGGCGCACGACGACCCAGTCGCCGTCGCAGATGGCGGCCTCGATCATCGAGTCGCCCTGGACCTTGAGGAGGAAGAGGTCCCCGTCCCCGACGAGCTGGCGCGGCAGCGGGAAGACGTCCTCGACCGTCTGCTCGGCCAGGATCGGGCCGCCGGCCGCGATGCGCCCGACGACGGGCACGAAGGTGGGCGCGGGGGCGTCGGTGCCGTCCTCCGGGCTGCCGAGCTGCTGCGGTCCGCGGACCTCGCTGCCGACGATCTCGATCGCCCGCGGGCGCTTGGGGTCGCGGCGCAGGTACCCCTTGCGCTCGAGGGCGGTGAGCTGGTGCTTGACCGACGACGGGCTGGTGAGCCCGACGAGGTGGCCGATCTCCCGCATGGTCGGGGGGTATCCGCGCTCGTCGACCGAGCGGCGGATCGTCTCGAGGACGAGACGCTGCCGCTCGGTGAGGGCGCCGTCGACAGGCTCACGCTCGGGGAGCTCGTGCACGGTCGCGCCGGGCCGCTCGTCCTGGTTCACGCCTCGTGCTCCTCGAATGTCAGTGGCTGGTGATGTGCTCGTGCTCGACAGCGTAGAAGGACCCACGGCCGATATCAAACATCTGTTCGACGGCGTGTCGACAGTGTCGGAGCCGCGTAGTACGGTGTCGCACAGATGTTCGACGAACAGGCGTTCGAAGGAGAGAGACGATGAGTGCACTGGCGATCCCCGTCCGGTCCGGCCCCGTCGGTGGCGTCCGCGCCGCCCGCCCGGCACCCCACCTCCGCCTCGTCGGGCCGGACTTCGTCCCGCCCGTCGCCGTCGTGGCGCCGACCGCCCGTCCCACCGCCGGTCCCGCCGCGAGGCCCGCGATCCGCCTCTCGGCCCGCGGGCGCGTCGTGCGCGGGGCCCTCCTGCTCCTCACCTCACTCGCCCTGGCGATCGCGGGAGGTGCCTGGGTGGGCAGCGTCGCCTCGGAGGCCGGCACGTACACCGGACCGGTCGAGCGCGTGAGCGTCGGCGCGGGGGACACCCTGTGGGCGATCGCCGCCACGTCGGCAGCGGAGGGGCAGGACGTGCGCGACGTCGTCGACGACATCATGCGCCTCAACGGCCTGGGGTCCGGGGAGCTCGTCGTGGGGCAGCAGATCGTCGTCCCCGCGCCCTGAGCGATGTTGCACGTCCCGTTCGCGCGCCCGTACCGTGCACCTCAGCGGTGCCGCACGGTGGACCGCCCGAACGACGAGGAGCCTGGCGTGCACTGTCCGTTCTGCCGGAACGCCGACTCCAGGGTCATCGACTCGCGGACGGCCGACGACGGCTCGTCCATCCGCAGGCGGCGCGAGTGCACCGCGTGCCACCGGCGCTTCACGACGATCGAGACGTCGAGTCTCTCGGTGGTGAAGCGCTCGGGCGTCGTCGAGCCCTTCAGCCGCGCGAAGGTCATGGCCGGGGTGCGCAAGGCGTGCCAGGGCCGCCCGGTCTCCGACGACGACCTCGCACTCCTGGCCCAGCAGGTCGAGGAGACCGTGCGCTCGGCCGGCGCCGCGCAGATCGATGCCGAGGAGGTCGGCCGCGCCATCCTCGGGCCGCTGCGCGCCCTCGACGAGGTCGCCTACCTCCGCTTCGCGAGCGTCTACTCCTCCTTCACCTCCCTGGACGACTTCGAGTCGGCGATCACCGCCCTGCGGGCCGAGCGCCCCGACCCGTCCCCCGGGCCCGAGGCGGACGGCTCGGCTAGTGTTGAGGCTGGCGAGCCCGGCTCGCGCTGACCACCGGTGACGGTGGCGGAGGGGAAGCCGCCACCGTCACCGGTTCCTCGTCTCTCGGGGCCTGCCCCTGGGACGGACCGCGCGCAGGGCTCCTCGCCCCGCGCGGGCCTGTCGGCCTCAGCGGGTGCGCGCCGCCCAGATGTTGATGCCGGCGTCGACGGCGTGCTCGTCGATGCGCGCGAGCTCCTCGTCGCTGAGCTCGAGGTTGTCCAGCGCCGCGAGCGTGTCGTCCAGCTGTGCGACGCTCGAGGCGCCGACGAGGGCGGTCGTCACGCGCGGGTCGCGCAGCACCCACACGATGGCGAGCTGGGCGAGCGTCTGACCGCGCTCGGCCGCGATGTCGGCGAGTGCCCGGATGTGCCCGATGCTCTCCTCGGTGAGGAACTCCCGGCGCAGCGAGCCGTCGCGCGCCGCGCGCGAGTCCTGCGGCACGCCGTCGAGGTAGCGGCCGGTGAGCATGCCCTGGGCGAGCGGGGAGAAGACGACGTTGCCCATCCCGGCCTCCGCGGTGACGTCCAGCGCGCTCGGGCTGCCCTCCTCGACCCAGCGGTTGAGCATCGAGTACGAGGGCTGGTGGACGAGCAGCGTGAGACCGATCTCCCGCGCGACCTCGACGGCCTGTGCGGCCCGCTCGGCGGTGTAGGAGGAGATGCCCGCGTAGAGCGCGCGGCCGGAGTCGACGGCGGTCTTCAGTGCCCCCATCGTCTCGTGCAGCGGGGTCGTCGGGTCGTCGCGGTGGGAGTAGAAGATGTCGACGTAGTCCTGCCCGAGGCGACGCAGCGAGGCGTCGAGGGAGGAGAGGAGGTACTTGCGCGAGCCCCACTCGCCGTAGGGCCCCGGCCACATGCGGTAGCCGGCCTTGGAGGAGATGACGAGCTCGTCGCGGTAGGGCGCGAGGTCGGTGGCGAGCAGCCGGCCGAAGAACGACTCGGCCGCGCCCGGGGGCGGGCCGTAGTTGTTCGCGAGGTCGATGTGGGTGACGCCGCGGTCGAAGGCGTGCAGGACGATCTCCCGCTGCGTGTCCTCGGACTTGTCGTGCCCGAAGTTCTGCCACAGGCCGAGTGCGATCGCCGGCAGGTCCAGGCCGCTGCGTCCGCAGCGGCGGTAGATCATGGAGTCGTAGCGGTCACCCGCGGGCAGGTAGCTCATGGCTCCCCACCGTAGTCGGCTCAGACCTCGGTCTGCCCAGCAGGCAGGACACGCAGCCGGATGGTGTCGGGGACCTCGTCCAGCGCCTGGCGGGCCTCGTCGGGCAGGTCGCCGCCGATGTCGGTGATGACGTAGCCCAGGTCGCCCGAGGTGCCGAGGATCTGCCCCTCGATGTTCGCCCCGCTCTCCGCGAACGCCTGGTTGACCAGCGCCAGCGCACCGGGGGTGTTGCGGTGCAGGTAGGCCACCCGGTGGCGGGCGGCGGGCGCCGGGTCGAGGGCGAGCGGGGGGACGTTGACGCTCATCGTCGTCGTGCCGTCCAGGACGTAGCGGGCGAGCTTGTTCGAGACGAACGCGCCGATGCCCTCCTGCGCCTCCTCGGTCGACCCGCCGACGTGCGGGGTGAGGATGACGTTGGGCAGGCCGCGCAGCTCGGAGTCGAACGGGTCACCGGTGCGCATCGGCTCGTCGGCGAAGACGTCGACGGCGGCGCCGACGATCTTGCCCGAGAGGACGTGCTCGCGCAGCGCGCCGTAGTCGACGACGAAGCCGCGCGAGAGGTTGAGGAAGATCGAGCCGGGCCGCATCCGGTCGAACTGCTCGGGGCCGAACATCCCCGCGTTCCCCGGCCGACCGTCGACGTGGAGGGTGACGACGTCGGAGACGTCGAGCAGCTCGTCCAGGCTGCCCATGCGCCGTGCGTTGCCCAGCGCGAGCTTCTCGGCCATGTCGTAGAAGACCACCCGCATGCCCAGCGCCTCGGCGAGGACGGACAGCTGCGTGCCGATGTTGCCGTAGCCGACGATGCCGAGCGTGCGCCCGCGCACCTCGTGCGCGCCGGCCGCGCTCTTGAGCCAGGTCCCGGCGTGCAGGGCGTCGTCGACGACGGTGAGGCGCCGGCTGAGCGCGACGATCTCCCCGAGCGCGAGCTCGACGACCGAGCGCGTGTTGGAGAACGGGGCGTTGAACACGGCCACGCCGCGGTGGGCCGCGAAGCGCAGGTCGATCTGGTTCGTCCCGATGGCGAAGGAGCCGATGACGAGGAGGTCCGGCGCAGCCTCGAGCACCCGGCGGCTCACCGTCGTCTTGGACCGGATGCCGAGGACCTGGACGCCGTCCAGGGCCGCGATGAGCTCGTCCTCGCCCATCGCGCCGGGGTGGCGGCGGACCTCGAGGCCGGCGGCCTCCAGGGCAAGGTCGGCGTTCGGGTGGGGGTTCTCCAGCAGCAGTGCGCGCACGGACCTTATGTTCTCGCACCGGGCCCCGAAGGGGGAAACCGATCCGCCAACCGGACGGCTACGCCTCGAACCCCTCCGGCAGCGGGGCGCGGTGGACGACGTGCAGGCGGCGGGTCGGCCGGGTCATCGCGACGTACAGGTCGCCGGGTCCGCCACGGGCGATCTCGGCCGGCTCGACGAGCACGACGACGTCGAACTCCAGGCCCTTGGCCGCGACGGCGTCCAGGACGACGACGGGCGCCCCGAGGAGGTCCCCACCGGGCGCCTCGAGCTTCCCCGCCAGCCGGTCGGCGAGCGCGGCCCGCGTCGCGGCGACCCTGCCGGGTGCAGTGATCACCGCGACCCGTCCCGCGCCGAGCGCGGCGTGCTCCGCGGCGACGACGTCGACGAGGTCGGCCTCGCCCGCCAGGCGCGTCGTGCGCAGCGAGCCGGGCACCTCGCGGGCCGAGCGGGCGGGCGCCGCGTGCGCCCCGCCGGCGGCGCGCAGGACGCGCACGGCGGCGCGCATGACCTCGGCGGGCGTGCGGTAGTTGATCGTCAGGGCCGCCGTGCGCACGTGCTCGTGCGCCGCGGTCCCGAGCAGCTCGCGCCAGCTGCGGGCGGGGGTGTGGCCTGAACGCTGGTCGAGGTCGCCGACGAGCGTCATCGAGCGGGCCGGGTTGCGCCGCAGCAGCGCGCGCCACGCCATCGGCGACAGCTCCTGCGCCTCGTCGACGACGATGTGGCCGTAGGTCCACTCCCGGTCCGCGGCCGCCCGCTCGGCGACCGACAGGCTCGCCTCCGGCGCGGCGAACCGCGCGGCGAGGGTCTGGGCGTCGACGAGGCCGCCGCCGAGGCCGTCCTCACGGATGGCGTGCTCGGCGTAGGCCACCGCGGCTGCCTGCTCGGCCTCGCGGGCGACGCGCGCCCGCTCCTGCTGCGGGTTCTCCAGGTGCCCGAGGAGGACGGCGAGCTCGTCGAGGAGCGGCAGGTCGGCTGGGGTCCACGGGGCGTCGGCGGGCCGGCGGAGCAGGCGGCGCTCCTGGACGGTGAGCCCGCGGGCGTGGCGGGCGAGCAGCTCGGGGTCGGCGTAGAGCCGCCGCAGCAGCTGCTCGGGCGTCGTGGGCATCCAGCGCAGGTTGATCTCGCGGCGGGCGTCGCGCGACTCGCGCACCGACTGCAGGAGGTAGCCGTGCTCGGACTCCAGGTCCAGGCCCTTGTCCTCGGCCCAGCGGCGTACGACGGCCTCGAGCACCGCCGTCGCGTAGGTGCGCCGGGCGATGTTGTGCGGCCGGCCGCTGCGCCGGGCGCGCTCCTGCGCGGAGCGCACGTCGTCCGGCTCGAGGAGCACCTGCTCGCCGTCGACGTCGAGGACGACGGGCTCGGCGAGGCGGCGCGGGATGCCCCGCACGGCGCTGCGCAGGACCTGGGCCATGACCGGCCGGCCCTTGAGCGCGGCGACCGCCTCGGGCTCGGTGCCGGTGACCGGGACGTCGGCGAGCAGGTCGCCGAGCGTGGTGGCGACGACGCCGCTCTCACCGAGGGAGGGGAGGACCTGCTCGATGTAGCGCAGGAAGACCCGGCTCGGCCCGACGACGAGCACCCCGGAGCGCTCGAGGCGCTCGCGGTGGGTGTAGAGGAGGTAGGCGGCGCGGTGGAGCGCGACGGCGGTCTTGCCCGTGCCCGGCCCGCCCTCGACGACGAGGACGCCGTCGACGTCGGAGCGGATGATCTCGTCCTGCTCGGCCTGGATCGTGGCGACGATGTCGTTCATCCGGCCCTCGCGGGCTGCGGACATCGCGGCGAACAGGGCGCCCTCGCCGGTGAGGCCCTCGACGTCGGCGGCCGTGTCGAGCAGCTCGTCCTCCACGCCGGTGACCTGGCGGCCGCGGGTCATGAGGTGGCGGCGCAGCACGACCTCACCGCGCTGGGCGGCGGTCGCCTGGTAGAAGGGGCGGGCGGCCGGCGCGCGCCAGTCGATGAGGAGCGACTCCTGCTCGTCGTCTGCGATGCCGATGCGCCCGATGTACCGGCGCGACTCGTCCTGCAGGTCGAGGCGGCCGAAGACGAGCCGGTTCTCCACCTGCTCGAGCCGCGCGAGCGTCTCCTCGTAGTGGGTGGCGAACGCGTCGCGCTCGGACCGGTTCTGCGGTGTCCCCGACGCGCCCTGTCGGCGGACGTCGGCCAGGCGGTCGCGGTAGCGGCGCCGAAGGTCGTCGAGGCGCGCGTACACATGGTCGACGAACTCCTGGTCCGCCTGCCACGGAACCCGCGTCGCGTTCGGCTGCGCCACGTTCCATCCCCTCTCGATCGGCTGACCATTATCTACGATCCCGGCGACCGACGTGGCGTGTCCGGGGCGCGACTCCGTCTGCGTACGATGTCCCGACCGACGAGAGGACCCCCCACAGTGACGGACACCGAGGCGCGCGCCGGCACGCTCCACCTGCTCCTCGTCGAGGACGACGACGGGGACGCCGTCCTCGTCGAGGAGCTGCTGAGCGACGCCGGCCTGGAGACCGAGGTCACCCGGGCGTGGAGCCTGGAGGCCGCGGTCGACGCCCTCGCCTTCCCGGTCGACTGCATCCTGCTCGACCTCGGGCTGCCCGACGCCACGGGCTTCGACGCACTCGTGCGGCTGCGTGACGCCTCGGACGCGGCGCTCGTCGTCCTCACCGGCCTCGACGACGCCGAGCGCGGCCTCGAGGCCGTCGCCGCCGGCGCGCAGGACTACCTCGTCAAGGGCTCGGTGGACGGGGAGGCGCTCGGCCGGGCGGTGCGCTACGCCGTCGAGCGGCGCCGTGGCGACCGGGACCGGCGCAGCCAGGAGGCGCTGCGCGCCCGCGCCGAGGAGGTCGCCGAGCTCGCGCTGCGGATGCGGCCCGAGCCGCACGTGCCCTCCTCGCCGGTGCGGGTGCTCGTGCGTGACTCCGACGAGCACGCCCTGAGCACCCAGCTGTGCGACGTCGTCGAGCGTCCCGACGGCAGTGTCCTCGCGGTCATCGGCACCGTGGAGGGCAGCGGCACGGGCGCCGCGGCCGTCGCGGCCACGGTACGCGCGGCCTTCCGTGGGCTCGCGCTCAGCACGCTGGCCGCCGTCGAGGTCCTCGACTCCCTCGACCACCTCGTGCGCACCCACGGGGCGGTGGTCCGCGCCGCTCTCGTCGAGCTCGTTCCGGGCACCCGCCACACCGCGGTGTGCCACCTCGCCGGCCACCACGCCCCGCTCGCGATGAGCCCCGGCGCGGCCGAGCCGCTCGCGACGACCGCCCAGGGAGAGCCGCTGGGTCGCGGACCGTGCCCCCGGCCCACCCTCACCACCGACGTCGGTGACCAGGAGCGGCTCCTCCTCCTCCACGACGCCGTCCTCGCCCAGAGCGGCGCCCGTTCGGGCCAGGGCTTCGCCACCGTCCTGGACGCCGCCAGCAAGGGCTGGGGCGACGACCACGCGATCGCCGGCACCGTCGAGCGGGTCGTGCGGGCCTACGGCCCGAACCGCGCGGCCACCCAGTTCGTCCTCCTCGGCTGGTCCCCGGCGTGAGCGCACCCCGTATGGCCTGGTCGCTGCGCGGGCGGCTGCGGGTCGCCGTGCTCAGCGCCGCGGCGCTCCTCACGGTGACGCTCGTCGTCGCGGTTGTCGCCTTCGGCCAGCTCGTCCGCTACCAGGACACCGTGACCCGGCTGCTGTTCACCGCCGTCGTCGACCTGCAGGACCTGCAGTCCGAGATCGTCGACGCCGAGGCCGCCCTGCGCGCCTTCGCCCTCAGTGGTGACGAGGACATGCTCGCTGGCTACGCCCAGCTGCCCTACGGGCGGGCGGACGACGTGCGGTCGGTCATCGGCGAGGTCCTCCCCGACGACGCCCGGCTCCACGCCCACTTCGA
The DNA here is from genome assembly GCF_006349365.1 of Georgenia wutianyii. Classification (NCBI taxonomy): domain Bacteria; kingdom Bacillati; phylum Actinomycetota; class Actinomycetes; order Allobogoriellales; family Allobogoriellaceae; genus Georgenia; species Georgenia wutianyii. Next base: position 1,180,679 of record NZ_CP040899.1, read on the forward strand.
CCAGCTGGCCGGGGCGGTCGACGCGTGGCGCGTGGAGCATGCCGAGCCCGTCGTCGCCGCCACCCGCGACGGCGCCTCGGTCGCCGCGGACTGGGATGCCACCGGGGTCGAGCGGTACTCCGAGGTGCGTCTGGAGCTCGATGAGACCCTCGAGGCGCTCGTCGAGTACCGCAACGAGACCGCCGCGACGATGCGCGACTGGCAGCGGATCCTCGTCGGCTCGGTCGTCGCGCTCAGCGGGCTCGGTGTCGCCTCCGGGGTCATGCTCTGGCGCTACCTGCGTCGCTGGGTCACCGAGCCGCTCGACGACCTCGCCGTCTCCAGCCGTGCGGTGGCCCAGGGGGACCTCGACAGCCCCGTCGTCGGCGGAGGGCCGCGCGAGATCGTCATGCTCGCCGACGACGTCGAGTCCATGCGCCGCCGGCTCGTGGCGGAGATCGCCACCGCCGAGCAGGCGCAGGCCGAGCTGCGCGCCTCCAACCGCGACCTCGAGCAGTTCGCCTACGTCGCCTCGCACGACCTGCAGGAGCCGCTGCGCAAGGTGGCCTCCTTCACCCAGCTGCTCGAGCGGCGCTACGGCGACCAGCTCGACGAGCGCGGCCACCAGTACATCGCATTCGCCTCCGACGGTGCGCGTCGCATGCAGCGCCTCATCCAGGACCTCCTCGCCTTCTCCCGGCTCGGCCGGGTGGAGGAGGACCCGGCGCCCGTCGTCGTCGGCGACTGCCTGGCCGAGGCGCTGGACAACCTCTCCGAGCTCCTCGAGGAGACCGGCGCGGTCGTCACCTCCGACCCGCTGCCCGAGGTCGTGGGCCACGCCGGCCTCATCACCCAGCTGTTGCAGAACCTCGTCGGCAACGCGGTGAAGTTCCGCCGCCCCGACATGGCGCCGAGGGTGCACGTCACCGCCGAGCGCGTGGGGGAGGACTGGGAGTTCCGGTGCAGCGACAACGGGATCGGCATCGAGCCGCGACACGCGGAGCGCGTCTTCGCGATCTTCCAGCGGCTGCACGCCAAGGACGCCTACAGCGGCACGGGGATCGGGCTGGCGATGTGCAAGCGGATCGTGGAGTACCACGGCGGGCGGATCTGGATCCTCCACCAGGACCCGAGCGAGGGCACGACCGTGTGCTGGACGCTGCCCGCCCAGCCCCAGCGCTGGCTCGTGCGGGTGGACCGCACGGCGGAGGCGCCGGCAGACCCTAGGATCGACGGCGGGGACGCACCGCGCGGACCGGAGCAGGAGAAGGTGCAGACGTGAGCGACATGATCGAGGTCCTGCTGGTCGAGGACGACCCGGGCGACGTCCTCATGACCGAGGAGGCGTTCGCCGAGTACAAGGTCGCCAACCGTCTCACGGTCGTGGCCGACGGCGAGTCCGCCATGCGCTACCTGCGCAAGGAGGGTGAGCACGCCGGCGCCGCAACACCCGACCTCGTCCTCCTCGACCTCAACCTGCCGCGGATGGACGGGCGTGAGGTCCTCGCCGAGCTCAAGGAGCACCCCGAGCTGCGCCGCATCCCCGTCGTCGTCCTCACGACCTCGGAGGCGGAGGAGGACATCCTGCGCTCCTACAACCTCCACGCCAACGCCTACGTGACCAAGCCGGTGGACTTCGAGCGGTTCATCTCGGTGGTCCGCAAGATCGACGAGTTCTTCGTCTCGGTCGTGCGACTGCCCAAGCGCTGACCGACCGGCCGGGAATGCCGGCCCCTCGCCCGGCGTTCCACAACGCAGGACCGACGTGGAGGAGGCAGACGGTGGTTGACCTGTACGACGTGCATCCCGAGGCGGGCGACGTGCACGCCCGCGTGCTCGTCAACGCGCTCACCGGGGCGATGGACGCGGGGCACGCGGCGGCACTGGTCGCCCACCACCTCACGGAGACGCTCGAGACCCGGCGTGTGCTCACCTTCCACGTCGACGAGCTCGTCGACTACCGCGCCCACCGGCCCCCGATGACCTTCGAGAGCTGGCGCTGGACGGACTACGAGGAGCCCTACATCGCCCTCGACCTCGTCCGTGACGACGAGGGCACCGAGCTGCTCCTCCTCCACGGCCGCGAGCCCGACCTGCGGTGGAACGGCTTCGTCGACGCCGTCATCGCCGCCGTGGAGCGCTACGGCGTCCAGCGCACGATCAGCATCCACGGCGTGCCGATGGGCGTGCCGCACACGCGGCCCACGACCGTGACGGCGCACGCCACCGAGCACGGGCTGGTCGACACCCCTGAGATCCTCGGCACTGTCCAGGTGCCCGGGAGCGTGACGGGGCTCATCGAGCTCCGTCTCGGACGGGCCGGCCACCAGGCCGTCGGCTTCTCCGCGAACGTCCCGCACTACCTCGCGCAGAGCCAGTACCACCAGGCTGCCGCCGAGCTCGTCCGGCAGATCGCCAGGTCCGGCGAGCTCGCCCTCCCGGTCGGCGACCTCGAGCGCGCGGCGAGCGAGGCCGCCGTCGAGATCGAGCGCCAGGTCTCGGCATCGCCCGAGGTCACCGCGGTGGTCCGGGCACTGGAGCAGCAGTACGACGCGTTCATGCGCGGGGTGAGCCTGGAGGAGCGCACGACCCTCCTCGCCGAGCCGGTCGACCTGCCGAGCGCCGAGGAGATCGGGGCCGCGGTCGAGGCGTTCCTCGCCGACCACACGGACCCCGGTGAGTCGCCCGAGGACGGGCCCGGTGACGAGGGCGGAACGACCCTCTCCTGACCCTCGGCCGGAGACTCGAGAAAAGTATGGGTAGCCACGACCGGCAGGACGTGCCACACTGAGGGTCGTTGCAGTTGCAGTTCGCTTACGTATGACCCTGGCTTTACCGCCGGGCTGTGCACGACGTGGGACGAGGCATTGCGGCAAGGCGGGGCTGGCACACGGTCGGCCCCAGAACGTCCCCGGAAGGACAGCACCATGGCACAGGGAACCGTTAAGTGGTTTAACGCCGAAAAGGGCTACGGCTTCATCGCGCAGGACGGCGGCGGCGCCGACGTCTTCGTGCACTACTCCGCGATCGCGTCCGACGGCTACCGCTCCCTCGAGGAGGCGCAGCGCGTCGAGTTCGAGATCACGCAGGGCCCGAAGGGCCCGCAGGCCGAGAGCGTCCACGCTCTCTGAGTCTCCCTTCTCGAAAGGGCCCGCACCTCACGGTGCGGGCCCTTTCGGCTGCTCAGGCCGGGGCGGGCGCCGTCCCGGCCACGTCGCGGGCCGGGCGGTGGGAGCCGGCGAACGTGAGCACGTCCTCCCCGGCGACGAGGCGCACCGGCAGCGGCAGGCGCCGTAGGGCCCGGTCCAGCGACGCGGTGGCGATCGGTGTGGTGGACCCGACGAGCACGACGTTGCCGTAGCGCTTGCCGCGCAGGATCGCGGGGTCGGCGATGACGGCGACGTGGCCGAAGACCTCCAGCAGCGTGGCGACCTCGGTCCGCGCCGCCGTGAGCGGCGGCCGGTCGGTGAGGTTGACGAGGTACAGCCCGTCGGGCGCCAGTGCCGCGCGCGCCTCCGCAGCGGCCTCGACCGTGCGCACGTGGTCAGGCACCACGATGCCGGCGAAGACGTCCCGCACGATGACGTCCCACGCGCCGGGCGCCAGCGTGCCCAGGGCCGCTCGCGCGTCCGCCACCCGGATGCGCAGCCGCGGCGCGCGCGGGAGGTCGAACCACTCGCGCGACAGCCGGGCGAGCTCGGCGTCGATCTCGACGACGAGCTGGGTGGAGCCGGGCCGCGCCGCGTCCAGCGCCCGCGCGAGGGCGCACCCGGCGCCGCCCAGGTGCACGACGCGCAACGGCTCGGTCGGCGGGGGGCCGACCTCGTCGAGCACCGCCACCATCTGCTGCATGTACTCGAACTCGAGGTGGCTGGGGTCGGCGAGGTCGACGTAGGAGCTCTCGGCGTCGTTGATGAAGACGGTGACCGCCGAGGGACGCCCCGGGTCGCGCAGCAGCTCGACGACGCCGGTGGAGGTCTGCACCGGCTCGGCGGGGAGGTGGGGGAGGGGCAGGCGCCGGCTGCGCCGGCGGGATGGACGCTCGGGCATGCGCTCCAGGCTAGCCTTGTGCCGGATGAGCAGGGGTGAGCGCAGTGCGGAGGCCCGGCGTGACTGGGGTACCGACGACGCCGGCTGCTCGATCCTGCACGTGGACATGGACGCGTTCTTCGCCGCCGTCGAGCTGCTCGACCGGCCCGACCTCCTCGGGCGTCCGGTCATCGTCGGCGGTGAGCAGCGCGGGGTTGTCCTCTCGGCCACCTACGAGGCGCGCGAGTTCGGCGTCCACTCGGCGATGCCGATGAGCCGCGCCCGGGCGCTGTGCCCGCAGGCCGTCGTCCTGGCGCCCCACCACGACAGCTACACGCGGGTCTCCCGGCACGTCATGGAGATCCTCGCCGACGTGACGCCGGTCATGGAGAAGGTGAGCATCGACGAGGCGTTCCTCGACGTCTCGGGTGCCGTGCGCCGCCTCGGACCGCCCGCGGCCATCGCCCGGCAGCTGCGCGAGCGGATCCGGACCGAGGTCGGCATCCCGGCGTCCGTCGGGGTCGCCGCGACGAAGTTCGTCGCCAAGCTCGCCTCGAGCCACGCCAAGCCCGACGGACTGCTGCTCGTCCCGCGCGCACAGACCGTGCACTTCCTCCACGCGCTGCCGGTCGGCGCGCTGTGGGGCGTGGGGGACAAGACCCGCGAGCGGCTGCACCGGTACGGCATCGACACCGTCGCCACCCTGGCCGCCACCCCGGTGCGCACCCTCCACCGGATCCTCGGGGTGGCCGCCGGCCAGCGTCTGCACGACCTCGCGAGCGGGCGGGACCCGCGGTCCGTCGAGCCGGAGCGGGTGGAGAAGTCGGTGGGCACCGAGACGACGTTCTCCGCCGACGTCACGGACCGCGCGACCCTCGAGGCCGTCCTCCTGGACCAGTCGCACCGGGTCGCGGCGCGGCTGCGCGCGGCCGGACTCGTCGGGAGGACCGTGGCCATCAAGGTGCGCTTCGCCGACTTCCGCACGATCACCCGCTCGCGCGCCACCCCGGCCACGGACGTCGGCCACGACGTCCTCGGCGTGGCGCGGTCCCTGCTCGCCGAGGTGGCCGTCCCGGCCGACGGGGTGCGGCTGCTCGGCGTGCGCGTCGAGCAGCTGGCGCCTGCCGACGGAGGGGTCCAGCTCCGGCTCGACGAGGACGACCAGCGTCGGGACGCCGAGGCGGCGATGGACAGCATCCGTCGGCGTTTCGGAGCCGCTGCCCTCGGCCCCGCGGCCCTCCTGAGGCGGGGGACCGAGCAGCCCGGGGAGGGCTGAACGGCGCTGGGTCCCCGTCCGCTTTCGTCCGGCGCTGCGGCGACCTAAACTTGGACACAGTCGCCCTCGTCGAAGGGCACCCACCCTCGCGGATCGGAGGACCGATGCCTCTCTCTGAGTATGAGCAGCGGGTGCTCAGCCAGATGGAGCAGCAGCTCCGCTCCGACCCACGGCTGGTGAGCACCTTCACCACCGACCACCGCTACTCCGGTCGGCGGCTCGCCCTGGGGGCGCTGCTCGTCCTCGCCGGGCTCGGGATGCTCGTCGGCGGGGTCGCCGGCTCCCTCATCTGGCTCGGCGTCCTCGGCTTCCTCGCCATGCTGGGCGGGGTCATGCTCGCCATCTCCCGGCCGAAGGGTGCCGCGCCGCGCCAGATGGCCCCGGCGCGCAAGGGTGGCGGCTCGCCCGCACCGGCTCGGAAGCACAGCGGCTTCATGCAGCGTCTCGAGGAGCGCTGGGACAGGCGCCGCGACCAGCGCGGCCGCTGACGCACTGACGACACCACCGTGTGGGGCCCGGGTCCCTTGAGGACCCGGGCCCCACACGTCGTCGTGGGCAGGGGCGAGCCGGGCGCCGTCGCCTGAGCCCGGGCGCTCCCGGCGGGGACGACGCTCCCGGGGCGCGGTCCCTCCACCTCCCTCCACCGGGTCCCTCCACATCGCCCCACCGGGTCCCTCCACATCGCTCCACCGCCGTCCCGCACCGTCGCGGCCGGGCTCGCCGCGTCCTTTGCCGTCGGCCCAGGACCGTCCCCGCAGGGCGGGTGACGCCGCTGTCCACCCGCTCCACGCCGCCGCGAGTCAGGCGCAGGATCCCGCGCTTTTTCGGCGCACCGGGTGCGCGACCCGGCTATCGGTGGGGGAGGGGGAGGGCGCTCGGCGGGGGGCGGGAGAGGGCTGCGGCGGGGGCAGGGAAGGGCGCCGGAACGGGGCGTCGGGGCGCGAAAGCCCTCCACCTTCCACCACCCGTGCTGACCTGCACATTCGCGGAAAGTTCTCCTGCGGAAGTCGGGTTTCTTCATTGACGGGGGAGGGAAGTGGAGTAATGTGGGGGTCACTGGTGGTCAGTGGTTCAGCGAAGGGTGGTGGCCGGCATGTTCCTCGGCACCTACCACCCGCGCCTGGACGACAAGGGTCGGCTGATCCTCCCGGCCAAGTTCCGCGACCAGCTCGCGGGCGGGCTGGTGCTCACCAAGGGGCAGGAACGCTGCCTCACGCTCTACCCGATGCGGGAGTTCGAGGAGATCCATGAGCAGCTGCGCAAGGCACCGGTCACCGACCGGCGCGTGCGTGACTACTCGCGCGTCCTGCTCGCCGGCGCCACCGACGAGCAGCCCGACAAGCAGGGCCGCATCACCATCCCGCCCCACCTGCGCAGCTACGCCGGTCTGGAGCGCGAGCTCGCGGTGATCGGCACCGGTGCCCGCGTGGAGATCTGGTCGGCCGACGCGTGGGAGGAGTACCTCGCCGCCTCCGAGGAGGCGTTCTCCCAGACCGCCGAGGAGGTGGTCCCCGGGATCTTCTGACCGGCCCGGCCTCCGCACGACGAGGTCTCTCACCGCGACTCTGACGCACTTCCCCGGCGCCAGAGCACGGCGGCGGGAGTCCTGGTCGGGTGGTGGAGGGCCCCCGACCGCCTCAGTGGCAAGACCAGCAGGACGACGAGAAGGACGAGGAGGTGAGGGCACTGGCCGAGAACGAGCGCAGCGCGGCTGAGCGGCACGTACCCGTGCTCGCGCAGCGGTGCCTCGACCTCCTCGCCCCCGCGGTCGAGCGCCCCGGTGCGGTGCTCGTCGACGCCACCCTCGGGATGGGTGGCCACAGCGAGCTCGCCCTCCAGCGCTTCCCGCAGCTTCGGGTCGTCGGCATCGACCGCGACCCCCAGGCCATCGCGCTCGCCGGACAGCGGCTCGCCCCGTTCGGTGACCGGTTCACCGCCGTGCACGCCGTGTACGACGACGTCGACCGGGTCGTGGCCGAGCACGCGCCCGGCGGCGTCGAGGGCATCCTCATGGACCTCGGCGTCTCCTCCCTGCAGCTCGACGAGGCCGACCGCGGCTTCGCCTACGCCCAGGACGCCCCGCTCGACATGCGCATGGACCCCACCCGCGGCACGAGCGCCGCCGAGCTGCTCGCCACCGCCTCCGCCGAGGAGCTGAGGCGCATCCTGCGCGACTACGGCGAGGAGCGCTTCGCAGGCAGGATCGCCTCCGCCGTCCTGCGCCGGCGCCAGACCCAGCCGCTCACCCGGACGGGCGAGCTCGTCGACCTCGTCCGCGCCTCGATCCCCGCCGCCACCCGCCGCACCGGGGGCAACCCCGCCAAGCGCACCTTCCAGGCGCTGCGCATCGCGGTCAACGACGAGCTCGCCGTCCTCGAGGACGCCCTGCCCCGGGCGCTGGAGTCGCTGGTCGTCGGCGGCCGGATCGTCGTCATGGCCTACCACTCGCTTGAGGACCGGGCCGTCAAGCGGGCCCTGGCCCGCGGCGCGACGTCCTCCGCCCCACCGGACTTCCCGGTCGAGCCGGAGACCCACCGGCCCTACCTCCGGCTGCTCACCCGCGGCGCGGAGGAGGCCGACGAGGCCGAGCGCGAGGCCAACCCCCGCGCCACCTCCGTCCGGCTGCGCGCCGCCGAACGGACCCGCCCCACCCCAGACCACATGCGACCAGGATCAAGGAGTGACGCATGAGTGCGATGCCCGCCCGCACCGCCGTCGTCGAGCCGCGCCGGTCCTGGCGCCCTCGACTCCAGGTCGTGCGCAGCCCCGCCCCGGCGCGGTCGCTGGTGCCCTATCTCGCCCTGTGCGCGACGATCCTCCTCGGGTCGCTCGTCGCCGCACTCGTCATCAACACCCACATGGCCGTGGACGCCTACGCGATCTTCGAGTCCCAGAACACCCTCACCCGCCTGGTGGAGACCGAGGCCTCCCTCGTCCAGCAGGTCGAGGAGGCCGGGTCGCCGGCGTCGCTCAAGCAGCGCGCCGAGGCCCTGGGGATGGTCCCGGCCGAACGGGTCGACTTCATCGTGCTCCGGGAGGGACGGATCCTCGGCGGGGGTGAGGAGGGGTGACCTCGCGCACCCTCACGCGTCGTCACAACGCCGTCCTCACCGTCCTGCTCGCGATCGTCATCGTGTTCGCCGGACGTCTCGTCTACGTCCAGGCCCTCGAGGGACCGCGGCTGGCCGAGGACGCGCTCAACACCCGGCTGCGGCACTCCACCCTCCAGGGCCCGCGCGGCGACATCCTCGACGCGAACGGCGAGGTCCTCGCCACCTCGGTCCAGCGTTACAACGTCGGCGTCAACCAGATCCGCGTGCGTGACTTCGAGGCGGAGATCGACGGCGAGGACAAGGAGGGGGCGGTCGCCGCCGCCGCCCTGCTCGCCCCCATCCTCGGGCGTGACGCCGCCGAGCTGGGCGCGGACATGGTCGGCGAGTCGACCTTCGCCTACATCGCCCGCGGGCTCACCCCGGCGCAGTGGCGGGAGATCAGCGCCCTGCGCATCCCCGGCATCGAGCCCGAGCTCACCTCCGAGCGGATCTACCCCAACGGCACGACGGCCGGCAACGTCCTGGGCTACGTCGGACGCGACGGCGAGGGCCTCGCCGGGCTCGAGCTCACCTTCGAGGACGCCCTGCGCGGCGTCCCCGGCAGCAGCGTCGTCGAGGTGGGCCGCACCGGGCAGTCCATCCCCACCGGCCTGCGCGAGACGACGCCCGCCCAGCCGGGCGACACCCTCCACACGTCGATCGACCGCGACATCCAGTTCCGGGCCCAGGAGGTCATCGACGCGACGGTCGACCGGTACGCCGCCCAGTGGGGTGCGCTCGTCGTCCAGGAGATCGAGACCGGGCGCATCCTCGCGCTCGCCGACTCCGACACCGTCAACCCCAACGACTACCAGGCCACCCCGCCGGAGAACCGCGGCTCGCGCGCCGTCCAGGCCGCCTACGAGAACGGCTCCACCGGCAAGCTGCCGACCCTCGCCGCCGCCCTCGACGCCGGCGTCGTCACCCCGACGACGACCTTCACCACCCCGGACCGGTACACGACGCCCTCCGGGCAGACCTTCTCCGACGCCGACCCGCACGCCACCGAGCAGATGACGGTCGCCGGCATCCTCGCCACGTCCTCCAACACCGGCACCGTGATGATCGGTGACCGGCTGAGCGACGAGCAGCGCTACGAGTACATGCGCGCCTTCGGGATGGGGGAGCGGACCGGCATCGAGTTGCCCGGCGAGACCCCCGGCATCCTCGGCTCCCCGGACACGTGGGACGGACGCCAGCGCTACACGACGATGTTCGGCCAGGGCCTGGCCGTCAACCTCGTGCAGAACACCGCGATCGTCGCCGCCCTCGGCAACGGCGGGGTCTACCTGCCGCCCCGGCTCGTCGACGGCACGACCGACGCCTCCGGGCGCTTCCACGCCGCCGAGGCCGCCGAGGGGCGGCAGGTCGTCAGCGAGGAGACCGCCGCGCAGATGGTGACGATGATGGAGGGCGTCGTCTCACAGGAGGGCACCGGCGTGCTCGGCCAGCTCGACGGCTACCGCCTCGCCGGCAAGACCGGTACCGCCCAGGTGCCCGACGATGAGGGGAACCTCACGCGCACCGTCGCGAACTTCGTCGGCGTGGCCCCCGCGGACGACCCGCAGTTCGCCGTCGGGATCGTCGTCTACCACCCGGGACACCAGGTTCCGTCCTCGATCATCGCGGCTCCGGCCTTCAAGGAGATCGCGGGCTTCACCCTCCAGCACCTCGGCATCCCGCCGTCGACGACGCCTGCATCACTCTTCCCGCTGCGGGCGCAGTGACCGCCCTGCGGCTAGATTGTCGGAACGTGACCTCAGACCAGCGCGCCCGGTGGGGGCAGCCATGATCCAGCTCACCGTCGCCCAGCTCGCCCAAGCAGTCGGAGGGCGAGCGGTGGGCGTGGACCCGCAGCAGCTCGTCACTTCCGGTGTCGTCACCGACTCCCGGCTCGCCGAGCCAGGCTCCGTCTTCGTCGCCGTCCGCGGTGAGCGGACCGACGGTCACGACCACGCCGCCGCCGCGCTCGCGGCGGGCGCCGTCGTCGTCGTGGCCGAGCGGCCCGTCGAGGGTCCGCACGTCCTCGTCACCGACTCCGTCGTGGCGCTGGGCGAGCTCGCCCGCGAGGTGCTGCGCCGGCTGCGCGCCGAGGGCTCGCTCGAGGTCGTCGGGCTCACCGGCTCGGTCGGCAAGACGACGACGAAGGACGTCCTCGCCCAGGTGCTCGCGCACGCCGGGCCCACGGTCGCGCCGCGCGAGTCGTTCAACAACGAGATCGGCCTGCCCCTCACCGTGCTCTCGGCCACCCGTGAGACGCGCTACCTCGTCCTGGAGATGGGAGCGAGCGGCCCGGGCCACATCGACTACCTCACCCGGATCGCGCCGCTGGACGTCGCCGTCGTCCTCGTCGTCGGGCACGCCCACATGGGCGGGTTCGGCACCATCGACGCCGTCGCGCACGCCAAGGCGGAGATCGTCGCCGGCCTGCGGGACGGGGGCACCGCGGTGCTCAACGCCGACGACCCGCGTGTGCGGGCGATGGCCGCCGCGGCCCCCGGCCGCGTCATCCTCTTCGGGCGCGGGGAGGACGCCGACGTCCGGGCCACCGACGTCACCCTCGACGAGCAGGCCCGCCCCTCCTTCGTCCTCCACACCGACTCCTCCGGGGCACGCTCGCGCCACGAGGTGAGCCTCGCCCTGCACGGTGAGCACCAGGTGTCCAACGCCCTGGCCGTCGCCGGCGCCGCGCTCGCCCTCGGCCTGGACGCCGGGGCGGTCGCCCGCGGCCTGAGCCGCGCGGACCGGGTGAGCGCCCACCGCATGGCCGTGACCCACCGGCCCGACGGCGTCGTCGTCCTGGACGACGCCTACAACGCCAACCCCGACTCGATGGCCGCCGCGCTGCGCGCCGCCGTCGCGATGCCCGCCCAGCGGCGGGTCGCCGTCCTCGGGCGGATGCTCGAGCTGGGGGAGGAGAGCGAGCGCGCCCACGAGGACGTCGGACGCCTCGCCGCCGCGCTCGGCATCGACGTCCTCGTCGCCCCCGGCATCACCGGGGAGCAGGTGCGCCGCGGCGCGGGCACCGGCGTCGAGGTCCACACCCCCGCCGACGTCGGGGCCGCCGCCGAGCTGCTCGACGGGCTGCTGCGCGCCGGTGACCTCGTCCTGCTCAAGGGCTCCAACGGCTCGGGCGTGTGGCGCCTGGCCGAGCGCCTCGTCGGGGAGCCGGGAGGTGGTGCCCAGTGGTGACGATCCTCGTCGCCGGGGCCACGGCCCTCGTCATCGCCCTGTTCGGCACGCCGCTGTTCATCCGCTTCCTCGTGAAGAAGAACTACGGCCAGTTCATCCGCCAGGACGGCCCCACCGCGCACTACACCAAGCGCGGCACGCCGACCATGGGCGGGGTCGTCATCATCCTCGCGACCGTCGTCGGCTACGCGGTCGCCAACCTCACCGCGGGCCGTCCGCCGAACGCCTCCGGCCTGCTCCTCCTCTTCCTCATCGTCGGGCTCGGCGCCATCGGCTTCGCCGACGACTACATCAAGATCAGCCGCCAGCGCTCCCTCGGGCTGCGCGCCCGGTGGAAGATCGTCGGCCAGGCGTTCGTCGGCGTCACCTTCGCCGTCCTCGCCCTGCAGTTCCCCAACGAGAACTTCCGCACCCCCGCGTCGACGCACGTCTCGGTGGTGCGTGACACCGGCATCGACCTCGCCTTCGCCGGGGCCGTGCTCGGGCTCATCCTCTTCATCCTGTGGGCGAACTTCCTCATCACCGCCTGGTCCAACGCCGTCAACCTCACCGACGGCCTCGACGGCCTGGCGACCGGCGCCTCGGCGATGGTCTTCGCCGCCTACACGGTCATCGCCATGTGGCAGGCGAACCAGAACTGCCAGTTCCTGGCCGACCCGAGCTCGGCCTGGTCCGCGTGCTACGAGGTGCGCGACCCGCGCGACCTCTCGCTCATCGGGGCCGCGCTCATCGGCGCCTGCCTCGGGTTCCTGTGGTGGAACGCCTCACCGGCCCAGATCTTCATGGGCGACACCGGCTCCCTCGCCCTCGGTGGCGCTATCGCCGGCCTGTCGATCCTCACCCACACCCAGTTCCTCGCCATCGTCATCGGCGGCCTGTTCGTCATCATCGTCATGAGCGACGTCATCCAGATCGGCTTCTTCAAGGCGACCGGGAGACGGGTGTTCCGCATGGCCCCGCTCCACCACCACTTCGAGCTCAAGGGCTGGGGCGAGGTGACGATCGTCATCCGCTTCTGGCTCATCGCCGCACTCTGCGTCGCCCTCGGCCTCGGCCTCTTCTACGCCGAGTGGGTGACCGTGGCATGACCACGCTGGCGGGTGCGCGCGTCGTCGTCGTCGGGCTCGGCACGTCCGGCCGGGCGGCCGCGGAGGTGCTCACCACCCTCGGCGCCCACGTCGAGGGGGTGGACCGCAGCGAGGCGTCCGTCGAGGCCGCCCGCGCCGAGCTCGGCCCGGCCGCCCGGCTCACCGCCGCGGGGGACGACGAGACGCTCGCCGACCTCGTCCTGGGCCGAGGCGCCGACCTCGCCGTGGTCTCCCCGGGCGTCCCCGCGACCTCCCCGCTCCTCACCCGGGCCGCCGCGAGCGGCCTGCCGTGCTGGAGCGAGGTCGAGCTCGCCTGGCAGGTGCAGCAGGCCGCGCCGGGTCCCGGTCCCGACTGGCTCACCATCACCGGCACCAACGGCAAGACGACCACGGTCGGCATGCTCTCCTCGATCCTCACCGCGGCGGGGCTGCACGCCCCGGCCGTCGGCAACGTCGGCACGCCGGTCGTGCGGGTCGTCGCCGAGGGCCGGGCCGACGCGCTCGCCGTCGAGCTGTCGAGCTTCCAGCTCCACCTCACCCACAGCGTCGCGCCGCTCGCCTCCGTCTGCCTCAACCTCGCCCCCGACCACATCGACTGGCACGGGTCCTTCGCCGCCTACCGCGAGGACAAGGCACGGGTCTACGCCCGCACCCGCGTCGCGTGCGTCTACACCGACGACATGACCCGGGCCATGGTCGAGGAGGCCGACGTCGCCGAGGGGGCGCGGGCCGTGGGCACCCGGCTGGGTGCTCCCGCCGTCGGGGAGCTCGGCCTCGTCGAGGACGTCCTGTGCGACCGTGCCTTCGACCGGCGCCGCCAGACGCACGCGGTGCCGCTCGCGACGCTCGCCGACCTCGCCCACCTCGCCCCGGCCGACGGCGGAGAGGTGCCCCGTCACGTCCTCGCCGACGCTCTCGCCGCCGCCGCGCTCGCCCGCGCACGAGGCGTGGAGCCCGCCGCCGTGGCCGCCGGGCTGCGCTCCTTCACCGGCGGGCGGCACCGGATCGAGACCGTCGCCACGCGCGACGGCGTCACCTGGGTCGACGACTCCAAGGCCACCAACGCCCACGCCGCCCGCGCCAGCCTCGGCGCGCTGCCGCCCGGGCGCGGGGTGTGGGTGGCCGGGGGCCTGGCCAAGGGTGCGACCTTCGACGAGCTCGTCCGCGGCGTCGCCGACCGGCTGCGCGCCGTCGTGCTCATCGGCGTGGACCGGGCCCCGCTGCGCGCGGCACTTGCACGACACGCACCGGATGTGCCGGTCACCGAGGTGGAGGCTGGTGACACTGAGGGCGTGATGCCTCTTGCCGTCGCCGCAGCCGCCCGGCTCGCCCGCCCGGGTGACACCGTGCTGCTCGCCCCGGCGTGCGCGTCGATGGACCAGTTCACCGACTACGGCGCCCGGGGGGACGCCTTCGCCGCGGCGGTCCGCGCGCTGCCGGGGGAGCCGGGATGACGGCGGTCCAGCCGGCACGCGCCGCGCGTGCCCTCGCCCCGGGGGCCGGGCGCGGGGCGATGCGGACCGGCGCCCGTGAGACCTCCGCCGTGCGCGGCCCGGCCGTGCTCAGCTACTACCTCGTCGGCGGGGCGGTCCTCCTGCTGCTCGCCATCGGCGTCGTCATGGTCCTGTCGGCCTCCTCGATCACCTCGATCCGGGAGACCGGCAGCCCGTGGGGCCACTTCCTCAACCAGGCGACGTTCGCGCTCATCGGGCTGCCGCTCATGGTCGTCGCCAGCCGCATCCCCGTCGCCTGGTACCGCAAGCTCGCCTGGCCCGCGCTCGGCGTCGGCCTGCTCCTCCAGGCGCTGATCTTCACCCCGCTCGCGCGCGGCGCGAAGGGCAACACGAACTGGATCCTCATCCCGGGCACCGGGCAGACCGTCCAGCCCTCGGAGTTCCTCAAGCTCGCCCTCGCCGTGTGGCTCGGCCTCGTCCTGGCCCGCAAGGCCCACCTCCTCCACCGGTGGCAGCACGTCCTCGTCCCGGGGCTCGTCGTCGCCGCCGTGGCGATCGGCCTCGTCCTCGTCGGGCGTGACCTCGGCACGGCGCTCGTCGTCGCCGCGGTCGTCGCCGGGGCGATGTTCGTCGCCGGCGTGCCGATGCGCTGGTTCGGGATCGCGGCCGTCGCCGGCGCCGCCGTCGTCTCCTTCCTCGTCATCGCCTCGCCCAACCGGATCCAGCGCGTCATGGCCGTCTTCGGCGGCGACTGCGACGAGTCGGGCGCGTGCTACCAGACCCTCCACGGTCTCTACGGCCTGGGTACCGGCGGCATCTCCGGGGTGGGGCTGGGCGCCTCCCGGGAGAAGTGGGCCTACCTGCCCGAGGCGCACAACGACTTCATCTTCGCCATCATCGGCGAGGAGCTCGGGCTGCTCGGCACCCTCCTCGTCCTCGGCCTGTTCACCGTCCTCGCCCTGGGGCTGCTCCGCATCGTGCGCCGCCACCCCGACCCGTTCGTCAAGATCACCACCGGGGCCATCGCCGCGTGGATCCTGGGCCAGGCGCTCATCAACATCGGGGTCGTCATCGGGCTCCTGCCGGTCATCGGTGTGCCGCTGCCACTCGTCTCCGCCGGCGGCTCCGCGCTCATCGCGACCCTGCTCGCCATGGGCGTCGTCCTCGCCTTCGCCCGCGACGAGCCGGGCGCCGCCGCCGGACTGCGCGCGCGGCGCGGTGCGGTGCGCCGGTCCCTCGCCGTGGTGGGAGGTCGCGGTCGTGGCTGAGCTGCGCGTCCTGCTCGCCGGCGGGGGCACCGCCGGTCACGTCAACCCCCTCCTCGCCACCGCCGCCGAGCTCGCGGCCCGTCCCGAGGGTGCCGCGCTCACCGTGCTCGGCACGGCCGAGGGCCTGGAGTCACGTCTCGTGCCCGCGGCCGGCCTGCCCCTGCGCGTCGTCCCCCGTGCCCCGCTGCCGCGCCGGCCCTCCCCGGACCTCCTGCGCCTTCCCGGGCGCCTGCGTGACGCCGTCCGCCGCGCCGCCGCGGCCGTCGAGGAGAGCCGCGCCGAGGTCGTCGTCGGCTTCGGCGGGTACGTCGCCACGCCCGCCTACCTCGCCGCCCGCCGGCTCGGGGTGCCGATCGTCGTCCACGAGCAGAACGCCCGGCCGGGCCTGGCCAACCGGCTCGGCGCCCGCTGGGCGCGCCACGTCGCCGTCACCTTCCCCGGCACCCCGTTGCCCCACGCCACGCTCACCGGGCTGCCGCTGCGCGCGCCCATCGCCGAGCTCGTCGCCGAGCGCGCGGCCGACGCCGCCGCCCGCCGCCGGGCGGGCGCCGCTGCCCTCGGCCTGGACCCCGACGCCACGACGCTGCTCGTCACCGGCGGCTCGCTCGGCGCGCAGCGGATCAACGACGCCGTGTCCGCCGGCGCCGCCGCGCTCGACGCCGCCGGAGTGCAGGTCCTCCACCTCACCGGCCAGGGCAAGGACGAGCCGGTCCGCGCCGCGACCGCAGGCCTGCACGGCTACCACGTGCTGCCCTACCTCGACGACATGGCCAGCGCCTACGCGGCCGCCGACCTCGTCCTCGCCCGCTCGGGCGCGGGCACGGTGAGCGAGCTCGCGGCGCTCGGGATCGGCGCGGTCTACGTCCCCCTGCCGATTGGCAACGGCGAGCAGCGGCGCAACGCCGCCGACGTCGTCGCCGCGGGCGGGGGCCGGCTCGTCGACGACGCGGACCTCACCGCCGGCTACGTCACCGGCCCGCTCCTCGAGCTGCTCGCCGACCGCGACGGGCTCGCCGCGATGGGTCGTGCCGCCGCCGGGGCAGGTGTCCGCGACGGCGCCGCACGCCTGGCCGACCTCGTGATCTCGGCGGCCCGGGAGGGACGATGACGCGCTACCACCTCATCGGCATCGGCGGGGCGGGCATGGCGCCCGTCGCCGAGCTCCTCGCCGCCCGTGGGCTCGAGGTCAGTGGGTCCGACGCCCGCCCGAGCGCGACCCTCGAGCGGCTGCGCGCCGCCGGCATCACGGCCTACGTCGGGCACGACGCCGTGCACGTGCCCCCGGACGCGACCGTCGTCGTCTCCACGGCGGTGCGGCCCGACAACCCCGAGCTCGTCCGGGCGCGTGAGCTCGGCCTGCCGGTGATCCACCGCTCCCAGGCGCTCGTCGTCGCTGCCGAGGGCCAGGACTTCGTCGCGGTCGCGGGAGCCCACGGCAAGACGACGACGTCGGCGATGCTCGCCGTCGCGCTCTCCGGGGTCGGCGCCGACCCGAGCTGGGCGATCGGCGGCCAGGTCGCCGGGCTCGGCAGCGGGGCGCACCTCGGGCGGGGTCGGGCGTTCGTCGCCGAGGCCGACGAGTCCGACGGCTCCTTCCTCAACTACCGTCCCGCCGTCGCCGTCGTCACCAACGTCGAGCCCGACCACCTCGACCACTACGGCTCGCGCGAGGCCTTCGAGCAGGCCTTCGTCGACTTCGCCGGGCGCGTGACGAGTGTGCTCGTCGTGTGCGCCGACGACGCCGGCGCGCTGCGCCTGGCCCGGCGCGCCACCGGGACCCGGGTCCTCACCTACGGCACCGGCGAGGCGCCGGGCGTGGGGGAGGGCCACGTGCGGATCACCGACCTCGTCCTCGGCGCGGCCGGGGCGAGCGCGGTGCTGAGCACGCCGCAGGGCCCGGTGCCGCTCGAGCTCGCCGCCACCGGGGAGCACAACGTGCGCAACGCGACCGGTGCGTGGTGCGCGGGCGTCGCCCTCGGCGCCGACCCCCACAAGCTCGCCGCCGCCCTCGGCTCCTTCCGCGGCACCGGTCGCCGCTTCGAGGACCGGGGGAGCGCCGCCGGCGTGCGGGTCGTCGACGACTACGCCCACCACCCGACGGAGGTCGCCGCCACGCTCACCGCCGCCCGCCTGGCCGCCGGTGACGGACGCGTCCTCGTGCTCTTCCAGCCGCACCTGTACTCCCGGACCGTGGCCTTCGCCGCCGAGTTCGCCGACGCGCTCTCGCTCGCGGACGAGGTCGTCGTCACCGACGTCTACGCCGCCCGCGAGGACCCGGTCGAGGGCGTCGACGGCTCCCTCATCACGCGGCGCACCGCTGCCGGGCGCTACGTGGCCGACCGGGAGGAGGCCGCGGCCGTCGTCGCCGGTCTCGCCCGCCCCGGAGACCTGCTCCTCACGATGGGCGCCGGGGACGTCACCGAGCTCGGACCGCGCATCCTGCGCCTGCTGGAGGAGCGGGCGTGAGGCCGCCCGCCCAGCCGCGCCTGCCGCGCCCCGGACCCACCCCGCACGTCCCGGTCCAGGAGGAGCGCGGCCGGACGACCGTGACGCCGCCGGCCCCGCGGCAGCAGCCCGCCCGTGAGCCGGTGCCGACCGAGCGCGCGCGGCGCTGGCTGCCGGTGCGCCAGCGCCCCGAGGACAGCCGGCCCGCCGGGCCGGGGTTCCTCGAGCGCCTCGCCGAGCGCACGCGCGCCCAGCGACGGCTCGCGTGGCGCAAGGTGCTCCTCGCCGTCGGTGTCCTCGTCACCGTCGGCGCCCTCGCCTGGGCGCTGCTCGCCTCGCCGCTGCTCGCCCTCGACGTCGAGCAGGTCACCGTCTCGGGGGCGGGGGAGGGGACGACCGTCCCCGTCGAGGCGGTGATGGACGTCGTCATGCGGCACGAGGGCGTCCCGCTCACCCGGCTCGACACCGCCGGCCTCACCGAGCAGGTCGGCGCGATCACCACCGTGCGCTCGGTGGACGTCAGCCGCTCCTGGCCGCGCGGACTGTCCGTGCAGGTCACCGCCCGCGTGCCGGTCGCCGCGGCGACGGCCGAGGAAGGGCTCGTCCTGCTCGACGTCGACGGCGTCGTCGTGGGCTCCGTCGCCGAGCCGCCCGATGGGCTGCCGCGCGTCACCGTGCCGCTGTCCGGCGAGCGGGCAGGCCAGACCCTCGAGGCCGTGCTCGCGGTCCTCGCCCAGCTGCCCGCGGAGCTGCGGGCGGAGGTCGCGACCGCCGGGGCGACGAACCCCGCGTCGATCACCCTCGAGCTCACCGACGGCGCCCGGGTGCTGTGGGGCGACGTGGCCGAGTCCGAGCTCAAGGCCGCCGTCCTCGCCGTCGTGCGGGAGCGCCCGGCCGCGGTCTACGACGTCACCGTCCCGCGCTCCCCGACCCTCTCCGACTGACCCTGCGCACGATCCGGCGCTCGGCGGGAGGGGGTGCGCCGGAGCAGGGGTGACCGGGGACACCGCACGGGCGCGTGCGACACACCTGCCGAGGTCGTTGCCGGTGCCCTCGTCGGCCCCTAGCGTTCGGGTGCCAGAGAATGACATAAGTCTAACCCTGAGGTAGAGATTGAGGGTTAGGCCGTGTGGACCAGCAGCAGACTCAAGTGAGGGGGCCGACGTGGCGGCACCGCAGAACTACCTAGCAGTGATCAAGGTGGTGGGCATCGGAGGTGGCGGTGTCAACGCCGTCAACCGGATGATCGAGGTCGGGTTGAAGGGCGTGGAGTTCATCGCCGTCAACACCGACGCCCAGGCGCTCCTCATGAGCGACGCCGACGTCAAGCTCGACGTGGGCCGTGAGCTCACGCGCGGGCTCGGGGCCGGCGCGGACCCCGAGGTGGGCAAGAAGGCCGCCGAGGACCACGCGGAGGAGATCGAGGAGGTCCTGCGCGGGGCCGACATGGTCTTCGTGACCGCCGGCGAGGGCGGCGGCACCGGCACCGGCGGCGCGCCCGTCGTCGCCCGGATCGCCCGTTCGCTCGGCGCGCTCACCATCGGCGTGGTCACCCGCCCCTTCACCTTCGAGGGCCGGCGCCGCTCCACCCAGGCCGAGTCCGGCATCGAGGCGCTGCGCGACGAGGTCGACACCCTCATCGTCATCCCCAACGACCGTCTGCTGTCGATCTCCGACCGCAACGTCTCGGTCCTCGACGCCTTCAAGAGCGCCGACCAGGTGCTCCTGTCGGGTGTCCAGGGGATCACCGACCTCATCACCACCCCCGGTCTCATCAACCTCGACTTCGCCGACGTCAAGTCCGTCATGCAGGGCGCGGGCAGCGCCCTCATGGGCATCGGCTCGGCCCGCGGTGAGGACCGCGCGGTCCAGGCCGCCGAGCTGGCGATCTCCTCCCCGCTCCTCGAGGCGAGCATCGACGGCGCCTACGGCGTCCTGCTCTCCATCCAGGGTGGCAGCGACCTCGGCCTCTTCGAGATCCACGAGGCCGCCCGCCTCGTCCAGGAGGCCGCGCACCCCGAGGCCAACATCATCTTCGGAAACGTCATCGACGACGCCCTCGGCGACGAGGTGCGCGTCACCGTCATCGCCGCCGGGTTCGACGAGCCCACG
The DNA here is from genome assembly GCF_006349365.1 of Georgenia wutianyii. Classification (NCBI taxonomy): domain Bacteria; kingdom Bacillati; phylum Actinomycetota; class Actinomycetes; order Allobogoriellales; family Allobogoriellaceae; genus Georgenia; species Georgenia wutianyii. The sequence continues at coordinate 1,200,614 of NZ_CP040899.1, forward strand.
GCCAAGCCCGTCGCGATGCCTCCCGCGCGCCGTCGTGCGGCCGAGGCGCCCGTCGCCTTAGACAGCGCCCCGAGCACTCCCGAGCCGGTCGTCGCGCCGAGCCCCGTCGTGGCTGCCAGCCCCGAGCGGGCCCCGGAGCCCGAGCCGGTCTACGCGGGTCGCGAGGGCGAGCAGCGCCGGCCGCTCGAGGTGCCGCGGGTCTTCGACGAGGAGCCGGTCCGCGGTCGTCGCGAGGAGGACCTCGACATCCCCGACTTCCTGCGCTGAGCCGGCTGAGCCGTGCTCGAGCTGGTCTCTGGCGATCTGGGCCCCGGCGCGCGTGGTGTCTTCACCACGCGCGCCGGTGGCGTCTCCGGGGGGCGCTACGCCGCCCGGGACGGCGACGGCGGGCTCAACCTCGGCCCGCACGTCGGTGACGACGACGAGTCCGTCACCGCCAACCGTGCGCTCCTCGACCGCGCGCTCGGGCAGCGCGTCACCTGGATGAGCCAGGTGCACGGCGCCCGGGTCGTCACGGTCACCGCGCCCCCTGCCGCGGAGGCCGTGACCGCGGGGGAGTGCGACGCGCTCGTCGCCCTCCGCAACGGCCCCACGACGCCGGCGGTGGCCGTCATGGTCGCCGACTGCGTCCCCCTCCTCCTCGCCACGCCCGACGGCGCGCAGGTCGCCGCCGTCCACGTCGGCCGTCAGGGCATGGTCGGCGGCGTCGTCGCCGCGGCACTCGCGGAGCTCGGCGCCCGCGGCGCGGTGGTGGAGGACCTCTACGCGAGCCTCGGCCCGAGCATCTGCGGACGCTGCTACGAGGTGCCCGGCGAGATGCGCGAGGACGTCGCCAGCGCCGTGCCGGAGGCGTGCGCCGAGACCTCCTGGGGCACCCCCGCCCTCGACCTGCCCGCCGGCGTGGCCGCGCAGCTTCGCGCCGCCGGCGTGCGCCGCGTGCAGCGGCTGGACCTGTGCACCGCCGAGGACGAGCGGTTCTACTCCTACCGGCGCGACGGGCGCACCGGCCGTCTCGCCGGCGTCGTCCACCCCGCCTGACACCCGCGCGCGACACGCCGCGACTCGTCCGTGCCGAGGGGACGGCGCTGGTCTAGCGTCACATCACAGGAGCGGCACGAGGTGTGATCGCAGAGAGGACGGGAGCAGTCATGGCCGGAGCACTGCGCAAGACGATGGCGTACCTCGGACTGTCCGAGGACGAGGGTGACTATGTCGACGAGCTCGACGCCCCCCGTCACGAGGAGTCCGCCGTGGCAGAGCCGCGCGCCGAGCGCCACGACCGTCACGAGCGGCCGGTGCAGGTGACGCCGATGCGGGTCGTGCCCGCGCCCGAGCCGGTCGAGCACGACCTGCGCCGCATCAGCACGGTCCACCCGAGCACCTACAACGAGGCCAGGGTCATCGGCGAGGCGTTCCGCGACGGGACCCCCGTGATCATGAACCTCACCGGCATGAGCGAGACCGAGGCCAAGCGCATGGTGGACTTCTCCGCCGGGCTCGTCTTCGGGCTGCACGGCTCGATCGAGCGGGTGACCAACAGGGTCTTCCTGCTGTCCCCCGCGAGTGTCGAGGTCGCCGGCGCCGGTGAGCCCGACGGCGGCCCCGGCCGCCTGTTCAACCAGAGCTGACGTGGACCTGCTCTTCTCGATCGTCTACTTCCTGCTCCTGCTCTACCTTCTCGTCCTCATCGGGCGGCTCGTCCTCGACTGGGTGCAGGTCTTCGCCCGGGACTGGCGTCCGCGCGGCGTGCTCCTCGTCGTCGCGGAAGCCGTCTACACGCTCACCGACCCGCCGCTCAACTGGCTGCGTCGCTACATCCCCCCGCTCCGGCTCGGGGGGATCGCGCTCGACCTGGGGTTCATCATCCTGTTCCTCGGGGTGAGCATCGCGATGCGTGTCGCAGCCGCGCTGTCCCTGATGTGACGGCTCGCGGCGCGTATGCGCTCGCTCTAGTAACGTTCCGCTAACGTGGTCCCGTGAGCCGCGCGGGCGCTCACGACCGAACGACCGAACTACCGAGGTGACGACTATGGCGCTGCTCACAGCAGACGACGTGCTGAACAAGAAGTTTCAGCCGACGAAGTTCCGGGAGGGCTACGACCAGGACGAGGTCGACGACTTCCTGGACGAGGTCGTCAACACGCTGAGCTCCCTGAGCAACGAGAACGAGGAGCTCAAGGCGAAGCTCGCGGCCGCCGAGCGGCGGATCGCCGAGCTCAGCAGCGGCGAGCAGCCGCAGCAGCCCGCGGCCCCTGCTCCCGCCCCCGAGCCGGAGCCCGAGCCCGAGCCGGAGCCGGCCTTCGCGCCGCAGGCCGCGGCGCCGGTCGCCGAGGCCGCTGCTCCCGTCGAGAGCGGCGACGAGCCGACCTCCGCCACCGGGATGCTCGCCCTCGCCCAGCGCGTGCACGACGAGTACGTCAACAACGGCAAGCAGGAGGGTGACCGGATCCTCCACGAGGCCCGCACCGAGGCCGAGCGGATCGTCCGCGAGGCCGAGGACACCCACAACCGCACGCTCGCCCAGCTCGAGCAGGAGCGCTCGCTCCTCGAGCGCAAGATCGACGAGCTGCGCGTCTTCGAGCGGGACTACCGGACCCGCCTCAAGAGCTACCTCGAGTCGCTGCTCTCCGACGTCGAGGGCCGGGGCAACATCTCCGGTCGCGGTGGCGACTCCTCGGCGCAGTTCGGTCGCTGAGCTCTGACGACGGCGGCGGTCCACCGGACCGCCGCCGTCGGCATGGAAGGACAGGCATGACGCAGCAGCAGCGGCGCCGGCGCGGGCGGATCGCCCTCCTCGTCGCACTCGCGGTGGGGATCGCCGTCGCCGACCAGGTGACGAAGTACCTCGCAGAGGCCAACCTCACGCAGGGCGTCATCGTCCCGCTGGTCGGTGACCTCCTCGGTCTCCAGCTCATCTACAACCCCGGCGCGGCGTTCTCCATCGCCACCGGGATGACGTGGGTCTTCACGGTCATCAGCATCGGCGTCGTCATCGTCGTCGTGCGGGTGGCCCGGCGCCTGCGCTCGACCGCGTGGGCGGTGGCCCTGGGCCTGCTGCTCGGCGGGGCGATCGGCAACCTCTACGACCGGCTGCTGCGCGAGCCCGGCTTCGCGCGCGGCCACGTCGTCGACTTCATCAACTACAACGGCTGGTTCGTCGGCAACGTCGCCGACATCGCCATCGTCGCCGCCGCCGTGCTCATCGCGATCCTCGCGCTCCTCGGCCTCGAGGTCGACGGCACCCGAGTGTCGGACGGGCAGGAGGACGCCGAGCCCCGTCCCGGCACCGAGGACGAGGACCTGAGCGAGGAGCCGCTCGACGCCGAGGACGAGTTCTCCGGCGAGGTCCCGCGCCCCACCGACGACGACGTCGACGTCGCCACCTGGGTCTCCGGGGCCCCCTCCGCGAGCGAGGTCGCCCCTCCGGGCGCCGTGCCGGTCGCGGAGACCCCGACGCCCGACTGGACGCCCACCGGCGCGAGCGCGCCCCGGGAGGAGTCCGACCGCCCCGCGGCCCCCGACCAGCCGTCCCCGGCCGCCGAGCAGGACGAGCCCGTCCCGCCCGCGCAGGAGACGCCGCGCCGGCGTCCCCGCAGCCGGCGCGAGGCCCGACTCGCGGACGACGGCGATGCCTGAGACCCGCTCCCTGCCCGTGCCCGACGGCCTGGCCGGCGAGCGGGTCGACGCGGCGCTCGCCCGGCTCCTCGGCTTCTCCCGCACCCGCGCGGCCGAGCTCGCCGAAGCGGGCGCGGTGCTGCTCGACGGGCGCGTGCTCGGCAAGTCCGACCGACTCGTCGCGGGCGGCTGGCTCGAGGTCACGATCCCCGACCCGCCCGCCGCGGCCGCCGCCCCGCCGGAGCCCGTGCCCGGGCTGCGGGTGGTCTTCGAGGACGAGGACGTCGTCGTCGTCGACAAGCCCGTCGGGGTGGCCGCCCACCCCAGCCCCGGCTGGGAGGGCCCCACCGTCGTCGGCGGGCTCCAGGCCGCCGGCTACCGCGTCTCCACCTCGGGGGCGGCCGAGCGGCAGGGCATCGTCCACCGCCTCGACGTCGGCACCTCGGGCCTCATGGTCGTCGCCAAGACAGAGCTCGCCTACTCCGTGCTCAAGCGCGCCTTCAAGGAGCGCACGGTCGAGAAGGTCTACCACGCGCTCGTCCAGGGCCACATGGACCCGTTCGCCGGGACGATCGACGCCCCCGTGGGCCGCGACCCCCGGCACGACTACCGCTTCGCCGTCGTCGCCGGCGGCAAGCCCTCGATCACCCACTACGAGACGCTCGAGGCGATGCCCGGCGCCTCGCTGCTCGAGATCCACCTCGAGACCGGCCGCACGCACCAGATCCGCGTGCACACCTCGGCGCTGCGTCACCCGTGCGTGGGTGACACGACCTACGGGGCGGACCCGGTGCTCGCCCGCAAGCTCGGGCTCACCCGCCAGTGGCTGCACGCAGTTCGCCTCGGCTTCGCCCACCCGCGCGACGGGCACCCCGTCGTCGTGGCGAGCGAGTACCCCGAGGACCTCGCCGCAGCACTGGAGGCGGTGCGCGAGGGCGTGCGGTGAGCGTGCGCACCAGCCTCGTCACCACCCGCGCCCAGCTCGAGGAGGCGTGGGCGGTGCGCTTCGCCGTCTTCGTCGACGAGCAGCGCGTACCGGCCGAGCTCGAGGTCGACGACCTCGACGAGGCCCCGACGACGAGCCACGAGCTCGCGCTCGACGGCGACGCCGTCGTCGGCACCGGACGCCTCCTCCTCGACGCGCCGGGCCACGTCCACCTCGGCCGGCTCGCGGTGCTCCGCGAGCACCGCGGGCGCGGGGTGGGCGCGCTGCTCGTGCGGGCGCTGGAGGACCTCGCCCTCGAGCGCCACGCCGTGGGCGCGCCGGGCGCCGTCGAGGTCGTGCTCAGCGCGCAGGAGGCGGCGATGGGTTTCTACCGCGCCCTCGGGTACGCGCCGGTGAGCGGCGAGCGGTACCTCGACGCCGGGATCTGGCACCAGGACATGGCCCGCACGCTCACCGCCGGGAGCCCGTCCGGACGACACGCCGAGCGACCAGGATCTCCCTCGGCCGAGGCCGGGGACGTGGGTGGTCCGACCTAGACTGACCGGCATGGCTGCTGGAGGATCCGACAACTTCGCCCACCTCCACGTGCACACCGAGTACTCCATGCTCGACGGTGCCTCCAAGGTCGACGAGCTGCTCGCCGAGGCGGCCCGGCTGGGTCAGCCGGCGCTGGCGATCACCGACCACGGCTACCTCTTCGGGGCCTTCGACTTCTGGTCCGCGGCCCAGCGGCACGGCGTCAAGCCGATCATCGGCCTGGAGGCCTACGTCACGCCGGGCACCTCACGCTTCGACAAGTCCCGGGTGCGCTGGGGCGAGGAGTACCAGGCCAAGGACGACGTCTCCGCGCGCGGTGCCTACACCCACATGACGCTGCTCGCGCGCAACAACAAGGGGATGAACAACCTCTTCCGGCTCGGCTCGCGTGCCTCCCTCGAGGGGCAGATGGGCAAGTGGCCGCGGATGGACCGCGAGCTCATCTCCACCCACGCCGAGGGCCTCCTCGCCACCACCGGCTGCCCCTCGGGGGAGGTGCAGACCCGCATCCGCCTGGGCCAGTACGACGAGGCGCTGCGGGCCGCCGGGGAGATGCAGGACATCTTCGGCAAGGAGAACTACTACGTCGAGCTCATGGACCACGGGCTGGACATCGAGCGCCGGGTGACGAGCGACCTCCTGCGCCTGGCCCGGGAGATCGGTGCGCCGCTCATCGCGACGAACGACTCCCACTACACGCGCCCCGAGGACGCCAAGACCCACGAGGTCATGCTCGCGCTCCAGTCCGGCTCCAAGCTCACCGAGCCCACGTACGACGAGGGCGGCAGCCGCTTCGCCTTCACCGGCGACACCTACTACCTGCGCTCTGCCGCCGAGATGCGCGGGCTGTTCGCCGAGCTGCCCGAGGCCTGCGACAACACCCTGCTCGTCGCCGAGCAGTGCGACGTCACCTTCCGCACGGCCGCCGACGGCGCGAACTACATGCCGCGCTTCCCCGTGCCCGAGGGCGAGGACGAGCACTCGTGGTTCGTCAAGGAGGTGCAGAAGGGCCTGGCCTACCGCTTCCCGGACGGCGTGCCCGACCACGTCGAGAAGCAGGCCCGCTACGAGGTCGACGTCATCACCCAGATGGGCTTCCCCGGCTACTTCCTCGTCGTCGCCGACTTCATCAACTGGGCCAAGAGCCGCGGGATCCGCGTCGGCCCGGGTCGTGGCTCGGGCGCCGGGTCGATGGTCGCCTACGCGATGCGCATCACCGACCTCGACCCCCTCCAGCACGGCCTGATCTTCGAGCGCTTCCTCAACCCCGACCGCGTGTCGATGCCCGACTTCGACGTCGACTTCGACGAGCGCCGGCGCGGTGAGGTCATCCGGTACGTCACCGAGAAGTACGGCGACGACCGCGTCGCGCAGGTCGTCACCTACGGCACCATCAAGGCCAAGCAGGCGCTCAAGGACTCCGCGCGCGTCCTGGACTACCCCTTCCAGATGGGGGAGAAGCTCACCAAGGCGATGCCGCCGTCGGTCATGGGCAAGGACATCACCCTCGCCGGCATCTTCGACCCGCGCGACAAGCGGTACAACGAGGCCGAGGAGTTCCGCCAGCTGCACGCCTCGGACCCCGACGCCCAGGCCGTCGTCGAGACCGCGCAGGGCCTGGAGGGCATCAAGCGGCAGTGGGGCGTGCACGCCTGCGCCGTCATCATGTCCAGCGAGCCGCTCCAGGAGGTCATCCCGGTGATGCTGCGCCCGCAGGACGGCGCGATCATCACCCAGTTCGACTACCCGCAGTGCGAGAACCTCGGGCTGCTGAAGATGGACTTCCTCGGCCTGCGCAACCTCACGGTCATCGACGACGCGCTGGAGAACATCGAGCGCAACGGCAAGGAGGTGCCCGACCTCGAGCGCCTCCCGCTGGACGACCCGCTGACCTACGCCATGCTCGGCCGCGGCGACACGCTCGGGGTGTTCCAGCTCGACGGCGCCGGCATGCGCACCCTGCTGCGCCTCATGCGCCCCGACAACTTCGAGGACATCTCCGCCGTCGGCGCGCTCTACCGCCCCGGCCCGATGGGCGCGAACTCCCACACGAACTACGCGCTGCGCAAGAACGGCCAGCAGAAGATCGAGCCGATCCACCCGGAGCTCGAGGAGGCGCTCGCCGAGATCCTCGGCACCACCTACGGCCTCATCGTGTACCAGGAGCAGGTGATGGCGATCGCGCAGAAGGTCGCCGGGTACACCCTGGGCCAGGCCGACCTGCTGCGTCGCGCGATGGGCAAGAAGAAGAAGGCCGAGCTGGACAAGCAGTTCGCCAGCTTCGAGGCCGGCATGCTCGAGCGCGGCTACTCCCCGCAGGCGGTCAAGACGCTGTGGGACATCCTCCTGCCCTTCTCCGACTACGCCTTCAACAAGGCGCACTCGGCGGCCTACGGGATCATCTCCTACTGGACCGCCTACCTCAAGGCCAACTTCCCCACGGAGTACATGGCCGCCCTGCTCACCTCGACGCAGGGCAACAAGGACCGCCTGGGGCTGTACCTCGGTGAGGCCCGGCACATGGGCATCAGCGTGCTGTCGCCGGACGTCAACACCTCGGTGGGCTCCTTCGCGGCCGTCGGGGAGGAGATCCGCTTCGGTCTCGCGGCGGTGCGCAACGTCGGCGCGAACGTCGTCGAGGCGATCATCGCGGCCCGCGAGGAGAAGGGCGCCTACACCTCCTTCCAGGACTTCCTCGACAAGGTGCCCGCCGTCGTGTGCAACAAGCGCACGATCGAGTCGCTCATCAAGGCCGGTGCCTTCGACTCCCTCGGGCACACGCGACGGGCGCTCCTCGCCCGTCACGAGGAGGCCATCGACATGGTCATCGACGTCAAGCGCAACGAGGCGGTCGGCCAGTTCGACCTCTTCGCCGGGCTCGGCGGCGACGACGGGGCGGCCGGCTCCGGCTTCACCATCGACATCCCCGACCTGCCCGAGTGGGACAAGCGGGAGAAGCTGACCTTCGAGCGGCAGATGCTCGGCCTGTACGTCTCGGACCACCCGCTGTTCGGGCTGGAGCACGTGCTCCAGCGGGCGGCGGACGTCTCGGTGGCCACCCTGCTCACCGACGAGACGCGCGCCGACGGCTCGTCGGTGACGGTCGCCGGTCTCGTCACCTCGCTGCAGCGCAAGATGACGAAGAACGGCAACCCGTGGGCCATCGCGACGGTCGAGGACCTCGAGGGCGCCATCGAGGTGCTCTTCTTCCCCCAGACCTACTCGACCGTCTCCACCATGCTCGCCGAGGACTCGATCATCACGGTGCGGGGACGGCTCAACCGCCGCGACGACATCCCGACGATCTACGCCGCGGAGATGAGCCTGCCCGACGTCTCCCAGGCCACCGACGGGCCGGTGCAGCTCACGCTCGCCGCCAACCGGTGCACCGCGCCGCTCGTCGAGCGGCTCAAGGGCATCCTCACCGACCACCCGGGACGCTCGGAGGTGCGCCTGCGGCTCACCAGCCCGGGGCGCTCCACGACGATGCGGCTGGAGGACTCCTTCCGCGTCGAGCCGTCCACCGCGCTGTTCGGCGACCTCAAGGCGCTCCTCGGGCCCGGCTGCCTCACCTGACGCCCGAGGGGCCTGGCTCGGGACCCGCAACTAGAGTGCTCGCGTGGCCCCGGCTCCGACGGTGCCGGGCCTCACCCGGCTGACGACGTGGAACGTGTTCCACGGCCGCGGCCCCGACGGGCGGGTGGACGCCACCCGGTTCGCACGGGCCGTGGCCTCCCTGCGCGCCGACGTCCTCGCCCTCCAGGAGGTCGACCGCGGCCAGCCGCGCTCCGGCCGGCTGGACGTCGCGGCTCTCGCGGCGGAGGCGGCGGGCGCGGCGCGCTGGCGGTTCGTCCCGGCGGTGATCGGGGAGCCCGGTTTCGAGTGGCGTCCCGCCCTGGCGGCGGACGAGGACGCCTCCGACGACGCCTACGGCATCGCGCTGCTCTCCCGCCTGCCGGTGGAGTCCTGGCACGTCCTGCGGCTGGCGCCGGCGCCCTTCGTCCGGCTGCCGGTGCCCGTGCCCGGCGGGGGAGTGATGCTGCTGCGCGACGAGCCGCGGGTGGTGCTCGCCGCCCGCGTGCACACGCCGGCCGGCCCGCTCACCGTCGCCTCCACCCACCTGTCCTTCGTGCCCGGCGTCAACGCCGTCCAGCTGCGCCGGACCGCCGCCTGGCTGCGCACACTGCCCGGCCCGGCGGTGCTCCTCGGCGACCTCAACCTGCCCGGCGGGCTCGCCCGCCGGGCCTCGGGGATGCGGCTCCTCGTACGGGGCGTCACCTACCCCTCACCGCGCCCGCGGCTGCAGCTCGACCACGCCCTCGGGCAGGGCACGCTGCCGCCCGTGCGCCGGACGTTCGTGCGACGGCAGGACGTCTCCGACCACCTCGCACTGGGCCTGGACCTCGCCACCGAGTAGCGCTCGCCGGATCCGCGGCGCGCGGTCGTCGGCGCCAGATCCTGCCATCAAGTCGGCCCCGGTCGGCGTGTCGGGGCCGGGATCAAGGTCGCAGGCTTGCCTTGACGCCGCGTCGGGGTACGTGGTGGCAGGTTTCGACGCTCCGACGCAGGGTTCGGCCGGGCCGGCTCAGTGTGCGGAGCGGCCGAGCAGGCGCCATGCGGCGGGCAGGAGGCCGGCGGCGGCTGCGGCCTTGAGCGCGTCGCCGAGGAGGAAGGGGAGCACACCGAGGACGAGCGCCTCCCCGAGCCCGACCCCGAGGCTCACCATGAGCCACGGCACCCCGCCGGCGTACACCGCGGTCGTCGCGAGCAGGGCGGCGGCGAGCATGGGGAGCGGGCGGCGGTCCGCGCGGTGGCGGGCGAGCGCGCCGACGAGCCCCGCGGCCAGGACGTAGCCGAGGACGTAGCCGAAGGAGGCGGTGTGCCAGCCGGCGGTCTGCTCGGCGAACCAGGGCACGCCGCCCATCCCCGCGAGGACGTACAGGGCCAGGCTCAGGGTGCCGCGCAGCGGCCCGAGGGACGCACCGACGAGGAGCACGGCGAAGGTGCCGAGGGACAGCGGCACGGGGGTGAACGGCAGCGGCACGACGACCTGCGAGAGCACTCCGGTCACCACGGCGCCGCCGACGACGAGCGAGGCGTCGCGCACGAGGCCGGCGGGCAGGGAGTCGGCGAGGACGGTCGTGGCGGTCATGGCAGCACCTTTCGCGGGGAACACCGTCACGCTAGCCAGCGGGCGAGCCGCCCCGGTGTGCGGCTCGCGACAGATTCCGGGCGCCCGGTCTGTAGCGCTCAGCCCACGACGACGGCGACCGGCCCGGTGGGCAGGTCCACCTCGACCCGGGCCCCGGCGGCCAGCTGCCGGCCCCGGCGGGTCTCGACCTCACCGTCGACGCTCACCGCGCCGTCGGCGATGAGCTCGCGTGCCTGCGCGCCGGAGTCGGCGAGCGAGGCGAGCTTGAGGAACTGGCCGAGGCGGATCTCGCCCTCGACCGGAACGACCTGGTCCTGACCCATGCACCGATCATGCCGTGCCCGGCCGCCCGGCGGCGAACCCGTGCACGATCCAGCTCTCGGCGGAAAGGGGTGGGGCGGGCGGCGGGGTGGGGGACACGACGGCGGACGTCCCGGCGGGGCGGAGGCCGGGCGGATTACGATCAGGGCCATGCTCAGGCGAATCGATCTCCGCGGAAGTGACGTCTCCGACCTCGCCGGCGTGCTGCCGCGCGCCACCCTCGACGTCGAGGCCGCCCTGGCCCAGGTGCTCCCGATCATCGCGGACGTCCGCGACCGTGGTGCCCTCGCCCTGCGCGACCTCGCCGAGCGCTTCGACGGCGTACGGCCCGAGCACCTGCGGGTGCCCGCGGAGGCGCTGCAGCAGGCGCTCGCCGACCTCGACCCGCAGGTCCGCGAGGCCCTCGAGCTGTCCGTCGTGCACAACCGCGCCGGCCACGAGGCACAGCTCCCGACCGAGCGGGACACCGAGATCCTCCCCGGCGGGCACGTGCGCCAGCGCTGGGTGCCGGTGAGCCGGGTGGGCCTGTACGTGCCCGGCGGGCTGGCGGTGTACCCCTCGAGCGTCGTCATGAACGTCGTCGCCGCGCAGGTGGCCGGCGTCCCGTCGCTCGCCGTCGCGAGCCCGCCCCAGCAGGCCTTCGGCGGCCTTCCGCACCCGACGATCCTCGCGGCGTGCGCCCTCCTCGGGGTCGAGGAGGTCTACGCCGTCGGTGGCGCGCAGGCCGTGGCGATGTTCGCCTACGGGGCGGCCGGTGAGCCGGGCACCGGCGACGGGGAGCGGCTGTGCGCGCCCGTCGACGTCGTCACCGGGCCGGGCAACATCTTCGTCGCCGCCGCCAAGCGGGCGGTCATGGGCCGCGTGGGCATCGACGCCGAGGCCGGCACGACCGAGATCGCCGTGCTCGCCGACGCCGGCGCCGACCCGCGGTTCGTCGCCGCCGACCTCATCTCCCAGGCGGAGCACGACCCCGCCGCCGCCTCCGTGCTCGTCACCGACAGCGTCGAGCTCGCCGACGCGGTCGACGCCGAGATCGAGCGCCAGGCCGCCGCGACGACGCACGCCGAGCGGGTGCGCACCGCGCTCACCGGCCCGCAGTCCGGCACGGTCCTCGTCACCGACATCGAGCAGGGCATCGCCGTGTGCGACGCCTACGGCGCCGAGCACCTGGAGGTGCAGACCGCCGACGCCGCCGCCGTCGCGGACCGGATCCGCAACGCCGGCGCGATCTTCGTCGGGCCCTGGAGCCCGGTGCCGCTCGGGGACTACCTCGCCGGGTCCAACCACGTGCTGCCCACGGGCGGCACGGCGCGCTTCGCCTCCGGGCTCAGCGTCATGGCCTTCCTCAAGCCTGTCCAGGTCGTCGAGTACGACGACGCCGCGCTGCGGAAGGTCGCCGGCCCGCTGCGGGCGCTCGCCGAGTCCGAGGACCTGCCCGCCCACGCCGACGCCGTCGACCTCCGGGCGGGCTGAGCGGGGCTCCGCTCTGGGCGGAATCGGCGTCGCACCTCGGGGCGCGGCCGGACGCGCTGAGCGCTGTGCTCACCGCGATCCCTGCCCTGCCTCGCGGCCCCGCGCCGGGGTGTGGGACGGGGACGGGTACTTGCGCCCGGTGGGGGAGGGCCGCACGCTTGGGGCTCATCTCCCGAGAGGATCACCCATGCGCACCAAGGTTGCCGTGGCGACCGCTGCCGTCCTGCTCGCCCTCGTGGGCTGCGGATCGGCCGACGACGACGCCGCCACCGACCCGACCGCCGAGGCGCCCAGCGCCGAGGAGACGGCTCCCACGGACGCGATGCCGACCGCGCCGGAGCCCGACCTCGAAGGGCTGCCGGACGTCGTCGCCGTCGTCGACGGCGTGGAGATCACGCGCGAGGAGTTCGAGCAGGTCTACGCCAGCCAGCTCCAGCAGGCCTTCATGCAGTCGCAGATGACGGGCCAGGAGGTCGACCAGGACCAGCTCAAGCAGCAGACGGCCGAAGGGCTCGTGGACACCCAGCTCCTCCTCGCCGAGGCCGAGGCGCGCTCGATCGCGCCGACGGACGAGGAGGTCAACGCCGCCGCCGAGGAGCTCGCCGCGTCCAGCGGTCTGGGCTCGGCCGACGAGCTCTTCAGCATGCTCGAGCAGCAGGGCCTGGGCCGTGAGGAGGCCATGGACGAGCTCCGGCTGCAGACCTCGGTCGAGCAGCTCGTCGCCGACGAAGCCGGTGAGTTCACGCCGGCCGACGAGGACATCCAGGCGCTCTACGACGAGGCGGCCGGGCAGGCCGGCGAGGGTGGGGAGCTGCCGCCCCTGGAGGAGGTCCGTCCGCAGATCGAGGCGCAGCTCCAGCAGCAGCACGAGAGCGAGATCGTCCAGGCGCTGCTCGAGCAGCTGCGCGCGGACGCCGACATCACCTACAACCTGTGAGCCCTCAGGCCACCACCGCGGCGTAGAGCTCCTCGAAGGCCGCGGCCCGCTCGGCGTAGTAGTCGGCGCGTCCCGCCACCGGGTCCAGCGTGGGCCCGGTGGTCGGGGTCGCCCGCTCGACGCCGGGCGCGAGCGTGTCCAGGGCGAGCAGCGCGGTCCCGTGGAGGGTCGAGCGCTTGATCGTCACCGGCGTCACCGGCAGTCCGGTGACGTCCGCGACCAGCTGGAGCAGGTGGGGCAGCGCCTGGCTCGCCCGCCCGCTCGCGAGCACCTCCCGTGGCTCGGTGACCTCGCGCAGCTGTGCCACGACCCGCCCGTAGGTGAGCGCGACCCCCTCGAGCACGCCCCGGGCCAGGGCCTGCGGCGTGCTCGCCGCCGAGACGTCCGCGAGGACGGCGCGGGCGCCGGCCGCCCACCCTGTGCTGCGCTCCCCGCTGAGGAAGGGCAGGACGAGCGGGGTGCCCGGCTCGGGGTCGGGGACGAGGAGCTCGTCGAGCCCGCCGTCCAGGCGCAGGGTGTCGGTGAGCCAGGAGGCGGCGCGGCCGACGTCGTTGAGCGCCCCACCGAGGAGCGCGGTCGCGCCGTCCACCCGGTAGGCCCACAGCCCCGGCGGGGTGCGCGGAACGGCCGCCGGGACCTGTGCCCGCACGGCGCCGCTCGTCGCGAAGGACGCGACGAGGCCCCCACCCGTGCGCCCGCCGGTGCCCACGGTGGCCGCGTAGCCGTCGGCGACGACGGCGAACCAGGCGGCGCCGTCGAGCGCGGGGAGGCGGGAGGTGGCGCCGGGCAGGGGCTGGTCGGGATGGTGGACCGGGGACAGGGTGTGGGGCGCGACGCCGGCGACGGCGAGCATCTGCGGGTCCCAGTGGCCACCGAGGCGGTCGAGCAGCCCCGTCCACGCCGCGGTGGAGGTGCCGACGCCGGTCGTGCCGGCGAGATGCAGGGTGAGGAGCTCCCCGAGGGACAGCCACCGCGCGACGCGCGCGACGACCTCCGGCCGGGTGGCCCGCAGCCAGCGCAGCCGTGCGGGCAGGTAGCTCGTGTGCAGCCGGCACCCGGTGCGCTGCTGGACCTCGGCCTCGTCGAGCTCGGCGCGCAGCTCGGCCACCTGGGGCGCGCAGCGGGAGTCGGCGTAGGTGAAGCACGGGGTGAGCGGGTCGCCCCCGGAGTCCACGCCGACGAGCGAGGAGGCGAACGTGTCGAGCGCGACCCCGGCGATCCGTCCGGCGAGGTACGGGCGGGCCACGGCCTGGAGGATCTCGGAGACCTCCGCGAGCACCTGCCGGGGGTCGATGACCGACGTGCCGTCCGTGGCGGTCGTGAAGGCGTGGCGCACCTTGTGGCGCAGGCCGGCCACCGGCAGGCCGCGTGCGTCGTACAGGCCGCCCCGGCTGGCGGTGGAGCCGACGTCGACGGCGAGGACGAGGGGGTCGTGCGCGTCGGCGAGGTCGACGGTGAACGCGGTCATGGGCACCTCCGGGGGGATCCTAGGGGCCGGCCGGGCTCAGCGCTGGCCCAGGACGAACGGGTGCACCGCGGCGGCCCCGGCCCGGCGGAGCAGCCGCGCGGCCACGGTGAGCGTCCAGCCGGTGTCGGTCCAGTCGTCGACGAGGAGCACCGAGCGGCCCGGCAGCCCGTCGCGTGCGGCGTCGTCCAGGTCGAGACCGAGGCGCCGGTGGACGCCGGCGAGGCGGGTCGCGGAGTTGACGTCGTGGCGGCCCGGCGGCAGGTCGGCGGAAGGGCTGACCGCTCCGACGATCGGGACCTGCGCGAGGTGGGCCACGCCCCGGGCGAGGTGGAGCAGCAGCCGGGGGCGGGTGGCCGAGGCGACGAGGACGACGCCCTCGACGCGTCCGCCCGCGGCGGCCAGGGTGGCGAGCTGGTCCCCGAGCACCCGCTCGACGGCGCCGCGCAGGGCGACGGGCAGGTCGCCGTCGTGCCCGCCCCGCGCCTCGCGGCCGGCCGGGCGGTCCGGTGCCGGCTCGAACAGCTCACGCAGGGCCGCCGACCAGCCGAGGCCGTCGAGCCGCGCGACGGCCCGGCCCGGCTCGGCGAGCTCACCCGCGGGGATGCGTCCCTGGAGGTCGATGCCGACGGCCGGCATGCCGGTGGGCCACTGCTTGCGCGGGGCGACGTCGACGCCCGGACGGTCGAGCGCGGCCTGCGCCTGCGCCAGGTGGGTGGCGTCGACCGTCGCGTCGAGGGTGAGCCCGCCGCACAGGTCGCAGCGCCCGCACCGCCAGCCGTCGGTGAGGTCGGGGTCGGAGAGCTGGGCGCGCAGGAACGCCATGCGGCACTCCCCGCTCCCCAGACCGACGTACTCGACCATCGCCTGCTGCTCCCGCTCGCGCGACTCCTCCACGCGTGCGTAGCGCGCGCTGTCGTAGACCCACGGCCGGCCGGTGGCCCGCCAGCCACCCGCCACGCGCTCGACGGCGCCGTCGACGTCGAGCACCTTGAGCATCGTCTCCAGGCGGGTGCGGCGCAGGTCGACGAGCGGCTCGAGGCGCACCGTGGACATGGGCTCGTCCCCGAGCTCGGCGAGCACCCGGCGTACCGCGGGCTCCGGCGGGAAGGCGAGGGAGCCGAAGTAGGCCCAGATGTCGCGGTCCTCCGGCCCCGGCAGGAGGACGACATCGGCGCGGTCGACGCCACGCCCGGCGCGGCCCACCTGCTGGTAGTAGGCGATGGGGGAGGAGGGGGCGCCGAGGTGGACGACGAAGGCGAGGTCGGGCTTGTCGAAGCCCATGCCCAGTGCCGACGTCGCGACGAGGGCGCGCAGCCGGTTGGCGCGCAGGTCCTGCTCGAGCTGCTCACGGCGGGCCGGCTCGGTCCGGCCGGTGTAGGACTCGACCTCCAGGCCGGCCGCGCGGAGCTGCTCGGCGACCTGCTCGGCCTGCGCGACGGTGAGCGTGTAGACGATGCCGGACCCCTGCCAGGCCTCGATGCGCTGGGCGAGCCACCCGACGCGCCGGGCCTGGTCGGGCAGCTGGACGACCCCGAGGTGGAGGGACTCGCGGTCGAGGGAGCCGCGCAGGACGAGGACGTCGTCGTCCTCCTCGCCCGCGCCGAGCTGCTCGGCCACGTCCGCGCTCACCCGGTCGTTCGCCGTCGCCGTCGTGGCCAGTACCGGCACCCGCGGCGGCAGGTCCTCCAGGAGGGTGCGGATGCGCCGGTAGTCGGGCCGGAAGTCGTGGCCCCAGTCGGAGATGCAGTGCGCCTCGTCGACGACGACGAGGCCCGCCTCGGCGGCGAGGGCGGGCAGCACCTCGGCCCGGAAGGCGGGGTTGTTCAGCCGCTCCGGCGAGCAGAGGACGACGTCGACCTCGTTCGCCCTGATCGCGGCGTGGACGTCCTGCCACTCGGTGACGTTGGCCGAGTTGACCGTCACCGCCCGGATGCCGGCGCGGGCGGCCGCGCCGATCTGGTCGCGCATGAGCGCGAGGAGCGGGGAGACGATGATCGTCGGCCCGGCGGGCGGGCGGCCCTCGACCCCCTCGCGCAGCAGGGCCGTCGCGACGAAGTACACCGCCGACTTGCCCCACCCGGTGCGCTGGACGACCAGTGCCCGGCGCCGGTGGACGACGAGCGCCTCGACGGCGCGCCACTGGTCCTCGCGCAGCCGTGCCCCCGGGTCGCCCACGAGGGTGCGCAGCACCTCCTGCGCGCGTTGCTCCGTGCTCACCTGGTCCTCCGTTCGTCGTCGGTTCCACGGTCCCACGCCCCACCGACACCCCATGACGACGCGACGCGCACCCCGGGGAAGCGTGAGGTGCGTCACGACGTCCGCGATTTCGGGAACGCCGCCGGGGGCGCGGAACCCGCGGGGCGGCGCGGGTTCGCCGTCGGCGCGGCCATGAATTACGAAACGTGGATGGCGCATAAATGGGTCCAGGGCCTTGAAGGTAAGCCTTACCTAAGCGCTAGATTGACCGCACGCGGCCAGGCAAGGCGCCACCTGGTCCGGCCCCAGACCACGTCAGACGAAGGACACCCATGAGCATCGCTTCCCCGCTCCGCCGCCCGGTGCGGCTCGCCGCCGCCGCCGTCGCGGCGACCCTGGCTCTCGCGGCCTGCGGTCAGGCCGACGCCGAGGACGCCGCCCCCGCGCAGACCGCCGACGCCACGGCCGAGGCCGGCACCGTCGAGGTCGAGGACAACAACGGCCCGCAGACCATCGCGACCCCGCCCCGCTCGGTCGTCGCCACGGACAACCGCACCTTCGAGACCCTCGACGCCTGGGGCATCGAGCTGAGCGCCGCCGCGGTCGCACTCATGCCGTCCTCGCTCTCCTACACGCAGGACGAGTCCGTCATCGACCTGGGGAACCACCGCGAGCCGAACCTCGAGGCCGTCGTCGCCGCCGAGCCCGACCTCATCATCAACGGTCAGCGTTTCGCGCAGTACCACGACGACTTCGCCTCCCTCGTGCCGGACGCCGTCGTCCTCGAGCTCGACCCGCGGGAGGGTGAGCCCTTCGCCGAGGAGCTCAAGCGCCAGACCACGGTGCTCGGGGAGATCTTCGGCAAGCAGTCCGAGGCCGAGCAGCTCGTCGCCGACCTCGACGCCGCCATCGAGCGGGCGCGCGCCGCCTACGACCCGGCCGACACCGTCATGGCCGTCATCACCTCCGGCGGGGAGATCGGCTACTCCGCCCCCGGCAACGGCCGCACCCTCGGCCCGGTCTTCGACATCCTCGGCCTCACGCCGGCGCTCGAGGTCCCGGAGGCCAGTGAGGACCACCAGGGCGACGACATCTCCGTCGAGGCCATCGCCGACTCGAACCCGGACTGGATCCTCGTCATGGACCGCGACGCCGCCGTCGGCGCCGACGACCCGGAGTACACCCCGGCCGCCCAGGTCCTGGAGGACTCCGAGGCGCTCGCCGGCGTCACCGCGATCCAGCAGGACCGCCTCGTGTACATGCCCGCCGACACGTACACCAACGAGGGCATCCAGACCTACACCGAGTTCTTCAACTCCCTGGCCGACGCCTTCGAGGCGACGCGCTGACCACGCCGCGGTGGGGCCGGCGCGCGCCGGCCCCACCACGCACGCAGAGCGGATGAGCATGACCACCACTGACGCCGGGCCCCGCGCCCGGTCCGCCGGCCGGCTGCTGGACTGGCGGCTCCTCGTCGGGGCCGCCGTCGTCGGCCTGCTCCTCCTCGCCTCCCTCTTCACCGGCGTCTACGACGTCACGGGTGCGCCGGACGGGACGCAGATGTTCGCCATCACCCGTGTCCCGCGGACGATCGCCCTCGTCCTCGCCGGCGCGGCGATGGCCATGTCCGGGCTCGTCATGCAGCTGCTCACGCAGAACCGGTTCGTCGAGCCGACGACGACCGGCACGACCGAGTGGGCGGGCCTCGGCCTCCTCGCCGTCACCCTCCTCGTCCCCGGCGCGAGCATCGCCGCGCGCATGGGCGGGGCCATCGTCGCGGCGTTCATCGGCACGGTGCTCTTCTTCCTCGTCCTGCGCCGGGTGTCGCTGCGCTCCTCGCTCATCGTGCCGATCGTCGGGATCATGCTCGGCGCCGTCGTCGGCTCGGTGTCGACGTTCGTCGCGCTGCAGACCGACATGCTGCAGAACCTCGGCGTGTGGTTCGCCGGGAGCTTCACCTCGGTGCTGCGCGGGCAGTACGAGCCGCTGTGGATCGTCGCGGTGGTGGTGGTCGTCGTCTTCGTCGTCGCGGACCGGTTCACCGTCGCTGGGCTCGGCAAGGAGATCGCGACCAACGTCGGCCTCGACTACAACAAGGTCATCCTCCTCGGCACCGGCCTCATCGCCGTCGCCACCGGCGTCGTGACCGTCGTCGTCGGGAACCTGCCCTTCCTCGGCCTCATCGTCCCCAACATCGTCTCGCTCATCCGGGGGGACGACCTGCGCAGCAACCTGCCGTGGGTCTGCCTGCTCGGCATCGGCATCGTCGCGGCCTGCGACCTCGTCGGACGGACCATCATCATGCCCTTCGAAGTTCCGGTGTCCCTCATCCTCGGCGTCGTCGGCGCAGCCGTCTTCGTCGTCCTCGTCCTGCGGCAGCGACGCCGTGGTTAGCCTCATGCCCGCTCGGACCACCGCACCCGTCCCGGTCCCGGCCGTCCCCGCTCGGCGCCGCAGCTCGGGCCCGCTGCCGACCGCCCGCTCCCGGCGCCGGTACTGGCTCGTCGTCGCCGGGCTCGCCGGCCTCGCCCTCACCCTCGCCGTCGGCCTCGTCTGGTGGGACAACCCGATGCCCGCCGGCTCGGACGGCTTCTGGCGCATCGCCCAGCTACGGATGAAGAACGTCCTCGTCATGGCGATCGTCGCCTTCAGCCAGGCGATCGCCACGGTGAGCTTCCAGACGGTGACGAACAACCGGATCATCACGCCCTCGATCATGGGCTTCGAGTCCCTGTACATGGCGGTGCAGACGGCGGCGGTGTACTTCCTCGGCGCCGCGGGCGTCGTCGCCCTCACCGGCGTGCCCCAGTTCCTCCTCCAGGTCGGGCTCATGGTCGGCCTCGCGGTCGCCCTCTACAGCTGGCTGCTGTCGGGCAAGCACGCCAACCTCCACGTGATGCTCCTCATCGGCATCATCATCGGCGGCGGCCTCGGGTCGGTCTCGACCTTCATGCAGCGCCTGCTCACCCCGAGCGAGTTCGACGTGCTCACCGCCCGGCTCTTCGGCTCGGTCTCCAACGCCGACGCCGCCTACCTGCCGATCGCGGTCCCCGTCGTCCTCACCGCCGGGACCCTGCTGTGGCTGCGCGCCAGGCGGCTCAACGTCCTCGCCCTCGGACGCGACGCGACGACGGGCCTGGGCCTGAGCCACCGCGCCGAGCTGGTCAAGGTGCTCGTCCTCGTCGCCGTCCTCATGGCCGTGTCCACCGCGCTCGTCGGGCCGATGACGTTCTTCGGGTTCCTCGTCGCGACTCTCGCCTACCAGTTCGCCGACACCCACGACCACCGCCACGTCTTCCCCGTCGCCGTCCTCATCGGCTTCGTCGTCCTCGCCGGCGCGTACTTCGTCATGAACCACGTCTTCTACGCCCAGGGCGTCGTCTCGATCATCATCGAGCTCGTGGGCGGTGTCGTCTTCCTCGTCGTCATCCTGCGAAAGGGCCGCCTGTGATCACCCTGTCCGACGTCCGCAAGGACTACAGCAGCGAGGTCGTCATCGGGCCGGTCGACCTCACCATCCCCACCGGTGGCATCACCGCCCTCATCGGCCCCAACGGCGCCGGGAAGTCGACGCTGCTCACGATGATCGGCCGCCTCCTCGGGCTGGACGCCGGGACCATCGAGATCGCCGGCTACGACATCACGAGCACCGCCTCCAAGGACCTCGCCAAGATCGTGTCGGTGCTGCGCCAGGAGAACCACTTCGTCACCCGGCTCACCGTGCGCCAGCTCGTCGCCTTCGGCCGCTTCCCCTACTCCAAGGGCCGCCTCACCGCCGCCGACGAGGAGCTCGTCAGCCAGGCGATCGACTTCCTCGAGCTCGGCGACCTCGAGGACCGCTACCTCGACCAGCTCTCCGGTGGGCAGCGCCAGCGCGCCTACGTCGCCATGGTGCTGTGCCAGGACACCGAGTTCGTCCTCCTCGACGAGCCGCTCAACAACCTCGACATGCGCCACTCGGTCCAGATGATGCAGCACCTGCGCCGCGCCGCTGCCGAGCTGGGACGCACGATCGTCGTCGTCCTCCACGACATCAACTTCGCCAGCCACTACGCCGACCACATCTGCGCCGTCAAGGACGGGAAGATCGCGGAGTTCGGGACGTGCGAGTCGATCATGGACGACGACGTCCTCACCCGGGTCTTCGACACCCCGGTCCGGGTCATCCCCGGCCCGAACGGCCCGCTCGCCGTCTACTACTGAGGGCTCGCCGCGCGGAAGTCGGCTGTTGGAAGTCGGCTCTCGCGCGCAAGTCGGCTGTCGCGAGGTCATCACGGTGCCCGGCGGCGAGCTGGGCCGCGGCCGCGACTGCCTCTGAGCGCCACCGCGCGTGAGACCGCCGGGCGCGGGCGCGGTGTCACCCGCGCTCGGCCGTCTCACCCGCGGTCGGCCCCGGGGCGTGAGGCCGGAGGCGTCAGGCGCGGCGGCGCGGCGGTGGGCGGGGAGGACAGGGTGGGGACCCGTCGAGCCGCGTCTTGGGGGGTGAGACGGGGTGGTTGACACGCGGAACGTGGCGCGACTAGCGTCTGCGCCAGGTTCAGAGCACCAGTGCGCGCCTCGAGCGCGCTAAGCCCCGGCTTGCTGGTCGGCAACCCGCCACGTGCGGTGGGTGCCCCGGGTGATGACCTGGCCCCGCGACGAGCGCGGGGCAACGCGGCGCACCGACAGGTGCCGAGCACGAAGGAAGTACGGCGATGACCACGCACCAGAGCCCCCGGCCGATCACCAGCCGAAGCGGCGCCTCGATGTGCATGTGGGCTCGCCCCTGTATGTCCGCCTGAGACATACCCGCGATGCCTCGGCCCCGAGCCGGCGCATCACCCCTGGGCCAGCCCCGGCCGCCGGCGAGTGACACGCCGCGCGCCGGACCCGGCGGCCCAGCCCACTTCCTTCGGGCGCGTCACACGCGCCGCGAGCCGAAACGGTGACCCGTCATGTCCACTGCCTTCCTCCCCACCCGCACCACCGAGACCACCTCGACCACGGCGACCATCGCCCTCGACCTCTCCGGCCTCGGCGCCCCCGCCCACGACCGCGGCGCGGCCGCCGGGCTGCCCGCCGAGCAGGCCAACCTCGTGCGCCTCGCCTCCTACGCCCGTGCCGCGCACAAGGGCGGGGTCTCCTTCGTCACGCTCGGTGAGGACTTCCGCCTCCGGGCCGACGCCTCGCCGCGCGCCAACGCCTGGCTCGACCCCGTGATCGCCGCCCGCCGCATCAGCCCCAGCGCCGGCGGCACCGGGCTCGTCCCCAGCGTGCAGCTGGGCCGGGCGGACGCCGCCGTCGCCGCCGAGCTCGCCCAGTTCAACCGCAAGAGCGGCTCCTGGGCCGGCCTGCAGGTCTCCCGTGGGCGGGACGAGCGCGTCAGCGCGCTGCCGCAGCTCGGTGACCTGCTCGAGGACCTCATCCGCACCGCCGAGGCCCGCTCGAGCCAGCGGCCGACCGTCGTCCTGCCGCTGGAGCAGGAGGCCGAGCTGCCGGCCGTGGCCGAGCTCGCCGACGTCGTCCGGCTGCGCGAGGCGGACCTCGGGTGGGCGCGCGAGCTGCGTTTCGCCGTGCGCTCCGCGGCACGGGCCGCAGGGCGCCCGCCCGTCCGCGTCCTCGTCGACCTGCGCACCGTCATCGCAGCCGACTACGAGTCCGCCCGGGCGCGGGCCGACCTCCTCAGCGACATCGCCGGGGGCACCGGCTCCTGGGAGGGCGCGCTCGAGGCCGTCGGTACCGTCGGCGACGTCGTCACGACGATCGAGAAGTGGCTCGAGGCCGGCGCGGCGGACGGGTTCGTCGTCCTGCCCGGCTCGATCCCCGCGGACGTCACCCGCCTCATCCGGGGGATCATCCCGGCGCTGCAGGCCCGGGGCCTCGTCGCGACGTCCGGCGCCGAGGTCGGGCGCGTCCGGGACTGAGACGGCCGCGGGGTCTCGGGCGGCGCGGACCCCGCCTCACCCCTCGTGGCAGGATGGGGGCGCGGGCCCGTCCCGCCCGCGCCCGAGCCTGCGTGAGGAGTGCGATGGTCACCGAGGAGCCCCCGACCGGGAGCGTCGTCGTCGGTACCGACGGGTCGGCGAACGCCGAGCTCGCCGTCGACTGGGCGGCCCGCGAGGCCGCACGCCGCTCCGCCGGCCTCCACATCGTCTACGCCTTCCCGTGGGTGACCCACGCGCACGCCTGGGACTTCGCGCCTCCGCCCGAGGTGACCGAGACCGGTGAGCGCATCGTGTCGGCCGTCGTGGAGCGGGTGCTCGAGTCCCACCCCGGGCTCGAGGTCACCCGCGATGTGCTCGTCGAGTCCCCGGCGGAGGCGCTCGTCGAGGCGTCACGACGCGCGGTGGTCGTCGTCGTCGGCTCCGGCGGGCTGGGGGAGTCCGACGACGCGCTCATGGGGTCCGTCGCCCAGAAGGTCGCGGCCCACGCCGCCTGCGCCGTCGTCGTCGTGCGCGACGTGCCGCCCGGCGGGGACACGGCGCCCGTCGTCGTGGGCATGGACCCGGAGGAGGGGGCACCCGAGGCGATGGAGTACGCCTTCGAGGAGGCGGCCCGGCGCGGGACCGACCTCGTCGTCGTCCAGGCGAGCCAGGACGACCACGCCCTCCTCGAGGACATCCCCGTCCTCGGCGACCACTACCGCGAGGTGGCGCGACTGCACGCCGAGCACACCGCCGAGCGGCTCCAGACCTGGCGACGGCGCTTCCCCCACGTTCCCGCGGAGCTGCGCCTGGTCCACGAGCGACCGGTACGCGCCCTCGTCCACGCGGCGGCCGAGGCGAGCATCGTCGTCGTCGGCAGCCGGGGACGCGGTGGGCTCGCCGGCCTCCTCCTCGGCTCGGTGAGCCGGGGCGTGGCGAACCGGGCCCCGGTCGTCGCGGTCGTCCGCACCCGCCACGACGCCCACTGACCGTGGTCGCCGTCCTCACCGACTCCACCGCCTCCCTGCCCGGGAGCACCGCGGACGCGCTGGGGATCCGGGTCGTGCCGCTGCGCGTGCAGGTCGAGGGTGCCGACCGTCCCGACGACGCCGCGAGCCGGGAGGTGCTGGCCGCCCACCTGCGCGCCGGCGGGACGGCGACCACCTCCCAGCCCAGCCGCGCCGACCTCGCCGCGGCCATGGACGCCGCCCTCGACGACGGTGCGGGGGCGGTCGTCTGCCTCCACCTGTCCGCCGAGCTGTCCGGGACCGTCGACGCCGCCAGGGCGGCGGCGCAGGAGGTCACCGCCCGGCGCGGAGCGCCCGTGCACGTCGTCGACACCCGCACCGTGGCCGGGGGCACGGGGCTCGCCGCGGTCGCCGCCGCCGAGCGGGCCGCCGCCGGCGCCGACGCCGCACGCGTCCTCGCCGCCGCCCGCGAGGTCGCGGCCCGGTCCCACGTCCTGTTCATGGTGCCCGACCTCCACCACCTCGCCCGGGGCGGGCGGATCGGCCCCGCGCGCACCTACCTCGGCTCGGCGCTCGGGGTGCACCCGATCCTCACCCTGCGCGGCGGGCGCCTGGCAGTGGCCGAGACGGTGCGCGGCGGGGCACGCACCCGGCGTCGCCTCGTCGAGCTCGCCGTGCGGGCGGCGGGCGGACCCCGCGCGGCCACCCCGCGCGGCGACGGCGGCCCCGTCCGGGTGGCCGTCCACCACTTCGCCGCCGCCGAGGCCGCGGACGAGCTCGCCGGGGCGCTCGAGGAGCGCCTGGCGGAGACCGGGGCCGAGGTCGCGGGCGTGCTGCGCAGCGAGGTGACCGCCGTCGTCGGGGCGCACACCGGGCCGGGCGTGCTCGGCGTCGCGCTGGCCCCTGGGTAGCCGGGGCGACCGGCCGCAGGCGGCGCGGCTGCTCCCCAGCGCGACGTCGCGGCCACCTCCTCCCCGCTCGTCTCGAGGCGGGACCCGGGGGTGAGCAGGCCCTCCTACCGTCGGCCCATGCGTGCGACGCGGCGGGCCGGACCCGACTCCGCGGCCCGGCTCAGGGCCCTCACCCGCCGGGCCTACACGGCCACGGCCGGCCATCTCGACCTCGAGGAGGCCGGGCGCGAGTTCGACCGGATCGTCCACCCGCCGGCCGACGCCGGCGCCCACCGCGGGCCCCCGCGCCGCCGGTGGGCCGTCTCGGGCCGGGCGGTCCTCGTCGTCCTCCTCACGGTGGCGGTGCTCACCGGGGTCGTCCTCGCGCGGTCGGTCGTCCTCGGGCCGAGCGACGCCGTCCCGGTGCCGCAGCTGACGGCGACGGCCCCGGCCGGCGACCCGACACCACCGGTCGCGACACCACCCACCACCGGTCCACCCGACGCCGCGCCGGCCGCGGCGCCGACCGAGGGTGCCCCGGCGACGCCCGCGCCCGTCGTCGTCCACGTCGCGGGGGCGGTCGTCGAGGCCGGGCTGCGCACCCTGCCCGCGGGCGCACGGGTGGGGGACGCCGTCACCGCCGCGGGGGGCGCGCTGCCCGACGCCGAGCTCGCGGCCGTCAACCTCGCCCGCCCGCTCCTCGACGGGGAGCAGGTCTACGTCCCGCGGGTCGGCGAGGCGCCGCCCGGGGCGCCCGACGCGACCGGCGGTCCACCCGGGCCGGCCGGCACCGCGGAGGGGGTGGCCCCGGCCGAGGCGGTGGTGGACCTCAACACGGCCGACCTCGCCGCGCTCGACACGCTGCCCGGCGTCGGCCCGGCGATCGCCCAGCGGATCCTCGACTGGCGGGGCGCCAACGGGTCCTTCCACTCGGTCGACGAGCTCCTCGAGGTCCCGGGCATCGGCCCGGCCACCCTCGAGCGGCTGCGCCCCAAGGTCCGGGTGTGACGCTCGACCTGCGGCTCCTGCCCGCCGCGCTCGCCGCCTGGGCGGCGGCCTTCACCGGCGTCCTCCTCCCGCCCCTCGTCTCGGCCGGGGCCGCGGCCGTGCTCCTCGCGGGCGCGGCGCGTGCGGCATGGTCGCTGCGGGGCGGCCGAGGGAAGGGAGGCGCCCGCGCCGGGAGGGCGCCGTCGCGCGGACGCGCGGGCCGAGGACTGCCGGCCCGCGGACGGCACCGCGACCGTGCCGGTCCCACGCCGCAGGCGACCGCCGCCCTCGCGCTCGCCGTCGGTGCCCTCGTCCTCCTCTCGGGCGCGGCGCAGGTCCACGCCCGGGCGGGAGAGCTGCTCGACCGGCTGCTCGACGCCGGGGCGGTCGTCACCGTGCGCGGGCAGGTCACCGGGGACCCCGACGTCCTGCCGGTCACGCCCGAGCGCGGCGGCGGGGAGCGGGTGCGGGTACCCGTGCGCGCCGACCTCGTCGAGGGCCGCGGACTCGCCGCCCGCGCCCGGGCACCGCTGCTCGTCCTCGCCCCGCCCGCGTGGAGCGGCGTCGAGCTCGGCAGCCGCGTCCACGCCACCGGGCGCCTCGTGCGGACCGACGCCGGGGACGACGTCGTCGCGCTCCTCGTCGTCCACGACCCGCCCGAGGTCCTCGCCCCGCAGCCCGCCCACCAGCGGCTGGCCGGGCGGATGCGGGCCGGGCTCGTCACCGGCGTCGCCGACGCCTCGCCCCAGGCCCGAGGGCTCGTCCCGGGGATCGCCGTCGGCGACGACTCGCGCCTGCCCGCGGACCTCGACGCCGCGATGCGGACCGTCTCCCTCACCCACGTCACGGCGGTGTCCGGCGCCCACGTCGCCATCGTCCTCGGCGCCGTCCTCGCGGTGCTCGCCTGGGCACCCCGGTGGGTGCGCGCGGCGGTCGGGGGACTCGTGCTCGTGTGCTTCGTCGTCCTCGTGCGTCCCGAGGCGAGTGTCCTGCGCTCGGCGACGATGGGCGGCGTCGCGCTCGCCGCGCTCCTGCTCGGGCGGCCCGCCCGCGCGCTGCCCGCGCTGTGCTCGGCCGTCGTCGTCCTCCTCCTGCTCGACCCCTGGCTCGCCCGCTCCTACGGCTTCGTCCTCTCGGTGCTCGCGACCGCTGGGCTCGTCCTCCTCTCCGGCCCGTGGGCGGCGGCGCTCGCCACCCGGATGCCGCGCACCCTCGCGCACGTCCTCGCCGTCCCGGCCGCCGCGCAGGTGTGCTGCGCCCCCGTCGTCATCCTCCTCGAACCGGCCGTCGCCACCTACGCCGTGCCCGCCAACGTCCTCGCCGCTCCCGCCGTCCCACCGGCCACGGTGCTCGGCGTGCTCGCCACCGTCGTCTCACCCTGGCTGCCCGGGCTCACCGGCCCGCTGGCGACCGCCGCGGGGTGGTCCACCGCGTGGATCGCCCACGTCGCGCTGTGGTGGGCCGCGCTGCCCGGCGCACGCCTGCCGTGGGTCGCCGGCCCGGCGGGCGCCGCGCTGCTCGCCGCCCTCACCCTCGCCGGCCTCCTCCTCGCGCGGCGCGGGCCGCGCACCAGGGCGGTCGGGGCGGGCGTCGCCGTCCTGGTCGTCGTCCTCGCTCTCGTGCCCGGACCGCGCCGGGCGGTCGGTGGGCTCCTCGCGGGGGTGCCGGAGGACTGGGTCGCCGCGCAGTGCGACGTCGGTCAGGGCAGCGGGTTCGTCCTGCGGACCGGCGCGCGGTCCGCCGTCGTCGTCGACGTCGGGCCGGCCGGGGACGCGGCGGCCGCCTGCCTCGCGGACCTCGGGGTGCGCGAGGTGGACCTCCTCGTCCTCACCCACCTGCACGCCGACCACGTCGGTGGCCTGGAGGAGGTGCTGCGCGGCGTCGTCGTCCACGAGGCGCTCCTCTCCCCGCACGGCGCCCCGGCCGACGCGGAGCGGCGCGTGCTCGCTGCGCTCGCCGAGGAGGGTGCCGACGTCGACCGGCCGGGGGCGGGGGAGACGGGGGAGGTGGGGCCGGTCGCGTGGCGCGCGCTGTGGCCGACGGCGCGGGCGGTCGACCTCGCCGCACCGGGTGACGACTCGTCGGCCAACGACCTCTCCCTCGTCCTGCACCTCGAGGCACCGGGGCTCAGCGTCCTCGCCCTCGGCGACCTCGAGCCCGACGGCCAGCGCGGGCTGCTCCGCGAGGCGGCCGGTGACCTGGGGCAGGTCGACGTCGTCCTCGTCCCGCACCACGGCTCACCCGCCCAGCTGCCGGCGCTCGCCGAGGAGGTCGCCGCCCGCCTCGCGCTGGTGAGCGTCGGCCGCGACAACACCTTCGGCCACCCCTCGCCGCAGACCCTGGAGCTCTACGGGCGGCGCGGCGCGCTCGTGCTGCGCACCGACGAGTGCGGCGCGGTCGTCCTCGCGGGGTCGGGTGAGGAGCTGGTGGCCCAGTGCTGAGGAAGAACTGTGCTGAGGACGTCAGTGCTGAGGGAAGCCGAACGTCATGACCGGCGGAACCGGGCCGGCCGCGAGGGCCGCCAGGACGAGCCGCTCGTGGGGGACGACCGGTCCGGGCAGGGAGTCCAGGGCGTCGAGCGGCACCCAGCGCAGGTCGCTCGCCTTCGTCTCGCGCAGCGCGGGCTCGCCGTCCCAGCGGCGGCAGGCGAGGAAGAAGTCGACCCGCTCGTCGATCGCGCGCCCGGTGCCACCGGTGCGGTGGAGCGTGGTGAGCGGGAGGAGGTCGGCGGGGGAGACCTCGAGGCCGAGCTCCTCGCGGGCCTCGCGGACCGCGGCCTCCAGGACGCTCTCCCCGGCCTCGACGTGCCCGGCCGCGCCGCACGCCCAGTGGTCGTCCATGTAGCCGGTGCCGCTGCGGAGCTGGAGGAGGACCTCCTCGCCGCCCGCGCCCTCCCGCAGCAGCACGAGGTAGGCGGCGGGCACCACCCGGTACCGGTCGACCGGCCCGGTGCCCGACGGGTCGCTCACCGCCGCCCCCGGCTGGTGACGATGCGTAGGACGGCGCGCTCGACGGCGAACACCGGGTCGCGGCTCAGGCCCTTGACCTCGGCGTCGGCGGCGGCGACGGCGGTGATCGCCCGCGCCAGGCCCTCCGGGGTCCAGCCCGCGAGCTCTCGCCGCGCCTGGTCCACCTGCCACGGGGCCAGCCCGAGGCCACCGGCCCCGCCGCGCCCGGACATGGCCTCGACCTTGGCCATCGTGCGCAGCTTGACGGCGAGGGCGGCGACCAGGACGACCGGGTTGGCGCCGGTCTCCACCGCGTGGCGCAGGAGGGTGATCGCCAGGCCGGCGTTGCCCGAGATCGCGGCGTCGGCGACCTTGAAGCCCGTCGCCTCGACGCGCCCGCCGTGGTAGCGCTCGACGACCTCGGCGGTGACCCGGCCGGTGGTGTCGGCGACGAGCTGGGCGCACGCCGCGGCGAGCTCGCGCAGGTCCGAGCCGACGGCCTGGACGAGGGCCTGGACGGCCTGCTGGTCGACCTGCCGCTGCGCCCGGCGGAACTCCGCCGCGACGAACGCCGTCTTGTCCGCGTCCCGCTTGAGCGGCTCGCACACGACGACGGGGTGCCCGGCCTTGGTCACGGCGTCGAGCAGGCGCTTGCCGCGCACGCCGCCGCCGTGCTGGAGGACGAGCCAGACGTCCTCCGCCGGCGCGCGGAGGTAGGTGATCGTGTCCTCGACGAGCGCCTCGGTGCAGCTCTCCACCCCGGAGACGACGATGCAGCGCGCCTCCCCGAACAGGGAGGGGCTGGCGAGCATCTCCAGGCGCCCGGACTCGTACCCCGCGGCGTCGAGCCGGCTGATCTCGGTGCCCGGGTCGGCCTCCTGGGCCTGGGCCACGATCCGGGCGACGGCCCGGTCGCTCAGCAGCCCCTCCCCACCGCGGACGAGCACGACGGGGGCGAGCGGTGCCTCCTCCCAGCTCAGTCCGGAGGGGGCGCTGCGACGGGTCTTCGGGGGCACCCCCCAAGCCTGCCACGGACCGCGGACACCTCCGGCCCGCCGCCCACACCCGCGGGCGAGATCACCCCTCGGCGCGGGTGAGCAGCACCGCCTGGTCGTCGGCCTCGCGGCCCTGCGGACGCCGGACGAGCCGGCAGGTCTCCCGCAGACCCGCCCCGGCGAGCCAGGCCGCGACGTCGTCGGGGGCGAACAGGTGCCGCTCGAGGACGACGTCGTGCCCCACCCGTCGGTAGGCGGGGGCGAGGTCCCGTGAGCCGGTGCCCGCCTGGAACGCGACGACGACGCTCCCGCCGGGCCGCAGCACCCGCCTCACCTCGGCGAGGACCTCCGGCTGGCCGGCGGGCGGGGTGTGGATCGTGGAGTACCAGAGGACGATGCCGCCGAACGTCGCGTCGGCGAACGGCAGGTCGGTGAGGGCGGCGACGTCGAACGTGAGGTCGGGGTGGTCGCGGCGCGCCCGCTCCACCATGCCGGGGGACAGGTCCACCCCGTGCACCCGGCAGCCGCGGTCGGCGAGGTAGCGGCTCATCCGCCCGGCCCCGCACCCGGCGTCGAGGACCGGTCCGGCGACCTCGCGGGCGAAGGCGTCGAGCACGGCGAGGTCGAGGGCGGACTCGGCGCGAGTGTCGGGCAGCAGCGCGGCGTAGTCCTCGGCCAGTGCGTCGTAGGCCCGGCGGACGGAGTCGAGGGTCACGGGGGCATCGTGCCAGCCCTCGGGTGCCCAGAACCTGCCACCAAGTCCTCCGGGCGTGCCCGGGAAGGCGCTCGCCGTCGGCGTGTCGCCGGCGTGTCCGTCACTTGGTGGCAGATTCCGCGCGAGGAGGCGCCGGTTCAGGTGCGGAGCCGTCCGCCCCGCAGGGAGACGATGGCGATCGCGACGAGGGCGAGCAGCGTGCCTGCCACCGTGCCCGCCGAGACGCCGGCGTCGGAGACCGGGGCGAGCACGTCGAGGGCGAGCGAGGCGAGGAGCTGCCCGGCGATCGACCCGAGCCCGAGCACGAGCACACCCGTGTGCGGGACGAGCGCGGCCGACCCGGCGATGAAGACGATGCCGTAGAGCCCGCCGGTGTACAGCCACCACTCCGAGGGCCACGTGGCGGGCAGGTCGAGCCCGCGGACGAGCGCGGTGAGGAGCAGCGCGACCGTGCCCGCGACGAAGTTGACCACGGTCGCGGCGAGCGGGGACCCGGCCACCGTCCCGGTCCGGGCGTTGGCTGCGTACTGGAAGCCGGTGAGGAGCCCGGCGAGCAGGGGGAGCAGCGCCGGGACGAGGAGCTCGAGCCACGGGCGGCCCGCGGTGAGGGAGGAGGACGCGGACAGCCCGACGGCGATGAGGACGACGACGGCGCCGACCACGCGCGTGGCTGTCGGGCGGCGGCGCACCGGCTGGCCGAAGCCGATCGCGTCGGTGAGGAGCCCGCCGAGCGTCTGGCCCGCGACGACGGCGACGGTGAAGACCGCGACCCCGACGACCGCGACCACCGCCGACTGCGACAGCACGAGGAAGGCGCCGATGGTCCCGGCGAGCAGGTACCCCGGCGGCAGCTCGCGCCGCCGCACGGCCCCGGGCAGACGCGCGACCCCGCGCCGCACCTTGGGCAGGGCGAGCGCGAGGAGCGTCATGACGACGAGCCCACCGCCGAAGCTCAGGAGCGCACCGAGGACGGCGTCGCCGAGCTGTCCGCCCAGCTCACCGTTGATGCGGGACTGGAGCGGGATGACGGCCCCGATGAGCGCGGCGAGCAACGCCGCGAGCCACAGCGGCAGCGGGGCCCGGCGGGGCGTCGAACCGGGCATCGAACTCCTCGGGCTGGCAGGGCTGGCGGGGCGCCGGGGCGGGCGGCGGTATGGCGGCGGCGGGAGGGCGCGCCCGGGACGGCGGGTGCCCTGTGGCCCGACGTCGAGGCCGCACGCTCCGAGGTCCGCCGAGTTGTCCGGCGACCGCTGATCGAAACGTGCGACCTCGGCGGACGTGAGGGGGCGGCGCCCGCCTTCTGCATGCACGACGGCGCCGCACCCCATGAGGGGGCGCGGCGCCGTCGTTCCGGGAGGGCCGGGTCCTAGGGGACCGGGTCTCAGAGACCCGCGACCTGCTTGGCCAGCTTCGACTTGCGCTGAGCGGCCTGGTTGGCGTGGATGACGCCCTTGCTCACGGCCTTGTCGAGCTTGCGGCCGGCGGTCTGGAGCGCAGTCGTCGCGGTCTCCTTGTCGCCGGCGTTGATCGCCTCACGCACACGACGCACGTGCGTCTTGAGCTCGGACTTCACGGCCTTGTTGCGCAGACGCGCCTTCTCGTTGGTGAGGATGCGCTTCTTCTGGGACTTGATGTTCGCCACTGGTGGTACTTCTCCTACGTCTCGCCAAGAACGGATGGGTCGGTGAGGGCTGTGCGTGCTGCCGGGACTGGGGCGTGGGGATACCCGTGGTCGGCTGCGCGCCGGCCCCCGCACGACCTGGCGGAGGCTCAGCGAAAAACTCTACCAGGCCCGGGCGGGGAGCGTCCGGAGCAGTTGTGTGGCGCCCGTCATCCTCGGGCGCTGCCGGAGCGTTCTCGCGCACCATCGTCCTCCTCGGCGAGCAGCGGGTCCACCGGCACGGGCTCCTGGCCGGGCTCGAGCTCGGGGACCACGACGAACTCGTCGTTGTCGTAGGCGTCGTCCTCGGTGCGGCGCGCCGCCTCCTCCGGCGGCAGCACGCGGCGCCAGCGCAGCGCCCGCAGCGGCGGGCTCTCCCCGGCGTCCTCCCGCAGCGCCGCGAGGATCGTGTAGATCATCACGTAGCCGATGACGAAGAACGGCAGCCCGACGACGATGATCACCTGCTGCAGGGCGGCGAGCCCGCCCTCGCCGGTCGCGGCGAGCATCGTCGCGGCGACGGCGCCCATGGCCACGGTCCAGAACACCCGCTGTCGGGCGGGCGCCGGCTCCTCGTAGCCGTTGCTCATCATGTCCATGACGAGGCCGGCGGAGTCGACGGACGTCGTGAAGAAGATGACGACGAGGACGATGGAGAGGATCTGCATCGTCGTCGTGAACGGGTAGCTCTCGAGGAAGGTGAACAGCGCCGTGGCGACGTCCCCCTGTCCGACGACGGGGTCGACGAGCGTGCCCGGGGCGTCGTTCTCGATGGCGAAGGACGACCAGCCGAACGCGCCGAACCACACGACGGAGAAGAGGACCGGCGCGGCGAGCACGCCGCTGACGAACTGACGGATCGTGCGGCCCTTGGAGATCTTGGCGATGAAGATGCCGGTGAAGGGCGACCAGGAGATCGTCCACGCCCAGTAGAAGACGGTCCACGAGCTCTGCCAGCCGGAGTCGTTGACGGTGTCGTTCCAGAACGAGAGCTGGGGCAGGGCTGAGGCGTACACGCCGACGGACTCGATGGTGCCCTTGAGGACGAAGAGGGTCGGCCCGGTGGCGATGACGAAGGCGAGCAGGCCCACGGCCATGACGATGTTGAGGTTGGACAGCCTCTTGATGCCCTTCTCCAGGCCCACGCTCACCGAGATGACGGCGATCACCGAGACCGCGACGATGATCGCCACCTGGACGAGCCGGCCCTCCTCCAGCCCCCACAGGGAGTTGAGGCCGCTGTTGATCTGCAGGGTGCCCAGGCCGACCGAGACGCCGACGCCGAAGATCGTCCCGACGATGGCGACGACGTCGATCGCGGCGCCGACCGGCCCGTGGATCCGCTCCCCGAGGATCGGCTGGAAGATCGAGCTCACCCGCGGGGGAGGTTGCGGCGGTACATGAAGTAGGCGAAGCCGAGGGCGGGCAGCGCGAAGATCGCCCAGGTGTGCAGGCCGAAGTGGTAGAGCGTGAAGGCGATCGCCTGCCGGGCGGCGTCGGCCGACTCGCCTGGGACGTCCTGCATGGGCGGGTTGGCGTAGTGGTTGATCGGCTCGGCGACGCCCCAGAACATGAGGATCGAGCCGATGCCGGCGGCGAAGAGCATGGCGAACCAGGTGGGGCCGGAGTGCTCGGGCCGCGTGTCCCCGAGGCGGACGCGGCCGAAGCGGCTCACCGCGAGGTAGAGGAGGAAGACGAGGAAGAGCGTGACGCCGAGGACGTAGAACCAGCCGAGGTTCGTCATGATCCAGCCGGAGGCGGCCGCGAAGGCGGCGTCGACCTGCTCGGTGAACAGGATCGTTCCGACGACGAAGAGGAGCGCGAGCAGCGCTGCTCCGAAGAAGATCCGTGGGCTGGTCCGTAGGCCGAGCGCGTCGTGGAGCCGGTCGAGCCAGGGCATGTCTGTGTTCTTGTCGGTCCGGGACATTCGCCAGACCGTAGCGAGGGGTGAGGGGAGTCGCACCCGCTGGCGGGGTCACCCGCCGGTGACCGGTGCGCCGTAGGCTTGGAGCATGACGGGCAACAGCGACGCCATGAACCGCACGGTCGCCGACATCGTGCGTCTCGTGCGACGTCCGGGCCGTCTCCTGCTCACCGGGGCCGCGGTTCCCGTGGGCGTCTTCGCCCTCCTCGCGCTGCTCCTGGGCCTGGAGGCCGAGCGCTGGACGGGCTGGCTGCCGCTCGTCCTGGCCGGGGTGCTCGCGGTGCCCGTCGTCGTCCTCGCGGTGCGCCGCCGGCGGCTGCAGCGCGTGACCGAGGGCCTGGCCGACCGCCCGGTGACGATCCCGGGCAGCGGCGTCGTCGTCGTGGTCGAGGGGCACACCCAGGGGCCGGCCGACGAGACCCTCGCCGCGTGGGGCGAGGCCGCGGCGGAGGGCCGGGTGCGCACCGCCCGCTGGCTCCCCAGGGTGGAGGCCGCCCAGCGCGCGGCGGTCCGGGCCGCGGGCGGCACCGTCAACGCGCCCTACCTCAAGGATGACCTGCGGGTGACGCTCGTCGCCTTCCTCGGCACCGTGGCGGCCATCCCGCTCGGCGTGCTCGGGGCGTTCGCCAGCGCCTTCGCCCTCCTCCTGCGCTGAGCGCCCCGCCGCGGGCCGGGGAGATTCTCGCGCCCCTGCTCGGCGTGGGACGATAGGGAGCAGTGTGTCCTCGCGCGGCCGGTGGCCGTCCGTCGTCGTCCCTCAAGGAACGTGAGTGTCCCCGATCCCCAGCCCCAAGCTGACCGCCGCGATCGCCCCAGGGGCGACCGCCCCCGAGCTGCTGCGCAACTTCTGCATCATCGCCCACATCGACCACGGCAAGTCGACGCTGGCCGACCGCATGCTCCAGCTCACCGGTGTCGTCGACGACCGCGCCATGCGGGCCCAGTACCTCGACCGCATGGACATCGAGCGCGAGCGCGGGATCACGATCAAGTCCCAGGCCGTGCGCATGCCCTGGCAGGTCGGGGACACGGCCTACGCGCTCAACATGATCGACACGCCCGGGCACGTCGACTTCACCTACGAGGTCTCCCGCTCCCTCGCGGCCTGTGAGGGCGCGCTGCTCCTCGTCGACGCCGCCCAGGGGATCGAGGCGCAGACCCTCGCCAACCTCTACCTGGCGATGGAGAACGACCTCACGATCATCCCGGTGCTCAACAAGATCGACCTGCCCGGCGCCCAGCCCGAGCGGTACGCGGACGAGCTCGCCGGCCTCATCGGCGGCGACCCGGAGGACTGCCTGCAGGTCTCGGGCAAGACGGGCGTCGGGGTGACCGCCCTGCTCGACCGCATCGTCAGGGACATCCCGTCCCCGGTCGGTGACCCGGACGCCCCCACGCGGGCGATGATCTTCGACTCGGTCTACGACACCTACCGCGGCGTCGTCACCTACGTGCGCGTCGTCGACGGCGCGATCAAGCCGCGCGAGAAGCTCACGATGATGTCGACCGGCACGAACGTCGACCTCCTCGAGATCGGCGTCAGCTCCCCGGAGCCGCGGCCCACCGACGGGCTCGGCGTGGGTGAGGTGGGCTACCTCATCACCGGCGTCAAGGACGTGCGCCAGTCGCGCGTGGGTGACACGGTGACCAACGCCGCGCGCCCGGCGACCGAGGCGGCCGGTGAGTACCGCGACCCGCAGCCGATGGTCTACTCCGGCCTGTTCCCCGTGGACGGCTCGGACTACCCGGTGCTGCGCGACGCGCTGGACAAGCTCAAGCTCAACGACGCCGCCCTCACCTACGAGCCGGAGACCTCCGTGGCCCTCGGCTTCGGCTTCCGCTGCGGCTACCTCGGGCTGCTCCACCTGGAGATCGTGCGCGAGCGCCTCGAGCGCGAGTTCGACCTCGACCTCATCTCCACCGCCCCGAACGTCGTCTACGGCGTCGTCACCGAGGACGGCAGGCGGACGGAGGTGACCAACCCGAGCGAGTTCCCCGACGGGAAGATCGCCGAGGTCTACGAGCCGGTGGTGCGGGCGACGATCATCACGCCGTCGGAGTTCATCGGCACGGTCATGGAGCTGTGCCAGCAGCGCCGTGGCACCCAGGACGGGATGGACTACCTCTCCCCGGAGCGGGTGGAGATGCGCTACCACCTGCCGCTGGCCGAGATCGTCTTCGACTTCTTCGACCAGCTGAAGTCCCGCACGCGCGGGTACGCGTCCTTCGACTACGACGCCGACGGCGAGCAGTCGGCCGACCTCGTCAAGGTCGACATCCTCCTCCACGGTGAGAAGGTCGACGCGTTCAGCGCGATCGTCCACCGCGACAAGGCCTACGCCTACGGCGTGGAGATGGCCGGCAAGCTGCGCGAGATCATCCCCCGGCAGCAGTTCGAGGTGCCGATCCAGGCGGCCATCGGCGCCCGGATCATCGCCCGCGAGACCATCCGCGCACTGCGCAAGGACATGCTCGCCAAGTGCTACGGCGGTGACATCTCCCGTAAGCGCAAGCTCCTGGAGAAGCAGAAGGAGGGCAAGAAGCGCATGAAGTCGATCGGACGGGTCGAGGTCCCGCCGGAGGCCTTCATCGCCGCCCTGTCCTCCGACGCGCCGACGGGCAAGGACGCCAAGGGCAGGAAGTGAGCCCGGCGCTGCCCGCGGGCGACCCCGTCCCCGCGGACGGGGCGCTGCCCGCCTCCGCCGCCGTGGGTTCCGCGCAGCGGGACCTCGGGGTCTACCTGCACGTGCCGTTCTGCCGGGTGCGCTGCGGGTACTGCGACTTCAACACCTACACGGCCACCGAGCTCGGGGGCGGGGCGAGCCAGGCCGCGTACGCGGACACCGCCCGCCGCGAGATCGACCTGGCCGCCGGCGTGCTCGAGCGGGCCGGGGTGGCGCGCCGCGAGGTGTCGACCGTGTTCGTCGGCGGCGGCACGCCCACCCTGCTGCCCGCCGCCGACCTCGCGGCCATGCTCGGGCACGTGCGCGCGACGTGGGGCCTGGCCGACGGCGCGGAGGTGACGACGGAGGCGAACCCCGACTCCGTGACGGCCGCCTCGCTCGAGCAGCTCGCCGCCGCCGGGTTCACCCGGGTGTCCTTCGGCATGCAGTCCGCGGTGCCGCACGTCCTGGCCACCCTCGACCGCACCCACGACCCGGCGCGTCTGCCCGACGTCGTGCGCTGGGCACGGGACGCCGGGCTCGACGTGTCGGTCGACCTCATCTACGGCACGCCGGGGGAGTCGCTCGAGGACTGGCGCACCAGCCTGGAGGCCGCCGTCGCCCTCGAGCCGGACCACGTGTCCGCCTACGCGCTGGGCATCGAGCCGGGCACGAGGATGGGGGCGCAGGTGCGCCGCGGCGAGCTGCCCATGCCCGACGACGACGACGCAGCCCTCAAGTACGAGGTCGCCGACGACGTCCTCACCGCCGCCGGGCTGTCCTGGTACGAGGTCTCGAACTTCGCCCGCACGCCGGAGCGCGCGTGCCGGCACAACCTCGCCTACTGGCGCGGTGCGGACTGGTGGGGCGTCGGTCCCGGCGCGCACAGCCACGTCGGCGGGGTGCGCTGGTGGAACGTCAAGCACCCGCGGGCCTACGCCCAGCGCCTGGAGCAGGGGACGAGCCCGGGGGCCGGGCGCGAGGTGCTCGACGACGCCGCCCGCGAGCTCGAGCGGGTGCTGCTCGGCGTGCGCCTGGCCGAGGGGCTGGAGCTGGAGCCCGGGACCGGCCGGGTCCCCGAGCGGCACCGTGAGGCGGTGGCCGGGCTCATCGCCGAGGGGCTGATCGACATGCCCGCCGCCCGCGCCGGGCGCATCCTGCTCACCCGCCGCGGGCGCCTGCTCGCCGACACCGTGGTGCGGGCGCTCACCGACTGAGGGCGTGGTCGCGATTCCTCGCGGCAGACGTGGACGTCGTGCCCGAGCGAGGGCGCCGGTCCGTGCGACCGGCCGTCGCCGTCGTCCTGGGGGCGGAGGTGTACGCGGCGGAGGTCCGCGAGGAGGTGTGGCCGCTGGCCGAGTCGCTGGGTGTCGTCCGGTGCGTCTCGGACATCACGGAGCTGGCCGACCTCGGTCTCGACGTCATCCTCGACTTCGCCGGTTTCGGTACGACGACGGCGGGGGCCGTCGACATCGTCGGTCCCGGCGGACGCGTCGTCCAGGTGGGGATGGGGAGGCTCGACGCCGAGATCAACATGAACGACCTCATCGTCAAGGAGGTCGACCTCATCGGCTCCCTGGGCGGTGGCGTCGAGGACCTCACCGGCGTCCATGACCTCATGGCGTCCGGCCGGCTGACCCCCAAGATCACGAGATCGGGGAAGGGCTGGACCGCCTGCGCAAGGGCCAGGTCCGGGGCCGGGCGCGTGGGCGCCCGTGCCCTAAGACGGCGGGGGCGATCACGGGACCGGCGGGCCCTCCGGGCGGCTTCCGGGCGATCCCGCCGGAGCGTACGGGCGCTACCGCGCACTCAACGTGCAGGGCCGGCCGCGTCCTCGAGGTCGTCCCACACCGGCCCGTAGCCGAGCCGGGCCTGCTCGGCGGCGACCACCCGGCGCGCGAGCTCGCCCTCGGTGACATCGACGGCGCCGAGCGCGCCCTGCGCGAGGCTCGACTCGCGGGCGTAGGTGTCGAAGACCTGCCGCTTCCCGGCGAGCAGCTCCTCGATGCGCTCGTCGACGCTGTCCTCGGTGAGCAGACGGTGGACCTGCACCGGCCGCACCTGGCCCATCCGGTGCACCCGCCCGACGGCCTGGTCCTCGACGGCCGGCACGAGCTGCGGCTCGGTGATGACGACGACGCTCGCCGCCTGCACGTTGAGCCCCACCCCGCCCGCCGCGATCTGGCTGACGAGCACGGCGCCGGGCTCGCCCGCGGAGAACGCGTCGACGATTTCCTGCCGCTCGGCCGCCGGCACCGAGCCGGTGATCGGACCGTAGGAGCGCACGCCGGGCAGCCGCTCCACCTGCTCGGCGACCCGGGTGACGACGTCGCGGAAGAAGGAGAAGACGACGACGCGCTGGCCGCCGTCGCGCGCCTCCTCGACGATCTCGAGGAGGCGCTCCAGCTTCGCCGAGTCCGCCGGGTCGGGCACGGTGAGGTCGGCACGCCGCATGGCCATGAGGTTCCCGCTCGCCACGGCCTCGCGGTAGCGGTGCTCGGCGGCCGGGGTCAACTGCTCCCACTCGTCGACCACGAGGCGGGGTGGCAGCTCGACGAGCACGTCCTCGAGGTTGCGCCGCAGGTAGACCGGCGCGATGTGCCGGCGGAACGTCTCGGCGTCGAGGAGGCGCAGGTGCGCGGGCAGCGCGGCGACGAGCTCGGGCTGCAGGAGGCCGGTGAGCGAGAGGAGCTCCTCGACGCGGTTGAGCAGCGCCGTGCCGGTGAGGAGGAGCACGCGCGGGCAGGCCTCCGCCCAGGCGGCGACCTCCTGGCTGCGGCGGGCGTGCGGGTTCTTCACGTAGTGCGCCTCGTCGACGACGAGGACGGCGGGCGGCGGCGTCTCGGCGGGGCGGAAGTCCGCTGTCGCGGGGAAGTCCGCTGTCGCGCGGAAGTCCGCTGTCGCGGGGAGGGGGAGGTGGCGGAGGGTCTCGAACGTGGTGACGGCGACGCCGCCCTCGCGGTGCCACGCGGCCAGGGCGGCGTCCCGGCCCGGGCCGTGGACCCGGTGCACCCGCAGGTCGCTGTGCGCGGTGACCTCCCGGCACCAGTTCACGACGACGCTCGCCGGGCACACGACCAGCGCCCGGTCCTCACCGCGCGCGGCCAGGTGCGCCATGACGGCGATCGCCTGCACGGTCTTGCCCAGGCCCATCTCGTCGCCGAGGAGCGTCCGCCCCTGGTTGAGCGCGAACCTCGCCCCGAACGCCTGGTAGCCGCGCAGCCGCACGCGCAGCAGCGAGGTGTCGAGCGGGAAGGCCTCGATCCGCTCGACGAGGTCGGCCGGCAGCGCCCCGTGGCCCACGGCGTTGACGCCGGGCACCACCTCCCCGAGCAGGG
Source organism: Georgenia wutianyii (assembly GCF_006349365.1). Classification (NCBI taxonomy): domain Bacteria; kingdom Bacillati; phylum Actinomycetota; class Actinomycetes; order Allobogoriellales; family Allobogoriellaceae; genus Georgenia; species Georgenia wutianyii. The sequence goes on from NZ_CP040899.1 coordinate 1,240,250, forward strand.
CGTAGTACGTCGCGGCGTCGCGCTCGAACGCCTCCCACACGGCGAGCGGGCCGGGTCGTGGCGCGGCGAGGTGGGCGGTGAGGCGCGTGACGACGTCGGGCAGGCCGGTCCGGGCGAGCCACGGCTCCCAGCCGGCCAGGGACGCCAGTGCCCGGCGGGCGCGGTCGCGGGTGCGGGGACGGGACAGGAGCAGGCTCAGGCGGCTGCGCGCGGGTGCGGCCTGGGCCGCCTGGACCGCCACGGTGGAGGCGAAGTCGGCGAGCTCCGTCCGGTGCGGCGTGAGCAGGAGGTCCAGGCCGTGGAGGCGGTGGAGCAGGGCAGCCAGCCCCCGCCCGAGCGGGCCGTCCTCACCCGGCTCCACGCGCACCGGGAAGCCGGCGCGCAGCGCCCCGGCGAGACGGTCGGCGGCGGCCACCGCGGCACGTGCCGTGTGCGGCCCCACGCCGGGCAGCGCCTCGAGCCGGGCGGGCCCGGCGTCGAGCACGTCGTGCACCGTCCGCACGCCCGCGTCCTGGAGGGCCTGCAGGCGCAGGTTGCGCTCGGTGGTCTCCCTCAGCCGCTCGACGTCGATCCCGGCGAGCTCGGTCCGCAGCCGTGCGTCGCGGTACGCCTCGACACGCTCCACGACGCCTCGCCGCAGCGCCTCCTCCTCGGCCAGCACGGCCGCGGCGGCCCCGGCGAGCGCGGTGCGCGTGTCGAGCAGTGCCCGGGCCTCGGCCCCGGGCCGGACGGTGGGCGCCACCTACTCGGGGATCTCGGTGACGAAGTCGATGAGCTCCTCCATGCGACCGAGCAGGGCGGGGGACAGGTCCTTGTAGCTCCGCACGGTGCCCAGGATGCGCTTCCACCCGCGGGCGACGTCGCCCTGGTCGGCGTGCGGCCAGCCGAGCGCGGCGAGCGTGCCGACCTTGATGTCCGTGCCGCGCGGCACGTCCGGCCACGCCCGCAGCCCCACCCGCTCGGGCCGCACCGCCTGCCACACGTCGACGTACGGGTGGCCGAGCACCTTGACGTTGGCCGCGGCCCGCGGGCCGAGCGAGCGCAGTGCCTCGGCGACGAGCCGGGTCTCCTTGGAGCCGGTGACGAGGTGGTCGACCAGCACGCCCGCGCGGCGGGTCGGTCCGGGACGGAAGTCCGCGAGCACCGCGGCGAGGTTGTCCACGCCCTCGAGCAGCTCGACGACGACCCCCTCGACCCGCAGGTCGTCGCCCCACACCCGCTCGACGAGCTCGGCGTCGTGACGTCCCTCCACCCAGATGCGCGACGCGCGCGCCACCCGGGCCCGGTCCTGCTCGACCGCGATCGAGCCCGACGCCGTGAGCCGGCGCCCACCGGCCGTCACCGGCCCGCGGGGGGCGGCCCGGCGCGCCGGGGGCACGAGCCGTACCGGCTTGCCCTCCACCCAGAAGCCCGCCCCGAGCGGGAACGTGCGGGTGCGGCCCTTGCGGTCCTCGAGGACGACGACGTGCACCCCACCGGACTTCTCCACCCGGGTCACCGCGCCCACCCAGCCGGTCTCGACGTCCTCGACGACGAGGCCGGTCTCGGCCGGCTGGTCCTGGGTCGTGCGGCGGTGGGCGTGGGCACCGGTGCGGTGCGGGTCGGAGGCGAGGACGTCCGAGCCGTAGCGATCGATCACCCCCGCAGGTTAGGCGCGCCGTGGGTGAGGTCACGGGACACGGGGTGGCGTGGCGCGTAGAATTGGCACTCTGGGTCGGTGAGTGCTGACCGCCGGCCTCACCGTCGTACCCGGGCCGACCGCGCGGGAGGAGGGACCTCATGGCTCAGGACCGCCAGCTCGACGTGCTGCGGGCGATCGTCGAGGACTACGTGGAGACGCGCGAGCCGGTGGGCTCCAAGGCGCTCGTCGAGCGCCACGCGCTCGGCGTCTCCCCGGCGACCATCCGCAACGACATGGCGATGCTCGAGGAGCGCGGCTACATCCACCAGCCGCACACCTCCGCCGGGCGCGTGCCCACCGACAAGGGCTACCGGCTGTTCGTCGACCAGCTCTCCACCCTCAAGCCGCTGACGGCCGCCGAGCGGCGCGCCATCGCGCACCTGCTCGACGGCGCCGTCGACCTCGACGACGTCGTCGAGCGCACCGTGCGCCTGCTCGCCCAGCTCACCCACCAGGTCGCCGTCGTCCAGTACCCCTCGCTGCGCAACTCCGCGCTGCGCCACGTCGAGCTCGTGCCGCTGTCGGACCGCCGGCTGCTCGTCGTCGTCATCACCGACTCCGGCCGCGTCGAGCAGCGCTCCCTCGAGGTCCCCACCGCCCTGGACCCCGTCGTGCTCGCCGAGCTCCGCGCCCGGATCAACGCCGGGAGCATCGGGCGCCGGGTCGCCGACATCGGCACCGCCCTGGAGGACACGACCAGGCGCTTCGCCCCCGAGCACCGCCCGCTCGTCTCCCAGGTGGTCGGCCTGCTCACCGAGACGCTGCGGCTGGACGCCGAGGAGCGCATCGTCATGGCCGGGACGGCGAACCTCGCCCGCGCGGACGTCGACTTCTCCCGCACCATCGGCCCCGTCCTCGAGGCGCTGGAGGAGCAGGTCGTCCTCCTGCGCCTGCTCGAGGAGATGTCGGCCGACGACGCCGTGGCCGTGAGCATCGGGCAGGAGAACCAGCACGAGTCGCTGTCGGAGGCATCCATCGTGGCCACGGCCTACGGTGGGGGCAACGAGGGCGTGGCCAGGCTCGGCGTGCTGGGGCCCACCCGGATGGACTACCCCTCGGCGATGTCCTCCGTGCGCGCCGTGGCCCGCTACCTCTCGCGGATACTCAAGGGCTGACCCGCCTCCACCGCCCCAACCCCACAGGAAGAGACCTGGTGAACGACTACTACGAGATCCTCGGTGTGCCGCGTACCGCGACGCAGGAGGAGATCAAGCGCGCCTACCGCAAGCTCGCGCGCAAGCTGCACCCGGACGTCGCCGGCCCGGAGGCGGAGGAGCAGTTCAAGGAGGTCGGGCGCGCCTACGAGGTGCTGTCCAACCCCGAGAAGCGCCAGATGTACGACCTCGGCGGGGAGTCGGCGCTCGGCGGCGGGGGCGCCGGCGGCGGCTTCGGGTTCTCCGACATCTTCGAGACCTTCTTCGGCGCCGCGGGCGGAGCCTCGCGCGGGCCCGCCCCGCGCGGCCGACGCGGCCAGGACGCCCTCATCCGGCTCGAGGTCGACCTGCGCGACGCCGTCTTCGGTGTCGAGGAGGAGGTCCAGGTCGACACCGCCGTCCTGTGCGGGACGTGCAACGGCACGTGCACCCGGCCCGGCACGAGCGTGCAGACCTGCGCCGTGTGCGGCGGGCGCGGCTCCGTCCAGCGGGTGGCGCGCTCCTTCCTCGGCAACGTCATGACGACCTCGCCCTGCTCGGCCTGCGGCGGGCACGGCACGACCATCCCGGACCCGTGCCCCGAGTGCTCCGGCCAGGGCCGGGTGCGCACCCGTCGTGCCATCCCGGTCTCCGTGCCGGCCGGCGTGGACACCGGCAACCGGATCAAGCTCACCGGCAGCGGCGAGGTCGGCCCCGGCGGCGGCCCGGCCGGGGACCTCTACGTCGAGCTCAAGGTCCGCTCCCACCCCGTCTTCGCGCGCCGCGGTGACGACCTCGTCGCGCGCGTCCAGGTCCCGATGACGGCCGCCGCGCTCGGCACCGTGCTGCGCCTGGAGACCTTCGACGGCGTGCAGGAGATCGACATCGCCCCCGGCACCCAGCCCGAGGAGGTCCTCACCCTGCCCGGCCTCGGCGTGGGCCACCTGTCGGGCAACGGGCGCGGCGACCTCAAGGTCGAGGTCGACGTCGAGGTGCCCACCGCGCTGGACGACCGGCAGCGCGAGCTGCTCACCGAGCTCGCCCGGATGCGCGGCGAGGAGCGCGCCGAGCCGCGCCTGGCCTCCGCGTCCAACGGCGTCTTCTCGCGGCTGCGGGACAAGCTCTCGGGCCGCTGATGAGCGCGCCCGTCTTCCTCGGCCGCCCCGAGGACCTCGCCGTCGCGCAGGTCGGGGCCACCCTCACGGTCAGCGGGCCGGAGGGCCGCCACGCCGTCGCCGTGCGCCGGGTGCGGCCCGGTGAGGTCGTCGACGTCGTCGACGGTGAGGGCGTGCGCGCCCGCGGCGAGGTCACGGCCGCGGCGGGGGAGGAGCTCACCGTCCGGGTGACGGACCTCACCCGGGAGCCGGCGCCCTCCGTGCGGCTCACCCTCGTCCAGGCGCTGGCCAAGGGCGGGCGGGACGAGCAGGCCGTCGAGACGGCGACCGAGGTCGGCGTCGACGGCGTCGTGCCGTGGCAGAGCGAGCGGTGCGTGTCCGTGTGGGCCGGGAAGAAGGCCGGGCGTGGCCGGGAGCGCTGGCAGTCCGTGGCGCTCGCCGCGACCAAGCAGGCACGCCGCGCGCGCCTCCCGCACGTCGAGGAGCTCGTCGTCGGCCGGGGGCTGCTCGACCGCGTCGCGCGCGTCGTCGACGCCGGCGGCGCCGTCCTCGTCCTCCACGAGGAGGCCACCGAGCCGGTGACGCAGGTGCCGCTGCCCGCCGCGGACGCCGAGGTGCTCCTCGTCGTCGGGCCGGAGGGCGGGCTGAGCCCGCGCGAGGTCACCGACCTCGCCGAGCGGGGCGCGAGGGTCGTGCGGCTCGGGCCGCACGTGCTGCGCACCTCCACCGCCGGGCCGGTCGCCCTGGCGCTCGTCTCGGCACGGCTGGGCCGCTGGTAGGAACCTCCCCCGTCCGGGAAGTTTCGGCTGGACGCCGTCGTTAGACTCCCCGTACACCTGTCACCGACACCGGGAGGATCGGGGCCCCAAGCCCGCGCCCATGGCTCGCAGCGACGACGCGTCCACGCAGGACGCCATGCTCCACCACCAGATCACGGTCCCGGACGACGTGCCCATGGTCTCCCTGCTCGGCCGGCGCGACGAGGTGCTCCGCGCCGTCGAGTCCGGCTTCCCGACCGTCGACATCCACGTGCGCGGCAACGTCGTGTCCTTCGCCGGGCCGGCGGGGGACGTGGCGCTCGCCGAGCGGCTCGTCGACGAGCTCGCGCAGGTGGCCCGCTCCGGCCAGGCGCTCACCGCCGACGCCGTCGGCCGCGCGATCACGATGCTCACCGCGCCGACGGGCGGGCGCCCCGCCGACATCCTCACCCTCGACATCCTCTCGGCGCGCGGGCGCACCATCCGCCCCAAGACGCTCGGGCAGAAGACCTACGTCGACGCGATCGACGAGCACACCATCACCTTCGGGGTGGGCCCCGCCGGCACCGGCAAGACCTACCTCGCGATGGCCAAGGCCGTCCACGCCCTGCAGGCCAAGAAGGTCAACCGGATCGTCCTCACCCGGCCGGCCGTGGAGGCGGGGGAGCGCCTGGGCTTCCTGCCCGGCTCGCTCAACGACAAGATCGACCCCTACCTGCGGCCGCTGTACGACGCCCTGCACGACATGCTCGACCCCGAGTCGATCCCCAAGCTCATGGCGGCCGGGACGATCGAGGTCGCGCCGCTCGCCTACATGCGAGGGCGCACCCTCAACGACGCGTTCATCATCCTCGACGAGGCGCAGAACACCTCCCCCGAGCAGATGAAGATGTTCCTCACCCGGCTGGGGTTCAACTCCCGCGTCGTCGTCACCGGCGACGTCACCCAGGTGGACCTGCCCTCGGGGACGAGCTCGGGCCTGCGGGTGGTCGAGGAGATCCTCACCGGCATCGAGGACGTCGCCTTCTGCCGCCTCACCTCCGCCGACGTCGTCCGCCACCGGCTCGTCTCGGAGATCATCGACGCCTACGAGCGCTGGGACGCCGGGCCCGCGGGCAACCGTGCCGACCGCCGCGCCGCCCAGCGCCGCGGGGCCCGCTGACCCGTCACCGCCGTCGCGGCGCGCGCCGCGTTGGTAGCATCGGGTGAGCGCACACCGCGTGCGCCACCCCCGTCCTCGAGGAGATGTCGGGCCTTCGCGCCCTGCCCATGCCGCACCACGCCGCCACCCCGACCGCACCGTCCCACGGGGCGCGCCGATGAGCACCGAGGTCGCCAACGAGTCCGGGTACGACGTCGCCGAGGAGGAGTTCGCGGCGCTCGCCCGCTACGTCCTCGAGCAGATGCACGTCCACCCGCAGGCCGAGCTGTCCATCGTCTTCGTCACCACGGACGTCATGTCCGAGCTGCACGAGAAGTGGATGGACGAGCCCGGTCCCACCGACGTCCTGTCCTTCCCGATGGACGAGCTGCGGCCCGGCCGGCCCGGTGAGGAGCCCGTCGAGGGCATGCTCGGGGACATCGTCCTGTGCCCGGAGGTGGCGGCCGCGCAGGCGAAGGTGGCGGGTCACAGCACCGCCGAGGAGCTCCTGCTCCTCACGACCCACGGCATCCTCCACCTCCTGGGCTACGACCACGCCGAGCCGGAGGAGGAGAAGGAGATGTTCGCCCTGCAGCGCCGCCTGCTGCTGACGTTCCTCGCGGAGCGTTGATGGACGGTCTCCTCCCCGACGTACCCGAGTGGTGGCTGCTCGCGCTCGCCCTCGTCTCCCTGCTCCTCACGGCCGCGCTGATCGCCGCCGAGGCCGCGCTGCGCCGCATCGGGCGCACCGCGCTCACCGAGCTCCAGGTCGCCGAGCGGCCCCGTGCCGGGCGCGTCGCCCGCCTCGCCGCCGAGCGGGACACGACCCTGCCCGGGATCACCCTGGCCCGCGTGCTCGCGGAGATGACGACGGCGGTCGCGCTCACGCTCGTCGTCGCCGACCTGCTGCCCGAGTGGTGGCAGGTGCTGCTCGTCGCCGTCCTCGTCGCCGCGCTGCTCATCGCCGTCGTCGCCGGGGCCACGCCGCGGCGGCTGGGGACCCGTCAGCCCGGCCAGGTGCTCCACGCCCTCGTGCCGTTCCTCGGCCTCGTGCTCGCGCTCACCCGCCCGTTCGTCGCCGTCGCCCGCGCGCTCACCCCGCGCTCGCGGCTCACCGAGGCCGAGGCGCGCGAGGAGGCCGTGGAGGACCTGCGCGACATGGTCGACCGGGTGAGCCAGTCCGAGCAGCTCGCCGACGACGAGCGCACGATGCTCCAGTCGATGTTCGAGCTCGGCAGCACGCTCGTGCGCGAGGTCATGGTGCCGCGCCCGGACATGGTGACGATCGACGCCGGCAAGCCGCTCACCAAGGCGCTCGCCCTGTTCGTGCGCTCCGGGTTCTCCCGCGTGCCCGTCGTCGGGGAGTCCGTCGACGACGTGCGCGGCGTGCTCTACCTCAAGGACGTCCTGCGCCGCACGCACATGCGCCCCGAGGCCGCCGGGGACGCCGTCGAGACGACCGTGCGCGAGGCGGTGTTCGTGCCCGAGACCATCCTCGTGGACGACCTGCTGCGCGAGATGCAGGCCAAGAACTTCCACATCGCGATGGTCGTCGACGAGTACGGCGGCATCGCCGGTCTCGTGACCATCGAGGACCTGCTCGAGGAGCTCGTCGGCGAGCTCACCGACGAGCACGACCGGGCCGAGCCGGTCGTCGAGCACCTCGAGGACGGCACGGTGCGCGTCCCCGCGCGGCTGCCGGTCGACGAGCTCGGCGAGCTCTTCGGTCTCGAGCTCGACGACGACGACGTCGACTCCGCGGGCGGACTGCTCGCCAAGGCTCTCGGCAAGGTGCCCATCCCGGGCGCCGAGGTCGAGGTGGGGGGCCTGCACCTGCAGGCAGAACGTGCCGGCGGCCGTCGCCGGCAGATCGCGACGATCCTGGCGCGGGCGGTCGAGCCGCCCGCCGCCGACGAGGAGGACGAGCACTCATGACGTACTCGTGGCCCGAGGGCTACCGAGCAGGCTTTGCCTCCATGGTCGGGCGCCCGAACGCAGGGAAGTCGACCCTGACGAACGCGCTGGTCGGGCAGAAGGTGGCGATCACCTCCAACCGCCCGCAGACGACGCGGCACACGATCCGCGGCATCGTCCACCGCGAGGACGGCCAGCTCGTCCTGGTCGACACCCCCGGTCTGCACCGCCCGCGCACCCTGCTCGGGCAGCGGCTCAACGACCTCGTGCGCGAGACGATCAGCGAGGTCGACGTCCTCGTCTTCTGCCTGCCCGCCGACGAGAAGATCGGTCCCGGCGACCGGTACATCGCGCGCGAGCTGGCCGAGGTGCGCACGCCGGTCATCGCCGTCGCCACGAAGAGCGACACGGTGAGCCGCGAGCGGCTGGCCGAGCACCTGCTGGAGATCGACCAGCTCGGCTCCTGGGCGCACATCGTCCCGGTGTCGGCGGTCAACGGTGAGCAGGTCGACCTCCTCACCGAGCTGCTCCTGCAGCAGATGCCCGAGTCCCCGCCGCTGTACCCCGAGGGCGAGCTCACCGACGAGCCGGAGACGGTGATGATCGCCGAGCTCGTGCGGGAGGCCGCCCTCGAGGGGGTGCGCGACGAGCTGCCGCACTCGCTGGCCGTCGTCGTGGAGGAGATCAACGAGCGCAAGGGTCGCGGGGACCGTCCGCCGCTGCTCGACGTCCACGTCAACCTCTACGTCGAGCGTGACTCGCAGAAGGCGATCATCATCGGTCGCGGCGGCTCACGCCTGCGGGAGGTGGGGTCCCGGGCCCGCCGCGGCATCGAGGCGCTCCTCGGCACGCGGGTCTACCTCGACCTCCACGTCAAGGTCGCCAAGGACTGGCAGCGCGACCCCAAGCAGCTCGGCCGTCTCGGCTTCTGACCGCCCGGCCGCACGCGCCCGTCCGCGGGTGCGTGCGGCCGGGTCACGAGCCACCGACTACCCTGTTGCGGTGAGGTCCTGGCGAGTCGCGGTAACCGTGGTCGCCGTGCTCCTGTTCGGTCTCATCGGGACCGTCGCGGGTCCGGGGTGGAACCCCCAGCCGCTCGATCAGGCGCTCATCGTCCAGTCCGAGGACACGGCCATCGGCGGCGACGTCGTCACCGACCCGGTCGGCACCTACGAGACCAGGACCGAGACCTTCACCGTCGAGCTCGACGGCGCGACGGTCGAGGCCACCGTGCACGAGCCGGTCGGCGCTCCCGGCCTGCGCCCCGGTGTCGTCTTCATGCACGGCGCCGGCACGGCCACGCACGACAACTTCTGGAACATGAGCGAGGCGCTGGCCAGCGCCGGGATCGTCGCCCTCGTCCCGGACAAGCGCATGGACACCTACACCGTCCGCTACCGCGACTACCCGGCGATGGCGCGCGACTACCTCCACAGCTGGGACGCGCTGGCCGCCTGGCCCGGCGTCGACCCGGCACGCGTGGGTCTGTACGCCGAGAGCGAGGGCGCGTTCGTCGCGCCCGTCGCCGCGACCGAGAACCCCGACGTCGCCTTCGTCGTCCTCGTCTCGGCGCCGGTGGTGCCCGCCCGTGAGCAGTTCGCCCTCGCCACCGACACCTACCTGCGCACCCTGGGCGCGCCCGAGCAGCTGCTGCGGGCCGTGCCGCGCCTGCTCGGCAGCGAGGTGCCCGGGGGCGGGTTCGTCTACGCCGACTTCGACGTCAGCTCCTACCAGCAGCAGATGCGCCAGCCGGTGCTCATGGTCTACGGCACCGAGGACATCTCCATGCCGGTCGTCCAGGCGCCGGCGAAGGTCATCGAGGACCTCGCCGTCGCCGACAACGGCGACTACACCCTGCGCTACTTCGAGGGCGCGAACCACGGCATCCGCATCGACGGCGAGCTCGCCCCCGGGTTCGCCGACGCCGTCGCGCGCTGGGTGCTCGGCCTGCCGGAGACGGCCGACGCCCAGCCCCGCATCGCCGGCGGGCAGCCCGAGCAGCGGTTCCGCGCCGAGCCCCTCGACAGCCCGCGCTGGTACGCCTCGGGGGACATGATCGTCCTCACGCTCGTCGGGGGAGCAGTGCTCCTCGTCGTCGGCCCGCTGCTCTGGCTGCTCACCCGCCTCGTCCGCCGGCCGAGCGAGCCGCTGCCCTCGCCGCTCGCCCGCGCGAGCGCCGCGCTGGCGCTCGCCGTCCTCGCCGTGTGGGTGCTGTTCGTCTCCTACCTGCTCGTCGTCGCCGGCCTGGCGCTCAACTACGAGCGCAGCCCGGTCGTCGTCACCGGCGGCTGGCTGGGGGTCCAGCTCGCTGCGGTCGGCGCGACGGCGGTGGGCGTCTGGTCCGCGTCGAGCTGGCTGCGGGTGCGGCGCAGCGGGGTCCGCACCGGCACCGTCGGTACGATCACGCTCGTCACCGTCCACCTCGGGGCCCTCGTCCTGCTCCTCGCGGCCGCCTACTGGGGAGTTTTCCCCACGCTCCGCTGAGGCGTGGCGCACGTGGATCGCGCGCGGACACGTAGGATCCCCTGACGGAACGGCGGGAAGGACGCGGATGCAGATCCACTGGGGTGTGGCCACCGACACGGGCGGGCGACGCCAGGCGAACGAGGACGCCGTGCTGGCGGAGCCTCCGGTCTTCGCCGTCGCCGACGGCATGGGCGGCCACGCGCGCGGCGACATGGCCAGCCGGCACGCCGTCGCCGAGCTCGCCGGCCTCGCCCGCACCGAGGGCCCGGTCCGCCCCGAGGACGTCGTCGCGGCGCTGCGCCGCGCCGGCGAGCGGATCCGCGCGGAGATGGCCGGCACCGACGCCGTCGCCGGCACGACCGTGGCCGGGGCCGTGCTCACCGAGCAGGACGGCGAGCCGTTCTGGCTCGTCTTCAACGTCGGGGACTCCCGGGTCTACCGGTGCACCCAGGAGGACATCGAGCAGGTGAGCGTGGACCACTCCCTCGTCCAGGAGATGGTCGACCTCGGCACGATCAGCGCCGACGAGGCGCGTCACCACCCCCAGCGCAACGTCATCACCCGCGCGGTGGGCACCGGCCCGGTGCCCGACGTCGACTTCTGGATGCTGCGCGTGGGCGGGCCGGACCAGCTGGTCCTGTGCAGCGACGGGCTGTTCGGGGAGCTGGCGGACGCCGAGATCCACGACGTCGTCGCCGCGGCAGGCCACCCGCAGGAGGCGGCAGCGACCCTCCTCGACCGCGCGGTGCAGGGCGGCGGGGCCAACGACAACGTCTCCGTCGTCGTCGTGTCCGCCCGCGGCGAGGACCTCGAGACCACCGAGCGGCGCGAGGAGTGCGCGGAGCAGGGCTCGACCCTGCCCCGCGCGGACGCCGGGGTGAACCGATGAGCGGGCACGAGTACCGGCCCGGCGGCTGGACGGCGCTCGTCACCGACGACGCCCTCGCCCTGCTCCCTCCCGGTGTCCCCGAGGACGTCGCCCGCGAGCTGTGGCAGCTGTCGGCCACCGGCACCCGGCTCGGCGCGTGGGTCGAGTACCTCGCCGCCGCCGGGATCTCGGCGCTGCCGTCCTTCGCCATCGTCGAGGCGCACCCCGAGGGGCTGCGCGTCGTCGTCCGCGGCGAGATCGACGTCGAGCAGGGCGGGCGCATCGTCTCCGGCCGGGGCCTGACGACCTGGCGCGAGGAGCTCCTGCCCGCCGCCGACGTCACCGTGAGCGCCGAGACCACCGACGGCGGCTGGCTGCCCGTCACGGGTGGCATCGTCCGGGCGTCCGCGGCTCGCCTGCTCGCCTCGCCCCAGCCGCCGCCCGCGCCGCCGGAGGACGAGGAGGACGTCGAGCTCACCGTCGCGCGCATGCCCGCCCTCGCCGCCGCCGTCGGCGTCCGGCCGGCAGCCGCGCCCGTGTCCTCCTCCGGCCCCGCAGCCTCGGCGGACGCGGGGACCGCCGCGGCCGTCGCCGACGTGAGTGACGCCCCGCCGCCTGCGCCTGCCCCTGTTCCGGCCACGCCGCCGGCCCCTGCTCCGGCTCCGGTCGCCCCGCCTGCCGTCACGCAGGCTCCGGTCGCGCCGCCCGCCCCGGTGCAGGTCCCGGTCCCGCCGGCCGATCCGGCTCCGGTCCCGGCTGCTGCGGCCGAGACCGCGGTCACCGCCGACGAGCCGGACGAGGAGGAGTCGGACGAGGCACCCGCCCCGCCGCCCGTCCCGCAGGCTCCGGACGCGGCCCTCGTCGAGGAGGAGCCCGAGGACTCCGACGACTACGACTTCCTCCTCTGGTCGACCGAGCAGGTCCACGCCCACCGCTCGGAGCCCGCGGCGGCTGCCACCGACCCTGCCGACGCCGCGCCTGCGGACGCCGCGCCTGTCGACGCCGGTGAGCCCGCCGGCGCGGAGCCCGCCGAGTCCGGCCCGCCGGACCTCGAGGCCACCCGCCTGCCCGAGTCCGACGAGGACGCCACCGGCATCTTCGCCCCGGGTCCGATCATCGACTCGGTGCCGGGCCTGTCGCGCCCCGCGGCGCCCGTGGGTGCGCCCGTCGACCTGCCGCCGCCCCCGGCCGTCGACGACGGCGACCACGACGGCGAGACGATCGCGACGTCGGAGATCCCGGCCACCGCCACGCCGGTGGCCCTCGAGCCCGTGGTGCGCCCCGCGCCCGGCGTCGAGCTCGTCCTGTCCACCGGGCCGCGGATCGAGATGGACCGGCCGGTCCTCCTCGGGCGCGCCCCGGAGGCGACGCGCTTCGCCGGCACCGAGGTGCCCCGGCTGGTGAGCGTGTCGAACCCCGAGCGCGACATCTCCTCCACCCACGTCGAGGTCCGCCCGGCGGGCGGGCACGTCGTCGTCACCGACATGAACTCCACCAACGGCACCGTCGTCCACCTGCCGGACCAGCCCTCCTTCCGGCTCCAGCCGGGCACCGGGGTGCCGGTCGGGCCGGGCGCGGTCATCGAGCTCGGGGTGGGCGTCGAGCTCACCGTCCAGCGGGTCGAGGGAGCGCAGTGAGCCCACGTCGACAGCCGGCGTCGCCGCCGGACCTGCCGGGCTACACTGTCGAGCGGCTGCTGGGCTCGGGCGGGTTCGCCGACGTCTTCCTCTACCAGCAGCGCCTGCCGCGGCGGCCGGTGGCGATCAAGGTGCTCACCCAGGAGGCGGCCGAGGGCCAGTCCCGCGAGCAGTTCGTCGCCGAGGCCAACCTCATGGCCCAGCTCTCCACGCACTCCTCGATCGTCACGATCTACCACGCGGACACGGCCGCGGACGGGCGCCCCTACCTCGTCATGCAGTACTGCCCGCTGCCCACCCTCGCCGAGCGGGTCAAGGTCCGCCCCCTCGGGGTGCCCGAGGTGCTCGGCATCGGCGTGCGGCTCGCGGGCGCCGTCGAGACGGCCCACCGGGCGGGCATCGTCCACCGCGACATCAAGCCCGCGAACATCCTCACCACGGAGTACGGGCGCCCCGCCCTCAGCGACTTCGGCATCGCCGGCCTCACCGGGGCGGCGGAGTCCGGCGGCGTGTCGATCCCGTGGGCCTCGCCCGAGGCCGTCGAGGGGCACTCCACGGGTGTCGCGGGAGACGTGTACTCCCTCGCCGCCACGCTCTACACGCTGCTCGCGGGGCGCTCGCCCTTCGCCCGGCCCGGCGGCCCGAACACCCGCCTCGACTTCACCATGCGGATCAAGCGTGACCCGGTGCCGCCGATCGGCCGCACGGACGTGCCCGCCTCGCTGGAGGAGGTCCTGGCCCGGGCGATGGCGAAGTCACCGGCGGCCCGTCCGGCGTCGGCCCTCGAGCTCGGCCGTGCGCTGCAGGTCGTCGAGCAGGAGCTGCGCCTGGCGATGACCGACATCGAGGTGCCGGACACCTCGTGGATGTCCCCGGCCACCGCGCCGGTCGTCGGCGACGACGGCGACGACGGCCGCACGATCGTGCGTGCGGTCACCGCGGTCGACCCCACGGGCGCGACGCCCGTCCCCGTCCTCGACGAGGAGCCGCACACCGTGCTGCGGCCGGTCGGCGAGGTCGGCTGGGTGCCCGAGGAGACCGAGAGCACCCGTGGCCGGTCCGCCGCCCTCCGCGCCGACGACGACGAGGAGCCCGCGCCCCGCCCGCGCGCCCGGTGGCGGTGGGTCGCCACGGGCGCCGGTGCCGCCGTCCTCGTCGCCGGCGGGATCGTCGCCGCCGGAGCGCTGCGCGGGGAGGAGGTGCCCGACCCGGCGCCGACCGGGACCATCGGGACCGTCGTCATCCCCGACGTCGTGCCGAGCGCGGAGGACCTGCGCGGGGAACGGGTGGGTGACGGGACCGTGGAGTTCACCTGGACCCCGCAGGACGAGCTCGGTGACGTGACCTACGCGTGGACCCGGACGGACGGCGGGAAGGTCACCGAGAGCCAGCCCGTGGCCGAGCCGCCGCTGGTCGTCGACTCAGTGGGGCGCGTGTGCATCGAGCTGAGGACCATCTCCGAGCAGGGACAGGTCTCGGCGCGTCCCGCCGAGGCCTGCGTCGACTGAGGAAGGACGTGACGTGAGCACCACGCTGCAGCTGGAGTTCTGCGGGGAGTGGTTCCCCATCGAGCGGGAGGAGCCGTTCTACATCGGGCGCGAGGGCGCCCTGGAGATCGACGACAACCCCTACCTGCACCGGCGGTTCCTGCGTATCGCCTACGTCGACGACCTGTGGTGGATCGAGAACGTCGGCTCGCGCCTGTCGGCCACCCTCGCCGACAGCGAGGGCAACACCCAGGCGTGGCTCGCCCCCGGTGCCCGGCTGCCGCTCGTCTACGCCGGGACGACCATCCTCTTCACCGCCGGGCCCACGACCTACGAGGTCAACCTCGTCAACCCCGACCCCACCTTCGCCCCCGCCAAGGCCGAGCCGGTGCACGTGGGGGAGACGACGATCGGCCCGGTGACCCTCACCGAGTCCCAGCACCTGCTCGTCCTCGCCCTGTCCGAGCCGGTCCTGTCCGGTCGCGGCAGCGCCGCCATCCCCACCTCCGCGCAGGCGGCCGCCCGCCTGGGCTGGGCGCTGACGAAGTTCAACCGCAAGCTCGACAACGTGTGCGACAAGCTCGACCGCAACGGGGTGCGCGGCCTGCGCGGCGGCCCGCAGCAGCTCGCCGTCAACCGGCGCGCCCGCCTCGTCGAGCACGCTGTCGCCTCGCGGATCGTCAGCTCCGACCAGCTTCCCTCCCTGGACGAGGAGCACGCGCGCAACACCAGTACTCCTTCCTGAGGCCGGGTGGTCGTGGGGAGGACTACCCGGGGAAATTTCCCCATCCTTACGTAGGACCTTTGTTCCTGACATTTGTTACTGTGCGGAGCGGTGTCAGGGCGTGGGCCCGACACCTACCTGTCACACGAGAGCTTGGGGCGAAGCTGTGCGATTCGGACGTGGTCGGGCCGGGACCACCGGCGCCTCTGCACGACCGGCGACCCGTCGGGCCCGCCGGGCCACCGACCCCAGGCGCCGGCAGAAGGTCGTCAGCGGAGTGACCGTCGGTGTTCTCGGGGTGGGTCTCGTCGTCGCCGGCGTCCTGTACGACGGCGTGGCCACGGCCGACGTCGACCTCAACGACGGCGGGGTGTGGGTGACGAGCCAGGAGCACATGCGCCTGGGCCGTCTCAACAGCCAGGTCCAGCTGCTCGACGGCGGCCTCGCCGCCCGCAGCGGCAGCTTCGACGTCCTCCAGGACGGCTCGCACGTCTTCCTCGTCGACGAGGGCGCCGGCCTCCTCCAGCAGGTCGACCCGGCCACCGTGACGACGACGACGACCGTCTCGCTGCCCGGGCCGCGCCAGATCCAGCTCGGCGGCGGCACCGTCGCCGTCCTCGACTCGCGCAGCGGGCAGCTCCACGCCACCGACACCGGGCGCGTGGGCACGCTCGCCGACGAGGAGCTCGAGGCCTCGGCTCGCCTCGGTGCCAACGGCGTCATCGCCGTCGGCGTCGACGGCACCACCTACGGCGTCTCCCCGTCCGACGCGACCCTCCTCGCGCTGCCCGCCGGCTTCGACGCCGAGACCGACGAGGCCCCCGAGCCCGCCGGCCTCGGAGTGGAGCCCGAGCGCCTCGCCGAGGCCGAGATCCAGGTGAGCGCCGTCGGCCAGGAGGCCGTCGTCCTCGTCCGCGACGAGCAGGACCGGGTGAGCCTCCTGCGGCCGGGCAGCGAGCCGGTCGACCTCACCGACCTCGCCGACACCGCCCAGGTCGCCCTCCAGGCGCCCTCCGGTGCCGGCCGCGAGGTCCTCGTCGCCGCCCGCGACGGC